>NZ_CP113097.1:4507017-4845525 GCF_026625125.1 Pseudomonas putida | reverse complement strand
GCACTGGGCATGCGCTCCTCGATGTGGTTGTAGGACACCAGCGACACGCCGGTGTACTCCCACATCAAGTCCAGCTGGCCAGTCTCTTGGGCCTGCCGAGCGAGGCTGCTGCCAAGGCCACCGGTGACGCGCACATCGAAGCCATTGGCGCGCAGGTATTGGGCGGTGATTTCGGCGAGTACGGTCTGTTCGGTGAACACCCGTGCGCCGATGCGCACCACGGGTTTTTCCGCCGCCTGGGCAAAGCCTGCGAACAGCAGGGCCGCGCCCAGCAGCAAGGCGATTCTCTTCTTCATACGTTCCCTCTTTTTATTGGGCCAGGCCACGTTCCAGCCAGCGCTTGCTGGAGAAACTCACCGCGGCATCCAGCGCCAGGGCCAGCAACGCCGTGCAGGCCGCGCCAAGCAGCAGCTGTGGCTGGTTGTTCAGGGCAATGCCGGGGAAGATCAGGCTGCCGAGGCTGTTGGCACCGATCAGGAACGCCAGGGGCGCAGTGCCCACGTTCAGCGCCAGAGCCACACGCACTCCACCGACGATGATCGGTACCGCATTGGGCAGTTCCACTTGCCAGAGTCGCTGGCGCGGGGTCATGCCGATGCCGGTGGCGGCTTCCTTGAGCGAGGCGGGGACGTTTTTCAGGCCTTCGTAGGTGTTGCGTACGATTGGCAGGAGGGAGGCGAGGAACAGCGCGAAGATCGCGGGCCCGGCGCCGATGCCCAGGACACTGAGCGCGATGGCCAGAACGGCCAGAGGGGGAATGGTGTTGCCAACGTTGAAGAACTGCATGAAGCGCTCGGCTTTGTCGACCCGGTGCGGTCGACTCAAGGCAATGCCGGCGGGGATGCCCACGGCCAACGCCGCCGCCATCGAAGCCAGCACCAATACCAGGTGCGCTTGCAGGTAGAACCCAAGATCATCGCGATAACGCGCGATCGTGTCGATGCCGATCCAGTGGATCAGCAGGGCCAGGATGACGAGCACGGCGGCCCATCCCAACAGCCCTTTTCCGTAGCGTGTAGCCACAGGTGGACTCCTTGTGTTGTCGGCGAGCACACTCTTTTTATGGCCGGCCATGGCTGGCGGCGAGTGGTGTGTTCGCGATTAGCAGCGTGACGCTTGCGCAAGGCAGCAATCAGACCATGAGCCGAACCCCGTCGGGCCCGAAAATGCTGATCAAACCAGTCCCCAAGCGAAGCGGGTTGCAGGGGAGTGGACGTCTCCGAGGGCGTAAAGGTTCCCATCTGGGGCGGCATTTGGCCAGTGTTAATCACTGGGGCGAGTGTTTTTTCGTACTAAAAAACAACGTGAATCTTGCCTAAAGGCGTTGGTTTACCTGCTATCTGCCCCACCTGTGACGCTGGACAACTTTTCTGAGCAGCAGGCGAATCGTGCCCGATCGAGCATCGTTGACCAACGGCGGGGATCAGATTTTGGTCCCTGCCCAACATCAGGTATGATATCGCCCCTTTTTGAATCCCCCAGTCAGGCGATTTCCCATGACCAACCAGGCCGCCGAAGTCGCGAAGCGCCGCACTTTCGCAATCATTTCCCACCCCGACGCCGGTAAGACCACCATCACCGAGAAACTCCTGCTGATGGGCAAGGCCATTGCCGTCGCCGGTACCGTGAAGTCGCGCAAGTCCGACCGCCACGCCACCTCCGACTGGATGGAAATGGAGAAGCAGCGCGGTATTTCCATCACCACCTCGGTGATGCAGTTCCCGTACCGCGAGCACATGATCAACCTGCTCGACACCCCCGGCCACGAAGACTTCTCGGAAGACACCTACCGCACGCTGACGGCAGTGGACTCGGCGCTGATGGTGCTCGACGGCGGTAAAGGTGTAGAGCCGCGGACCATCGCCTTGATGGATGTCTGCCGCCTGCGCGACACGCCCATCGTCAGCTTCATCAACAAACTCGACCGTGACATCCGCGACCCGATCGAACTGCTCGACGAGATCGAAGCAGTTCTGAAGATCAAGGCGGCGCCGATCACCTGGCCGATCGGTTGCTATCGCGACTTCAAGGGTGTGTACCACCTTGCCGGCGACTACATCATTGTCTACACCCCGGGCCACGGCCATGAGCGTACCGAGGCGAAGATCATCGAGAAACTCGACTCTGATGAAGCCCGTGCTCACCTGGGTGACGAGTATGACCGCTTCCTGGAGCAGCTCGAGTTGGTGCAGGGCGCCTGCCATGAGTTCGATCAGGACGAGTTCATCAGTGGCCAGCTGACGCCGGTGTTCTTCGGTACCGCACTGGGTAACTTCGGTGTCGACCATGTACTTGACGCCGTTGTCGATTGGGCGCCGCGCCCGCTGGCCCGTGTAGCCCACGAGCGTACCGTGGAGCCGGTCGAGGAGAAGTTCACTGGCTTCGTGTTCAAGATCCAGGCGAACATGGACCCGAAACACCGCGACCGTATCGCCTTCATGCGCATTTGCTCGGGCAAGTACGAGAAGGGCATGAAGATGCGTCACGTGCGTACCGGCAAGGACTTGCGTATCGGTGACGCGCTGACCTTCTTCTCGTCCGAGCGCGAGCAGCTCGAAGAAGCCTATGCCGGCGACATCATCGGCTTGCACAACCATGGCACCATCCAGATCGGCGACACCTTCACCGAAGGCGAGGCGCTGGGCTTCACCGGTATCCCGCACTTCGCCCCGGAACTGTTCCGCCGCGTGCGCCTGAAGGACCCGCTGAAATCCAAGCAGCTGCGCCAGGGCCTGCAACAGCTGGCCGAAGAAGGTGCGACCCAGGTGTTCTTCCCTGAGCGCAGCAACGACATCATCCTCGGTGCGGTGGGTGTGCTGCAGTTCGACGTGGTCGCCAGCCGCCTGAAGGAAGAGTACAAGGTCGAGTGCGCCTACGAGCCTATCACCGTGTGGTCGGCACGCTGGATCAGCTGCGACGACAAGAAGAAGCTCGAAGACTTCCAGGTCAAGGCCATGGAAAACCTGGCGATCGACGGTGGCGGTCACCTGACCTACCTGGCCCCGACCCGGGTCAACCTGTCGCTGATGGAAGAGCGCTGGCCGGACGTCAAGTTCCGCGCCACTCGCGAGCACCACTAAGGGCAGCGGCAAGCTTCAAGCTTCAAGCTGCAAGAGGAAGCGAGCCTGCGTTGGCCCGCTTTTCTTGCAGCTTGCCGCTTGTAGCTTGCCGCTTGCCGCTGCCGTCAGTTCCCTGCCTTGATGCTGGTCCAGATCCGCGTACGAATGCGGTCGATCTTTGCCGGCATCGCCTCCAGCGCGTACAGCTTGCCCATCATCTCTTCGCTCGGATAAATCATGGTATTGCCCTTGAGGCTCGGGTCCACCAGGGCGTCGGCCTTGAGGTTGCCGTTGGCGTACTGCACATGGTTACTGATGTTGGCCATCACCTGCGGCTGCAACAGGTAATTCATGTAGGCATAGCCCGCCTTCTCATCCGGTGCATCGGCTGGCATGGCAACCATGTCGAACCACATCGGCGCGCCCTCCTTGGGGATCGAATAGCCGACTTTCACCCCATTCTTGGCTTCATCGGCGCGGTTCTTCGCCTGCAGCACATCACCCGAGAACCCTACAACCACGCAGATATCGCCATTGGCCAGGTCACCGGTGTACTTGGAGGAATGGAAGTAGCTGATGTACGGGCGCACCGTCATCAGCAGGTCCTTGGCCTTCTGGTAGTCCTTCGGGTCTTTGCTGTGGTGCGGCAGCCCCAGGTAGTGCAGGGCGATGGGTAGCAGTTCAGGGCCGTTGTCGAGCACGGCAACCCCACAGCTCTTGAGCTTGCTCATGTACTCGGGCTTGAAGATCAGGTCCCACGAATCCACCGGGGCGTTGTCACCGAGCACGGCTTTGACCTTGTCGATGTTGTAGCCGATCCCGGTACTGCCCCACAGGTATGGAAAACCGTACTGGTTGCCAGGGTCGTTGACCTCCAGCGCCTTGAGCAGCACCGGGTTGAGGTTTTTCCAGTCAGGGAGCTGCGACTTGTCCAGCTTCTTCAGCGCCTTGCCCTGAATCTGTCGGGCCATGAAGTGGTTGGAAGGAAACACCACGTCGTAGCCGGAGTTGCCGGTCATCAGCTTGCCGTCGAGGGTTTCGTTGCTGTCGTACACGTCGTAGGTCGGGGTGATGCCGGTGGTTTGCTGGAATTTCTGCAAGGTGTCGGGGGCCACATAGCTGGACCAGTTGTAGATTTTTACCGAGTCGGCGGCATTGGCCACGCTGGCGGCCAGCATCAGTGGAGCGAGGAGAAGGGTGCGCATGTCGGGAGTACCTTGCTTTGTCTGTTGTTTTCGAAGGCAGGCGATCAGCGGATCAGAAGATGAGTACGTAGGTCTTGCGCACGGTTTCCTGGATATCCCAGATGCCCATGCTGTTGGCCGGTAGCATCAGTGCGTCTCCGGCTTCTATGTGAAGGGGTTGGCCGCCGTCGGGGGTGAACGTGCAGCGGCCCTTGATGAAGTGGCAGAACTCCTGTTGCGCGATCTGCCGCCGCCAGCGCCCGGGCGTGCATTCCCAGATGCCGGTTTCCACGCCATCGCTGCGCTCCACGCAGGTGACCGAGGTCACTGCCACGGGTTCGCCAAGCGGCACCGCAACCGGGTTGGAGCTGTCCAGCACGGCGCTTTCGGTGTGTTTGAACTGGGTGATGCTCATTACCGTTGGATCCTGTGTGGGTGAAAGGAAAGTCAGCGCATGAAGCCTTCCATGAAGTCCGCCAGCGAGCTGGCCAGGCGCCGCCGCCATGGCACTGTGGCGGGGTTGGCGAGGGTTCGGTCTTCGTGCACGAAGCTCTGGATGATTGCGTTGTAGCCCAGCCAGCGGCAGGGTTCGGGCGGCCAACTGGCCAGGCTTGACAGCGGGCGGTTGTCGAGTACCCAGGGTTGTGCGGTCAGCTCGTTGTGCTGGTTGAGGATCAGCGCGGCCAAGGTGCGCCCACCGAGGTTGGTGGCGCCGACACCTTCTCCGCCATAACCGCCGGACAGGGCAATGCCGCGCTGGCGGTCACACAGCATGTGCGGGCGGAAGCGCCGGGCCATGCCCAGGTTGCCACCCCACGAATGGGTGATACGCACATGCTTGAGTTGTGGGAACAGCTCGCTGAACAGGTAGCGGCGCAGTTCGACTTCGGCCTCTGTCAGGGTGAAGTCTTCACGCAGCCTGCCGCCGAGGCGGTAGCCACCGCGGGCGCCGAATACCAGGCGATTGTCGGCGGTACGCTGGCCGTAGGTGACCTGGCGGCTGCTTTCGCTGAAGGCCTGGCCCTGTGACAGGCCGATCTGCTCCCAGGTCGATTCGGGCAAGGGCTCGGTGGCTACCAGCAGGCTCTGCACCGGCAGTTGATGCTTGCCCAGCGGTGGTAGGCTGGCAGCGTAGCCCTCTACAGCAGGGACCATCCACTGGCAGCGGATGCGCGCCAGGGGGGCACGGACCTCACCGGGCTGCCAGTCGACGGCGGGGGTGTTTTCGTAGATCGGCACGCCCAGCGCTTCCACCGCCCGGGCCAGGCCACGCACCAGCTTGGCCGGTTGGATGGTCGCGGTATGCGGGCTGTAGATCGCGCCGTAGGCGTTGCTCACGCGCAGCTGCAGGTCCAGTTGCTCGGGGCGCAGCCAGCGGTAGTCATCCTCGGTCATGCCTTGGCGGTAAAGGTCATCGAGGTACGCACGCAGGCTGCGCTCCTGTTCCGGGTAGCGCGCCGCACAATACAGCACGCCGCCTTTGCGGTAGTCGCAATCGATGCCTTCGCGTTGCAGCACGCTGTGGACTTCGTCGGGGATGCCATGCAGCAGGTCGATGCTGGCGCGGCGTTGTTGCGGCGACAGGGTGGCGAGCAGGCGGTCTTCACCGAGCATGTTGCCCATCAGCCAGCCGCCATTGCGCCCAGAGGCGCCAAAGCCGGCAATGTTGGCCTCGATCACGGCGATGTTCAGCTGTGGCGCCTGGCGCTTGAGGTAGTAGGCGGTCCACAGCCCGGTGTAGCCAGCGCCGATGATGCACACATCGACGTCGAGGTCTTCGCGCAGGGCGGGGCGGGCGCACAGCGGCTCTTCGAGCTGGTCCATCCACAGGCTGAGCGTGCGCAAAGGTTGCATCGGGTTCGGCTCCACATCCGTCAAGGTCTGTGGGCGATCCTAGTGGCGTTGGGGGATGGCTGTCTTACGTGCGTGCACGCAGGGAAATTTGCTTCAGATAGGCCTTGGGCGTAAGCCCGGTATGTTCGCGGAAGCACTTGTAGAACGCCGACAGGGAGTTGAAGCCCGCGCTGAACGCCAGGTCGTCGATCGGCGCCTCGACGCTTGCGTCATCCAGGCTGGCCATCAGGTGCTGCAGCCGGGCCTGGTTGACGTAGCGGTAGAAGCTCTGCCCCAGCACCTGGTTGAGCAGGTAGGAGATCTGGTTGCGGCTGTAGCCGCTGGCGTCGGCGACCTGTTGCAGGTCCAGGTCCGGGTCAAGGTAGGGGCGCTGGCGCTGGAAGTAGTGCTCCAGGTCCTGGGCCATGGTCGACAGCTGCCGCGGTGACAGGCCCAGGCGGCTGGTCGCCGGGCGCGGGCCATGGCTGACCGTGGCAGCGGTGCCATGGCGCACCAGGGTGGCGTACTCGTTGACCCGCCAGATCAGCCCGTCCTTGACCGTGATCGCTTCGCTGGACTGAAAGGCCACCAAGCCTTCACCGCCCTGCACCGTGACCTGGTATTGGATGAATGCCGTGCTGCCATCTACGCGGATGCGGTCACCATGGACGATGTCCTCGCCAGCCTCGTGGGGCAGGCTGGCGCGGACGTAGTCACGCAACGCGTCGTAACCGAGTACGCGGTTCTGGAAAAAGTCATGGTACTGCACGTCCGGGTGATACAGCGCAATCACCCCGTCGAGGTCGCGGTGCTTCCAGCACAGGTGGTAGCGCAGGACGGTTTCGGCGGTGATGGGCGTTTGCTCAGGGCCGTCGGCAAGGAGGATTGGGGTCATGGGTTGATAGTGCCGGGGAGGGGGCAAGCAGGCAAGTCTGTGGGCCCTGGGATGCGTGGGGCGGCCTTCGCGAGCGTTGCATAAACCCTGAGTCGCGTGCCTCGATTCGGGTGTTTTGCACGGTCCTAGGACGCGCGATTGAGCTAAGCCATTGATTTGGCTACATGTCATTTTTTGACACAACTGGCACAGCCGCTGCAATGGTTAATGCGCGAATGGAATTTTCGCTAACAACATAAAGGCGCACACATCATGATCACCCCTGCCGACTATCCCGTTGTAGATACGCAAAGCCGCTCAGGTGTTTCCTGGGCGGCGATCTTCGCTGGCGCGGCCGCCGCTGCGTCGGTGTCCCTGATACTTGTGGTACTGGGCGCCGGCCTTGGCTTTGCGGCCACCTCGCCGTGGGCTGACGAAGGCGCGAGTGCAAAAGCGCTGGGCGTTTCGACCATCGTCTGGCTGCTGGTGACCCAGATCATTGCTTCAGGCCTCGGCGGTTACATCGCGGGTCGGCTGCGTGTGAAGTGGGCAAACTTGCACGGCGATGAAGTGTACTTTCGTGATACCGCGCATGGCTTCCTATCCTGGGCGGTGGCCACTTTGGTAGCAGCGATGCTGATACTGGGTGCTGCCGGTAACCTGGTGGGCGCAGGTGCCAGTGCGGCTTCCCAGGCGGCCACCGTATCTGCTGCCGCAGGTGCTTCGTCGGCCACCAGTAGTGACAATGACTCGATGGGCTACTTCGTCGATAGCCTGTTCCGTGGCGACGGCCCGGCGCCGGTCAGCGAGGATGCTGCGAATGGTGTAGCGGCCCGCATTCTGGCTAAGGGTATTGCAGGAGACGGCGCGTTGCCCGCCGAGGACCGCGCTTACCTGGCGCAGTTGGTCGCACAGCGTACCCGCCTGAGCCAGGCCGAAGCTGAAGCGCGCGTGGACCAGGTGATGGCCCAGGTACAACAACTGAAGACCGATGCCAAACAAGCAGCCGACACCGCTGCCAAGGTCGCTGCCTGGACAGCGCTGTGGACCTTCGTCGCGTTGCTGTGTGGGGCCTTCTTCGCCAGCTTGGCTGCCTTGTATGGCGGTCGTCTGCGCGACCGGGTGCAGTGGGTTGAGGGCGACTACGTTCCACACCGCACCGTTCAACGTTAAACAAGGAGAATTACCATGCGCTCGATACTGCTGTGGATGCTTGGGGTACCGATTCCGGTGATCATTCTGATCGCGATATTCATGCATTGAGGCATTAGGGGCCGCAGTGCGGCCCATCGCCGGCAAGCCAGCTCCAGGTTCAGTGCTGTTGACGAAGCAGTGCACTATCTGGAGCTGGCTTGCCGGCGATGGAGGCTAAGCCCCTTTAAAGAAACTGCTCGGCATAATGACACGCCACCTGCCGGCTCCCCACTTGCCGAAACGCTGGCTCTTCCTTGCCACACCGCTCGGTCGCATACGGGCAGCGTTTGTGAAATGCGCACCCATCCGGGGGATTGAGCGGATTGGGCAGCTCACCGGCAATGCGGATCTTCGGCTTCAACGGGTCCGGGTGAATCGCCGGTGTCGCGGAAAGCAGTGCCTGGGTGTACGGGTGCAGCGGCTTTTCGTAGATATCTTCCTTCGGCCCCATCTCTGCCGGCCGCCCCAGGTACATCACCAGCACCTGGTCCGCCACATGCCGCACCACCGCCAGGTTGTGCGAGATGAAGACGTAGGCGGTGTTGAACTCCTTCTGCAGGTCCATGAACAAGTTCAACACCTGCGCCTGGATCGAAACGTCCAGCGCAGAGGTCGGTTCGTCGGCCACCAGCACCTTGGGTTGCAGCATCATCGCCCGGGCCAGGGCGATGCGCTGGCGCTGGCCGCCCGAGAACATGTGCGGGTAGCGCTGGTAGTGCTCAGGCCGCAAGCCCACCTGCTCCATCATCTTCTGCACTTTTTCGCGGCGCTCGGCCTTGCTCAACGAGGTGTTGATCAGCAGCGGCTCGGCCAACTGATCGCCGACTTTCTGCCGTGGGTTGAGCGAGGCATAGGGGCTCTGGAACACCATCTGGACGTCGCGGCGTAGCTGCTTTCGCTCGCTTTTGCTGGCGCCTTTGACCTCGGTGCCGTCGATCTGCAAGGAGCCGGAGGAGGGCTCTTCGATCAATGTCAGTGCGCGCGCCAGCGTGGACTTGCCACAACCGGACTCACCCACCACGGCCAGCGTCTTGCCGGCTTCCAGTTCGAATGACACGCCATTGAGTGCGCGTACCAGGGCGTGGCCCTTGAACAGCCCGCGGGACACTTCGTAATGCCGGGTCAGCTCCCGAGCGGTTAGAACGACGCTCATCACGCCACCTCCTGGTTCAGCGGGTAGAAGCAACGCACCAGGCTATGGGCCTGAGGGACAAGGGGCGGGCGTTGGCGCCGGCAGTTGTCCTGCACGTATGGGCAGCGTGGCGACAGCAGGCAGCCGGCCGGGCGGTCGTAACGGCCGGGGACGATGCCGGGCAGCGTGGCCAGGCGTTCGGCGCCGATGCTGTGTTCAGGGATCGCCGCCAGCAGCGCTTCGCTGTACGGGTGCGCGGGCACGTCGAACAGCTCAGGCACCTGGCCCACTTCCACGGCTTGGCCGGCGTACATGACGCAGACGCGCTTGGCGGTTTCGGCGACCACGGCCAGGTCATGGGTGATCAGGATGAGCGCCATGTTGCGCTCCTTCTGCAGGTTGACCAGCAGTTCCATGATCTGCGCCTGGATGGTCACGTCCAGCGCCGTGGTCGGCTCGTCGGCGATCAGCAGCTTGGGTTCGCCGGCAATGGCCATGGCAATCGCCACCCGCTGGCTCATGCCACCGGACAGTTGGTGCGGGTAAGCGTCCAGGCGGCTTTCGGCGGCCGGGATCTCGACCTTCTTCAAAAGCTCCAGGGCACGCTGGCGCGCAGCCTTGCCCTTCAGGCCCAGGTGCTGTCGCAGCACTTCCTCGATCTGGAAGCCTACGGTGTAGCTGGGGTTGAGCGCGGTCATCGGGTCCTGGAAGACCATGGCGATGTCCTTGCCCACCACCTTGCGCCGCTGACGGCCGCTGAGCTTGAGCATGTCGGTGCCGTCGAATGTCAGGGCGTCGGCGGTGATGCGCCCAGGGGCATCGATCAGGCCCATCAGGGCCATCATGGTGACCGATTTGCCCGAGCCGGACTCACCGACGATCGCCAGGATTTCGCCGGCGTCGACCATCAGGTCAAGGCCGTCCACCACGGGCACCGCATTGGCATCGCCGAAGCGCACGTTGAGGTTGTCGATTTGTAGAAGTGGCATGGCGTTCTCCTCAGGCGGCGTTCTTGAGTTTCGGGTCCAGCGCATCGCGCAGGCCGTCGCCCATCAGGTTGATTGCCAGCACACTGAGCAGGATGGTCAGGCCAGGCAGGCTCACTACCCACCAGGCGCGCTCGATGTAGTCCCGGGCCGAAGCCAGCATGGTGCCCCACTCCGGGGTCGGGGGTTGTACACCCAGGCCCAGAAAGCCCAGCGCAGCGGCGTCGAGGATGGCCGAGGAGAAGCTCAAGGTCGCCTGCACGATCAGCGGCGCCATGCAGTTGGGCAGCACGGTGACGAACATCAGCCGTGGCAACCCTGCGCCAGCCAGGCGCGCGGCGGTCACGTAGTCGCGGTTCAGTTCGCCCATCACGGCAGCACGGGTCAGGCGCACGTAGGACGGCAGCGAGACGATGGCGATGGCGATCACGGTGTTGATCAGGCCAGGGCCGAGGATGGCGACGATCGCCACGGCCAGCAGCAGCGACGGCAGGGCCAGCATCACGTCCATCAGGCGCATGATCGACGGGCCGAGCAAGCGCGGGAAGAAGCCGGCAAACAGGCCCAGCAGAATGCCCGGGATCAGCGACATCACCACCGACGACAGGCCGATCAGCAACGACAGCCGGGCGCCCTGGATCAGCCGCGAGAGCATGTCACGGCCCAGTTCGTCGGTGCCGAGGATGAATTGCCAGGTACCGCCTTCCAGCCATACCGGCGGGGTCAGCAGGAAGTCACGGTACTGTTCGCTCGGGTCATGCGGCGCTACCCACGGCGCGAACAGCGCGCAGAACACCACCACACACATGAAGGCCAGGCCCATCACCGCACCTTTGTTGCGCGAGAAGGCATGCCAGAATTCTTTGTAGGGCGAGGGGTAGAGCAGGCTTTGGTCCACCGGGCTGGCCGGTGTCACGGAATTGGGAATCGGGCTAGTCATGACGAAGGCCTCAGCGCTGATGACGGATGCGTGGGTTGGCCAGGCCGTAGAGGATGTCCACGACGAAGTTGACCAGGATCACCAGGCAGGCGATCAACAAGATGCCGTTCTGGACCACGGGATAGTCACGGGCGCCGATGGCTTCGATCAGCCACTTGCCGATGCCCGGCCAGGAAAAGATGGTTTCGGTCAGCACCGCACCGGCCAGCAGCGTGCCCACCTGCAGGCCGAACACGGTCAGCACCGGGATCAGCGCATTGCGCAGGCCGTGCACGAACACCACCCGGGCTGGCGACAGGCCTTTGGCGCGCGCGGTGCGGATGTAGTCTTCGCGCAGCACTTCGAGCATGGACGAGCGGGTCATGCGGGCGATCACCGCCAAGGGGATGGTGCCGAGGACGATGGCTGGCAGGATCAGGTGCATCACCGCATCCTTGAACGCGCCTTCTTCGTCACTGAGCAGGGTATCGATGAGCATGAAGCCAGTTTTCGGCTCGATGTCGTACAGCAGGTCGATACGCCCGGAGACCGGCGTCCAGCCCAGGCTCACCGAGAAGAACATGATCAGGATCAGGCCCCACCAGAAAATCGGCATCGAATAGCCGGCCAGGGAGATACCCATGACCCCATGATCGAACAGCGAGCCCCGCTTGAGCGCAGCGATCACGCCGGCCAGCAGGCCGACGATGCCGGCGAACAGCAGCGCGGCGAGGGCCAGTTCCAGGGTGGCGGGGAACAGGGTGAGGAACTCGCGCCACACGCTTTCACGGGTGCGCAGCGACTCGCCAAGGTCCCCCTGGGCGAGCTTGCCCACGTAATCCAGGTACTGTGCTGGCAGTGGCTTGTTCAGGCCCAGGCGCTCCATGGCCTGGGCATGCATTTCGGGGTCGACTCTGCGCTCGCCCATCATCACTTCCACCGGGTCGCCGGGGATCAGGCGTATGAGCGCGAAGGTCAGCAAGGTGATGCCGAAAAACGTCGGTATCAGCAGGCCCAGGCGCCGGGCAATAAAACTCAACATTGTCAGGGTTACCTCATCAGCCGTTGTACGGCGGTGCCGCCGGTGCCCGTGTGGGTTGCCGGCGGTCGTTGTTGTTCTACTTCACCTTGGTGGTGGCGAAGTTGTTGTTGGTCAGAGGGTTGATCACATAACCCTCCACGTTGTCACGCATGGCAGTGAACATCTTCGGGTGCGCCATGCTGATCCAGGGCTGATCGTCATCGTACACCTTCAATGCCTCGGCATAGAGCCTGGCACGCTCGTCATTGTCGATCACCTCACGGGCACGGGTGATCAGGTCCTGAAACTTCGAGTTGCACCAGCGGGCGTAGTTCTCGCCACTTTTGGCAGCCTCGCAGCTGAGCAGGGGGCTGAGGAAATTGTCCGGGTCGCCGTTGTCACCGGCCCAGCCAGTGGAGACCAGGTCGGCCTCGCCGTTTTTCGCACGGCGCAGCATCTCGGCCCACTCCATCACACGGATGTCCAGCTTCAGGCCGATTTTGGCGAGGTCGGACTGGAGCATTTCCGCCGACAGCCGCGGGTTGGGGTTGGTCGGGCCGCCGCCGTTGCGGGTGAACAGGGTGATGACCGTGCCTTGCGGCACGCCGGCTTGCTGGAGCAACTCACGGGCCTTGGCCAGGTCACGGGGTGGGTTCTGGTTGTCATTGTTGTAGCCGATCATGGTCGGTGGGTAAGGGTTTACGCCCACCAGCGCATTGCCCTTGCCGAACAGCTGGTCGACGTGGGTCTGGCGGTCGAAGGCCATGTTGATGGCTTTGCGCACGCGCACGTCGCTGAGGTATTTGTGCTCGGTGTTCATGGCGATGTAGCCGGTGACCAGGGCCTCGATCTCGGCGACCTTCAGCGCGGGGTCCGCCTTGATCGATGGCACGTCGTCCGGCTTCGGGTACAGGGCCACCTGGCATTCGTTGGCGCGCAGCTTCTGCAGGCGCACGTTGTTGTCGGTGGCGATGGCGAAGATCAGCGTGTCGGCCGGCGGTTTGCCGCGGAAGTAGTCCGGGTTGGCCTTGAAGCGCACCTGGGCGTCCTTGTTGTAGCGCTGGAAGATGAACGCGCCCGTGCCAACCGGCTTGCTGTTGAGGTCGCCGGTCTTGCCGGCCTGGAGCAACTGGTCGCCGTATTCGGCGGAGTAGATCGAGGTGAAGGCCATGGCCATGTCACGCAGGAACGGTGCTTGCGGGCGGGTCAGGGTGATGACCACAGTGTGGTCGTCGGTCTTGTCCACCGATTTGAGCAGGTCCTTGAAGGCCATGCTCTCGAAATACGGGTAGCCGACGCTGGTCTTGTCGTGCCACGGGTGGTTGGGGTCGAGCTGACGGCGCAGGCTCCACAGCACGTCGTCGGCATTGAAATCGCGGGTAGGCTTGAAGTAGTCGGTGGTGTGGAACTTCACCCCTTGGCGCAGGTGGAAGGTGTAGGTCAGGCCATCGGCCGAGATGTCCCAGCGTTCGGCCAGGGCTGGCTGGATGTCGGTGGTGCCGGGCTTGAAGTCGACCAGGCGGTTGAACACCGTCTCAGCCGAGGCATCGGCAGTGACCGCCGTGGTGTATTGAACGATGTCGAAGCCTTCCGGGCTGGCTTCGGTGCACACCACCAGCGGTTTGGCCGCCAGGTTGCTGGCGGCGCCCAGGATGACTGCTGCCAGGGCAGCGCGGAGCGGTAGCGATGTCATGTGTCCTCCTTGCTTGCAATGATTCCAGCGTAGCCGCCCAGGCCCGCGATGAAGCGGGCCTGGGCGCACGTGGTCAGAGAATGTTGAACGGAATGGTGGTCACCACGCGCAACTCGTCCAGGCTGCCATCGGCCTGTGCCTTGCTGGCGCGATGCGCGGTGTAGGTAGCGCGGATGCTGGTGTCTTTCAGCGGCCCGCTCTGCACCGCGTAGCTGGTGCCGATACCCCACTCATAGTGGGTTTCGCCATCCAGGCCGTTCACGTCATAGGCCGTGCCGCGGTAGTGGGTGCCATCGATGCCCCAGCCGCGGGCGTTGTACAGGTTGAACTTCAGGCCCGGCACGCCGTACGGCGCCATGTTCAGCACGTAGGAAATCTGCAGGGATTTCTCGTTCGGGCCGTTGAAGTCCGAGAGCAGGGAGTTGGCCAGGTAGATGCCGTTGGTTTCGTGCAGGTAGTCGAAGTACTCGTTACCGTTGACCTGCTGCCACGAAGCGCTGAGGGTGTGGGCCTGGTGGGTCAGGCCGAACGACAGGCTGTAGGTGTCGTTGTCGATATCGCCCATCTTCTGGCTGCCTGCGTCCACGGTCTTGTAGTAGTTCAGGCCGGTGGTCAGGCTGAGCACCGCGCTATCGCCCAGCACGTGGCTGGCGCCGAAGTAGTACTGGTTCCAGAAGTCGTCGACCTTGGTGGCGTACAGGCTGGTGGTCAGGCTCTTGAGCGGCTGGTAGTTGACCCCCGCGGTACTGGCACGGTCGGTTTCCACGCCAGCGGCGCCATACTCGCTGCGGAACTTGCTCAGGCTCTGTTCGGTACGCGGCGAGACGCGGTCGAAGGTGCCCAGGTCGAATGACAGGTTGTCGAACTCGGCACTGTGCAGGAATGCGCCCTGGAAGCTTGAGGGCAGGGCGCGGTTGCCGATGTAGGCGATCATGGGCGTGTCCACCGACTGGCGGCCGACGGTGAGGGTGGTGTTGGACACCCGGGCCTTGACGTTGGCCAGGCCCATCTTGCTCCACTGCCCGATGGGGTCGCCATCGCTATGGGTCAGGGTACGGTTGTTCGGCCCGGCGACTGCGGCACGGCCTTGCTCCAGGGCGATGGCGTTGTAGCCGGCTGCTTCCACGGCAAAGCCTACGGTGCCTTGGGTGAAGCCCGAGCTGTAGTTGAGGATGGTGCCCTGCAGCCAGTTGTCGCGGCTGTGGCTGTCGTGGCGTGTGCCGTCGCTTTTGTAGTACTTGAACAACGGTGCGCGGGTGGCGCGTTCGCGGGCGTACCAGTTGCGGGTATTGCCGGACAGGCTCTGGCCGTCGATGAAACCTTTGGCCTCATCCTGTTCGCTGGTGCCTTTGAAGCTGAACGGTACGTAGTCCTGGCTTTGGGTGTCGGCCTGGGCCACGGCGCTGAAGGTGGCGATGGATAACGCCAGTGCGGTAAGCGTGAATAGTCTCAAGTTGAAAGCTCCCTTTCTGTTCTTTTAGTTATTGCCTGGCCTTGTGGGCCGGGTTGTTACGGTGTTGCCTGGGTTGCCCGGGGTTGCCGGGCCAATCGGGTGGAGCTGTGTGGCCAGTGCTGGCCCGTAAGCCGGCAAGCCGGATCCCACGGGGATCGCTAGAGATCCCCGGCCTGGTGCAAGGTGTGTGGGAGCCGACTTGCCGGCGAAAGGGCCGTTACGGGCTAGCGTTCAATCGACGCTCACTCCGGAAAAGTCGTTGCGGCCAAAGGGGCTGACCTTGAACCCGGCCACCTTGACGCTCAGCGGCTGGTTCACGGTGGAGTGCGCCACCGGGGTGATCGGCACCTGCTGTTTGAGGCGTTGCTGGGCTTGCTGGTACAGCACCGTGCGCTGCTCACGGTCGGTTACCTGCTTGGCCTGCCTGACCAGGCTGTCGTACTGCGGGTCGCACCACTGCGAGTAGTTGTTGCTGCCGATGGCATCGCAGCTGTAGAGGGTGCCCAGCCAGTTATCCGGGTCGCCGTTGTCACCGGTCCAGCCGATCAGGGCGATGTCGTGCTCGCCGCTTTTCATGCGCTTGATGTACTCGCCCCATTCATAACTGACGATGCGCACCTTCAAGCCGAGCTTGCTCCAGTCGGCCTGAAGCATCTCGGCCATGAGCTTGGCGTTGGGGTTGTACGGGCGCTGCACAGGCATGGCCCACAGGGTGACTTCGGTGCCTTCCTTGACCCCGGCCTGCTTGAGCAACTGGCGGGCTTTTTCAGGGTCGTAGGGGGCGTCCTTGACGCTGTCGTCGTAAGACCATTGGGTCGGTGGCATGGCATTGACTGCGCGTTGGCCGGACTCCTGATACACCGCTTGCAGGATCTCTTGCTTGTTCACTGCCATGTCCAGGGCCTGGCGTACCTCCAGGCGATCGAACGGTGGGTGCTGGGTGTTGTAAGCGATATAGCCGAGGTTGAAACCTGGTTGTTGCAGCACCTGCAGCTTGCTGTCGTGCTTGAGTGCTGGCAGGTCGGCCGGGCGTGGGTGCAGGGTGACCTGGCATTCGCCGCGGCGCAGCTTCTGGATGCGCACCGAGGGGTCGGTGTTGATCGAAAACACCAGGTTGTCGAGCTTCACCTCATCCGGGGCCCAGTAGTGCTTGTTGCCTTTGAAACGGATCTGCGAATCCTTCTGGTAACGCTGGAACACGAATGGGCCGGTGCCGATGGGCTGCTGGTTGATGTCGCTGGGGCGCCCGCTCGCCAAAAGATACTCGGCATATTCAGCCGAAAGCACCGACGCGAAGCTCATCGCCAGGTTCTGCACGAAAGCGGCATCGACCTTGTTCAGGGTGAACACCACGGTCATCGGGCCGGTCTTTTCGATGCCCGCGATGTTCTTGTCCAGGCCCATGCTGACGAAGTAGGGGAACTCGGTGGGGTAGGCCTGGCGGAACGGGTGCTCGCGGTCGAGCATGCGGTTGAAGGTGAACAGCACGTCATCGGCGTTGAAGTCGCGGCTGGGTGTGAATGCCTTGTTGGCGTGGAATTTCACCCCTTCGCGCAGGTGGAAGGTGTAGCGCAGGCCGTCATCGGATACTTCCCACTTCGTTGCCAAAGCGGGGTGCACAGCGGTACCGCCGCGTTCGAATTCCACCAGGCGGTTGTAGATCGGTTCTGCCGCATCGTTGTCGGTGGCAGTGGTGTATTGAGCGGTGTCGAACCCAGCCGGGCTGCCCTCGGAGCAGAACACCAGGTTAGCGGCCTGAAGGGCCGGCGCCTGGCTTAGCAGGCCCAAGGCGAGCAGTGTGGAAACCAGTGAGGTATGGCGCATGGCAAATCCTTTTTTCCGTCTGTTTTTGCCGCTTCGGGATACGAAATGCGGCAACAGGCCCCCCAGCCCCGGCGCGGGTAGCGCCGGGGTGAGTGTGAACAGTAGAAGTGGGCGAGGGTGCTGCGAGTGCCCGGCGCTATTTCTCCACGCTGACGCCGTAGAAGGAGTTCAGTGCGAACGGGCTGATCTTGAAGTCCTTAACCTTGGCACTCATCGGCTGGTAGACCGTGGAGTGGGCGATCGGCGTGATCGGCACCTGCTCTTTGAGGATATGTTGCGCTTTTTGATACAGCTCGGTGCGCTTGGCCTGGTCAGGCGTGGCCTTGGCCTGCTTGATCAGGTCGTCGTAGGGCTTGTAGCACCACTTGGAGAAGTTGTTGCCGTCGACCGCATCGCAGCCATACAGGGTGCCTAGCCAGTTGTCTGGGTCACCGTTGTCGCCGCTCCAGCCGATCAGCATGGCGCCTTGTTCGCCGCCTTTGGAGCGCTTGATGTACTCGCCCCATTCGTAACTGACGATTTTCGCCTTGATGCCGACCTTGCTCCAGTCAGCCTGCAGCATCTCGGCCATCAGCTTGGCGTTGGGGTTGTACGGGCGCTGCACCGGCATGGCCCACAGGCTGATTTCGGTACCTTCCTTGATCCCGGCTTCCTTGAGCAGTTGCTTGGCCTTTTCCGGGTCGTACGGTACGTCTTTGATGCTGTCGTCGTAGGACCACTGGGTCGGCGGCATGGCATTGACGGCGAGCTGACCGGCGCCCTGGTACACCGACTCGATGATCTTCTGCTTGTCGACGGCCATGTCCAGTGCCTGGCGCACCTTCAGTTGAGCCAGCGGGTTGGGTTGGTCACTGCCCTTGAGCTTGTCCATCACGTTGTAGGCGATGTACCCCAGGTTGAACCCGGCCTGGTGCGGCATCTGCAGCTTATCGTTGGCCTTGAGCGGCTCGATGTCGGCAGGGCGTGGGAACAAGGTAACCTGGCACTCGTTCTTCTTCAGCTTCTGCATGCGCACCGAGGCGTCGGTGGTGATGGCGAAGATCAGGTTGTCGATCTTCACATCTTCTGGTTTCCAATAGTCCTTGTTGCCCTTGAAGCGGATCTGGGCGTCTTTCTGGTACTTGCTGAACACGAAGGGGCCGGTGCCGATCGGTTTCTGGTTGATGTCTGCAGCCTTGCCTTCTTTGAGCAACTGGTCGGCGTACTCGGCCGACTGCACGGAGGCGAAGCTCATGGCCAGGTTCTGGATGAACGCGGCGTCCACCTGGTTGAGGGTGAACTTGACGGTGTGTTCATCGAGTTTCTCCACCTTGGCGATGTTGTTGTCCATGCCCATGTCGGTGAAGTAGGGGAATTCAGTGGGGTAGGCCTTACGGAAGGGGTGGTTCTTGTCGAGCATGCGGTTGAAGGTGAACAGCACGTCGTCTGCGTTGAATTCGCGGCTTGGCTTGAAGTAGTCGGTGGTGTGGAATTTGACCCCTTCGCGCAGGTGGAAGGTGTAGGTCTTGCCGTCGTCGGACACTTCCCATTTGGTTGCCAGGCCCGGGATGACAGCGGTACCGCCACGTTCGAACTGGGTCAGGCGGTTGAACACGGTCTCGGCCGAGGCGTCGAAGTCGGTTCCGGTGGTGTATTGCCCCGGGTCGAAGCCGGCGGGGCTGCCTTCGGAGCAGAACACCAGGTTGGACGCGGCGTGGGCGAGCGGAGCGCCGGTCAGCAAGCCTGCGCCGAGCAGGAACGGAATGACTGCGTGTTTGAGCATGGTGGCCTCATTGTTGTCATTTTTCTGATTCGAGGTGGCCTCGTGAGCCGACCTGCGGATACTTATGCAGGGGGTGTTCCCAATGCAACACTGCTAAGGATAGTTGGCGTCAGAAAAGTAGTACGAGCGTACATGGATGTCGCATTTGTATAACTTTCGGAGAAGTTGAACGTTTGCGAGGGCAAAATGATGGCTTTTTGCAGGATGTTTCGCGGGAGGGAATTTGTAGGAGGCACTATTTCAGTGCGTAGGAAATGTCTCTAATGGTGCTGCTGGGGCGCCAAGCGCCCCGTGAATCGCCAGCCTCGATCAAGGCATCTGCACTTCGATCAGGCCGTCAGCGTTCATGCTGACTTCGCTGGTACCTGCCTCGATATCCGGCGCCGGTGCTGCTTCGTCGGCACCCATGGCTTTCATGGCCATCGGCGCACTGCGCAGATAGGGGCGTGGGTAGCCACTGCTGTTGAGGTTCAGGCTGACCACCTTATAGCCCTTGCCACCCAAGGCTTCGGTGGCCAGTTGCGCGCGCGCCTTGAAGGCGTTGACCGCATCCTTGAGCAAGGCGTCTTCGCTGGCCTTGCGCGTGGCCGGGGCGATAGAGAAGTCCATGCCGCCCATCTTCAGGTCCTGCAGCAGGTCGGCGCTGAGCTGGGAGAGGGCCGGGAAGTCGGCGCTTTCCAGGCGCACTTCGGCACGCTCGCGCCAGCCGGTGATCTTCTGCCCCTTGCTGTCATAGACCGGGTAGCTGTTACGGCTGCCCTGGCTGATCTTCACGTCCTTGACCTGGCGGGCCTGCTGCACGGCCTTGTTCATGGTTTCGGTGATCTGTTTGGCAAGCTTGCCCGGGTCGGTGTTTTGCGCTTCGCTATAAAGGGTCACGACCATCAGGTCGCGCGGCACTTCCTTGCTGACTTCGGCACGCAGCGATACCTGGTTGTAGCGCGGCTCATCAGCCGCCAGCGCCGGCAGGCTGGCAAGCAGGCCGCAGGAAAGGATCAGGGCAGCGCCGCGACGAGGGTTAGGCATGTGATACTCCTTGGCAATGAAAGGCGTGGGTCCTGGCCATCCATCCCACGCATGGCCCATGAGACCGGGATCAGTGTAGTGGGTTCAAAAGTGCCATCATGAACCTGTGACAAACTGTGGCGCTTTGCCGCATCGCTGCAGCTCGGCGCCTGGCTTCGGTATACTCCAGCCGATTGTCCTGGAGCACTCATCAGGAGAGCTCATGCTCGCCGCCGCACAACCGCTGTCCGCTACCCGCCAGAACCTCTGGCGCCTGACTGTCATTCGCGTTCTGGTCCTGGCCGCTCAGGCAGGCTCGGTGGGCGTCGCCTACTGGACCGAACTGCTGCCGCTGCCGTGGTTTTCCCTGGCTGCGACCCTGGCCCTGTCGTCCCTGCTGTGCGCCTTCACCGCCTTGCGCTTGCGCCTGTCGCTGCCGGTCACCGAACTGGAATACGCGCTGCAGCTGGCCTGCGACCTGCTGATCCACAGCGCGCTGCTGTATTACTCGGGCGGCTCGACCAACCCTTTCGTTTCCTATTACCTGGTGCCGCTGGCCATCGCCGCCGTAACCTTGCCCTGGCTCTACTCGCTGATCCTTTCGGGTATCGCCCTGACCGCCTACAGCCTGTTGCTGGTCCAGTTCTACCCGCTCGAGGGGCTGCCGATGGCGCGGGACAAGATGCAGGTCTACGGCATGTGGTTGAGCATCGCGCTGGCGGCTGCGGTGATCACCTTCTTTGCCGCGCGCATGGCCGAAGAGCTGCGCCGCCAGGAAAAACTGCGCTCTGAACGGCGCGAAGAAAGCCTGCGCGACGAACAACTGTTGGCCGTGGCCACCCAGGCCGCCGGTGCGGCCCATGAGCTGGGCACGCCGCTTGCGACCATGAGCGTGTTGCTCAACGAAATGCGCCAGGACCACGCCGACCCATTGTTGCAGGAAGACCTGCAGATCCTTCAGGACCAGGTCAAGCTGTGCAAGGAAACCCTGCAGCAGCTGGTGCGTGCCGCCGAAGCCAACCGCCGCCTTGCGGTGGTGGAGCAGGACGTGACCGAATGGCTGGATGAGGCGCTGAACCGTTGGCACCTGATGCGCCCCGAAGCCAGCTATCGCTTCCAGCGTCTGCGCGATGGCCAGGTACCGCGCCTGACCCCGCCACCGGACCTGACCCAGGCACTGCTGAACTTGTTGAACAATGCCGCCGATGCGTGCCCTGACGATCTGGAGGTGCGCCTGGACTGGGACGCCCAGGATATCGTCATCAGCATCCGCGACCATGGCCCCGGCGTGCCGCCGGCCATTGCCGAAGCGATCGGCAAACCCTTCATTACCACCAAAGGCAAAGGCTTCGGCCTGGGCCTGTTCTTGAGCAAAGCCAGCGTGACCCGTGCGGGCGGTTCGGTGAAACTCTATAGTCATGAGCAGGGTGGCACCCTGACCGAACTGCGCCTGCCCCATGGCAAGCGAGGAGATGAATGATGAGCGAAGAAAACCAGGTCGAAAGCGAAGAGCTGCCGCACCTGCTGCTGGTGGATGACGATGCCACCTTCACGCGGGTCATGGCCCGTGCCATGAGCCGACGCGGTTTCCGTGTGAGCACTGCAGGCTCCGCCGAGGAAGGCTTGGCCCTGGCGCAGAACGACCTGCCGGACTACGCCACGCTGGACTTGAAGATGGAAGGCGACTCCGGCCTGGTACTGCTGCCAAAGCTGCTGGAACTGGACCCTGAAATGCGCGTGGTGATCCTCACCGGCTATTCGAGCATTGCCACGGCGGTCGAGGCGGTCAAGCGCGGGGCGTGCAACTACCTGTGCAAACCCGCCGATGCCGATGATGTGTTGGCCGCACTGCTCTCGGAGCATACGGACCTGGACACGTTGGTGCCGGAAAACCCCATGTCGGTGGACCGCTTGCAGTGGGAGCACATCCAGCGCGTGCTCAGCGAGCACGAGGGCAATATCTCCGCGACCGCGCGGGCGCTGGGCATGCACCGGCGCACATTGCAGCGCAAACTGCAGAAGCGGCCTGTGCGGCGCTGAGCTTATTCCTGGCAGTGCTGGCCCTATCGCCGGCAAGCCTGCTCCCCCAGGTGCGGGCGCAGGCTTCAACACAGTGAGCTGCCCCAAGCTAGTGGATTGGTGTTCAACTTCCTGGGGGCAGTCCATGGTGGGCCGGCTTGCCGGCGATAGGGCCTTGCAGAAATTTCTTTATATTGCAGCTGATCCCCGCAACTCCTGGCCTGTTGGCGTATCATTAGCCCCCTAACGGCAACCTCTTCAGGATCGCTAGCGCATGCTCGCCCTTCTTATCCAGACGCTGAACATCACGGCGCCCGTCTTCGCCATGCTGTTCCTGGGCGTGCTGCTCAAACGCATTCACCTGATCGACGACAATTTCAACCGTGTTGCCTCGCAACTGGTGTTCAACGTCTGCATGCCTGCGCTGCTGTTCCTCGGCATCTACCATGCCGACCTGGCAGCGGCGGTCAAACCAGGGGTCATCCTCTATTTCGTCGCTGCCACCCTGGTCGGTTTCGCCGTGGCCTGGGGCTTGGCCATCTGGCGCAGCCCGCTGGCCGACCGCGGCATCTACACCCAGGGGGCGTTCCGCGGCAACAATGGCGTAATCGGCCTGGCCCTGGCCGCGAGCCTTTACGGGGACTACGGTATCTCCCTGGGGGCAGTGCTCGCCGGCCTGGTGATCCTGCTGTACAACTCACTTTCAGCCGTGGTGCTGGCGGTATACAGCCCGGACCTGAAATCCGACCCGTGGAGCATCTGCAAGAGCATTATCAGCAACCCGCTGATCATCAGCGTGCTGCTGGCCACGCCCATGGCCTACGGCCAGGTACCGCTGCCCAACTGGTTACTCACCTCGGGTGACTACCTCGCGCAGATGACCCTGCCGCTGGCGCTGATCTGTATCGGTGGCACCTTGTCGCTCAACGCCCTGCGCGACAGTGGCAAGCTGGCCATCGACGTCAGCCTGGTGAAGATGCTCTGGTTGCCGCTGTTCGGCACGCTCGGTGCCTGGCTCTGCGGTTTTCGCGGGGCCGAGTTGGGCATTCTGTTCTTGTACATCGGCAGCCCAACGGCGGCGGCCAGTTATGTCATGGCACGGGCAGCCAACGGCAACCACGAACTGGCGGCCTCGATCATCGTGATTACTACGCTAATGGCGGCGATCACCACCAATATTGGTATTTTCATCTTGCAGTGGGGCGGATGGATCTAGATCCTTGACTGCATACATCACAAAAACACTGCCTCACTGAGCTTAAGGACACTTCATGCAAGACCAGAGCACGCCCGAGCGGTTGCAGCGCGGGCTGAAGAATCGCCATATCCAGCTGATCGCGCTGGGGGGTGCCATCGGTACCGGGTTGTTCCTGGGCATCGCCCAGACCATCCAGCTGGCGGGCCCCTCCGTTTTGCTGGGCTATGCCATCGCTGGCCTGATGGCTTTCTTCATCATGCGCCAGTTGGGCGAAATGGTGGTCGAAGAGCCGGTAGCCGGCAGTTTCAGCCACTTCGCACACCAGTACTGGAGTGAGTTCGCAGGCTTCGTCTCGGGCTGGAACTACTGGGTGGTCTATGTGCTCGTGGGCATGGCCGAGCTTACCGCCGTGGGCATCTACGTGCAGTACTGGTGGCCGGAGTTTCCGACCTGGGCCACGGCGGCGATCTTCTTCGTGGTGATCAACCTCATCAACCTGACCCAGGTGAAGGTCTATGGTGAGATGGAGTTCTGGTTCGCGCTGGTCAAGGTAGTGGCCATCGTCAGCATGATCGGCTTCGGCGCCTGGCTGCTGAGCAGCGGTCATGGCGGCCCGGACGCCAGTGTGGCCAACCTGTGGCAATACGGTGGGTTCTTCCCCAATGGCGTCACCGGGCTGGTGATGGCCCTGGCGGTGATCATGTTCTCCTTTGGTGGCCTGGAGCTGGTGGGTATCACGGCCGCCGAAGCGGACAACCCGCGCCAGAGCATTCCCAAGGCTACCAACCAGGTGGTTTACCGCATCCTGATTTTCTACATCGGCGCGCTGGCCGTGCTGTTGTCGCTGTACCCGTGGCAGAAGGTCGTTCAGGGTGGCAGCCCGTTCGTGATGATCTTCCACGAACTGGACAGCGATCTGGTGGCGACCATCCTCAATATCGTGGTGCTCACGGCTGCGCTGTCGGTCTACAACAGTTGCGTGTACGCCAACAGCCGCATGTTGTTCGGCCTGGCGAGCCAGGGCGATGCACCACGCCAGCTGCTCAAGGTCAGCCGCAGCGGCGTGCCATTGACTGCGTTGGGCGTGTCGGCATTCGCTACGGGCATGTGCGTGGTGATCAACTACCTGATGCCCGGTGAGGCATTCGGCCTGCTGATGGCGCTGGCGGTCTCGGCCTTGGTGATCAACTGGGCGAGCATCAGCATCACCCACCTGAAGTTCCGCAAGGCCAAGCTGGCGGCAGGTATTACCCCGTTCTATCAAAGCTGGGGGCACCCGTTCACCAACTACCTGTGCCTGGCATTCATCGTGCTGATTCTGGTGGTGATGTACCTGACCCCGCCGATCCGTATTTCAGTGATGCTGATCCCCGGCTGGATTGCGCTGCTGTGGGTGGCGTTCCGCTTGAAGAAAGCTCGGCAGGCTTGAGTCATGGGGCCTGTCGTGGGTGGCCAGGCGCGCTACCCGCAACATGCCCTTCGCCGCGCCACGACCTTGCCGCCATTAGTGCTGTCGCTGCCATGCCCTTACAGTGGTGTACAGCAGCACCAGGCCAAGCACTGGCAATACATAGAACAGCATCAGCCGTTCCAGGCGGCCGGCCAGCGGCATGCCGGTGGTGAACGCCACCACGTGCAGCCCGTAGGCAAGGTACAGGCAAAGGAATACCAACCCTTCGGCGCGGGTAATCCGGTACCCGGAGTAGAACACCGGCAGGCTCAGCGCCGCGACGCCGAGCATCACCGGAAGGTCGAAGCCCAGTGCGTTTGGCGATATGGTCAGCGGCTCGGGTGCGGTCAGTGCGGTCAGGCCGAGCACTGCCAGCAGGTTGAACAGGTTGCTGCCGATCACCGTGCCCACAGCGATCTCCCGTTCTCCTCGCAGGGCGGCAATCAGCGCCGCAGCCAGCTCGGGCAGGGACGTGCACACCGCGACAACGGTTAGGCCGATGATGCGTTCAGACAAACCGAGGTCCGTCGCGACGTCGACCGCCGCTTCCAGTAGCAAGTGGCCGGCCAGGCTGAGCAGGCCGAAGCCGAACGCCACTTGCAGCAGCGTACCGGTCCAGAAGCGCCCGGCGCTGCTGGCCAGCGCACGTGGTGCCGGGTAGGTGCGGGCATAGTGGCGCGACTGGTGCCAGAGCATGACCAGATAGCCCACCAGGCCCGAGAGCAGCACCAACCCTTCCACCCGCCCCAGGTGGCCGTTCGCGGCCAGCGCGTAGACCAGTACGCTGGCGACGATCATCAGGGGGATGTCCAGGCGCACCAGTTGGCGCGAGACGCGGAGCGGGATGATCAAAGCCGCCAGGCCAAGAATCACCAGAACATTGAAGATATTACTGCCGATCACGCTGCCCACGGCGACATCGGGCGCGCCCTGATAGGCGGCCTGCAGGCTGACGGTCAGCTGTGGCGCGGTACTGCCGAATGCCACCAGGCTCAGGCCGATGATCAGCGGGCGTACGTGCACGCGCTGGGCCAGGCGAAGGGCGGCACGCACCAGGAGTTCGGCGCCGGCCACCAGCAACAGCAAGGCGATGCCCAGTTGCAGGAGGCTGAAGGTGGGGAGGGTGGCCAGGTCGAAAATGGTTGTAACTCCGTTGCGTCAGTCGCTTAGACCTTGTACCCGCACGCGCGCCGTTCCGCTACGGATCATGCCGATTTTTTCTGCTGCAGCGCGCGACAGGTCGATGAGCCGGCCGCGCGTGTGCGGGCCGCGATCATTGATGCGGACCACCACGCTGCGTTGGTTGGCGAGGTTGGTGACCAATACCCGGCTGCCGAAGGGCAGGCTGCGATGCGCGGCGGTCAAGCCATGCTGGTTGAAGGCTTCGCCGCTGGCGGTGCGTTTGCCGTGGTGGCGGGCGCCGTAATAGGAGGCGGTGCCGGTCTGGTTGTAGCCTCGGGGATCGATGTCGTGGCTGGCGCAGCCGGCCAACAGGGAAAACAGGGCCAGGGTGCCGAGGGATCGTTTTAGCAAATCAGGAGCTCCGGTGCTGCCAGTGGGGCCGCTGTGCGGCCCGTCGCCGGCAAGCCGGCTTCCACAGGCAAGACGCCGTCCCATGGGGCGGCGTTGAACAGGTGGGCGCCGGCTTGTCGGCGATCGAGGGCAAAGCCCTCGCCGCTGGTTTCAGCTCACCCTTCGAGCTTGGCCTTGAGCAATTGGTTCACTTGCCCCGGGTTGGCCTTGCCCTTGGAGGCCTTCATCGCCTGGCCGACGAAGAAGCCGAACATCTTGCCGCGCTTGGCTTCGTCGGCAGCGCGGTACTGTTCGACCTGCTCGGCGTTGGCGGCAAGCACTTCGTCGAGCATCTTGTCGATCGCGCCGGTGTCGGTGACCTGTTTCAGCCCTTTGCTCTCGATGATGCTGTCGGCATCGCCTTCACCGGCGGCCATGGCCTCGAACACGGTCTTGGCGATCTTGCCGCTGATGGTGTTGTCGCGGATGCGCAGCAGCATGCCACCGAGTTGCTCGGCGCTGACCGGTGCCTGGTCGATCTCGATGCCCAGCTTGTTCAGCAGGCTGCCCAGTTCGACCATGACCCAGTTGGCTGCCAGTTTGGCGTCACCGCCAATCTTCACCACCTGCTCGAAGTAGTCTGCCTGTTCACGGCTGGAGGCCAGCACGTTGGCGTCGTAGGCCGACAGGCCATACTGGCTCTGGAAGCGCTCTACCTTCTGCGGTGGCAGCTCCGGCAAGCCGGCACGGATGGTCTCGAGGAAGCTGTCCTCGATCACCACCGGCAGCAGGTCCGGGTCGGGGAAGTAACGGTAGTCGTTGGCTTCCTCCTTGCTGCGCATGGAGCGGGTCTCGTCCTTGTTCGGGTCGTACAGCCGGGTTTCCTGAACCACCTTGCCGCCATCTTCGATCAGGTCGATCTGGCGCTGGATCTCACTGTTGATCGCACGCTCGATGAAGCGGAACGAGTTGACGTTCTTGATCTCGCAGCGGGTACCGAACTCGGCCTGGCCCTTGGGCCGGATCGAGACGTTGCAGTCGCAGCGCAGCGAACCTTCGGCCATGTTGCCGTCGCAGATGCCCAGGTAGCGCACCAGCGCGTGGATCGCCTTGACGTAGGCGACGGCCTCCTTGGCGCTGCGCATGTCCGGTTCGGAGACGATTTCCAGCAGCGGCGTGCCGGCCCGGTTCAGGTCGATACCGGTAAAGCCGCTGAAGTCTTCGTGCAGGCTCTTGCCTGCGTCTTCTTCCAGGTGCGCGCGGGTTACGCCGATGCGCTTGATGGTGCCGTCTTCCAGGGCGATGTCCAGGTGGCCCTTGCCGACGATCGGCAGGTCCATCTGGCTGATCTGGTAGCCCTTGGGCAGGTCGGGGTAGAAGTAGTTCTTGCGCGCGAACACGTTGCGCTTGCCGATCTGGGCATCGATCGCCAGGCCGAACATGCAGGCCATGCGCACGGCTTCCTGGTTCAGTACCGGCAATACCCCAGGCATGCCAAGGTCAACCAGGCTCGCCTGGGTGTTCGGCTCGGAGCCGAAGGTGGTGGCGCTGCCGGAAAAGATCTTCGACTGGGTGGCCAGCTGGGTGTGGATTTCCAGCCCGATCACAACTTCCCATTGCATGTGTGAATTCCTCAGAAGCCGTTGGGGGCGCGGGTGTGCCAGTCGGTGACCTGCTGGTAGCGGTGCGCGACATTGAGCAGGCGGCCTTCCTGGAAGTACGGAGCCAGCAGCTGCACGCCGACCGGCAGGCCATCGACGAAGCCGGCTGGCATCGACAGGCCCGGCAGGCCCGCCAGGTTGGCGGTGATGGTGTAGACGTCTTCAAGGTATGCCGCGACCGGGTCGCTGCTCTTGGCGCCGAGCTTCCAGGCCGGGTTCGGCGTGGTCGGGCCAAGGATCAGGTCGACGCCTTCGAAGGCGGTCATGAAGTCGTTCTTGATCAGGCGACGAATCTGCTGCGCCTTGACGTAGTAGGCGTCGTAGTAGCCTGCCGACAGGGCGTAGGTGCCGACCATGATGCGGCGCTGCACTTCGGCACCGAAGCCTTCGCCACGGGAGCGCTTGTACAGGTCGGTCAGGTCTTTGGGCGCGTCGCAGCGGTAGCCGAAGCGCACACCGTCGAAGCGTGACAGGTTGGAAGAGGCTTCGGCCGGCGCGATCACGTAGTACGCAGGGATTGCGTGCTGCATGTTCGGCAGGCTGATTTCCTTGACCACTGCGCCGAGCTTTTCCAGCTCCTTGACGCTGGCGTGTACCAATTCGGCGATGCGCGGGTCGAGGCCGGCGCCGAAGTATTCTTTTGGCAGGCCGATGCGCAGGCCTTGCAGCGAGGCATTGAGGTTGGCGCTGTAGTCCGGCACCGGCTCGTCGATGCTGGTGGAGTCCTTGGCGTCGAAACCGGCCATGCCCTGCAGCAGCAGCGCGCAGTCTTCAGCAGTGCGGGCCAGCGGGCCACCCTGGTCGAGGCTGGAGGCATAGGCGATCATGCCCCAGCGCGAAACACGACCGTACGTCGGCTTGAGGCCTGTGAGGTTGGTCAGTGCCGCCGGCTGTCGGATAGAGCCGCCGGTATCGGTGCCGGTGGTCGCCGGCAGCAGGCGGGCGGCCACGGCCGCAGCGGAGCCACCGGACGAGCCGCCAGGCACGTGTTCGAGGTTCCAGGGGTTCTTCACCGCGCCGTAGTGGCTGGATTCGTTGGCAGACCCCATGGCGAATTCGTCCATGTTGGTCTTGCCCAGGGTGACCATGCCGGCCTCGGCCAGCTTGGCGACCACGGTGGCGTCGTACGGCGCTTTGAAGTTGTCGAGCATCTTCGAGCCGCAGCTGGTACGTACGCCGTGGGTGCAGAACAGGTCTTTGTGGGCGATGGGGGCGCCCAGCAGTGCGCCGGTCTCACCGGCGGCGCGACGGGCGTCGGCGGCACGAGCCTGGCTCAGGGCCAGCTCCTCGGTGACGCTGATGAAACTGTTGAGTTGCGGGTCGAGTTGCTGAATGCGCGCCAGCAGGGCGTCGGTCAGCTCTTCGGAAGAAAACGACTTGTCGGCGAGCCCGCGGGCGATCTCGGCCAGGGTCAATTGATGCATGGCAGGCACTATCCCTTACTCGATGACTTTGGGAACCAGGTACAGACCGCTTTCGGTCTTCGGTGCGATGGCTTGGTAGGCATCGCGCTGGTTGCTTTCGGTGACCTGGTCGGGACGCAGGCGCTGGCTGGCCTCCAGGGGGTGGGCCAGGGGTTCGATGCCGGTGGTGTCGACCGCTTGCATCTGGTCGACCAGCCCGAGAATGCTGTTCAGTGCATCGGTAGTGCGTGGCAGTTCGCCTTCATTCAGGCCCAGACGGGCCAGATGGGCGATCTTTTCCACGTCGCAGCGTTCAAGCGCCATGGGTATCTCCAGGGGAAACAAAGAACGGAATAAGGTCCGTGATGAGGAACATGTCGGCATTCTGGCGGTCATACGGCCGCGATCATCTGCTGGCGTGCTCGGAAAAACGACCAATTTAACATATTGGCTCCTTGCCCAAAATCCCTGCCATTGTTAGAGTTTGCCGCACTTTTTTACCCACGCTTTCCCCAGGGTCCCTTTCCCATGTTCAAGAAACTGCGTGGCATGTTTTCCAGCGATCTCTCCATCGACCTGGGTACTGCCAACACCCTTATCTACGTGCGTGAGCGCGGTATCGTCCTGAATGAGCCCTCGGTAGTTGCCATCCGTACCCACGGCAACCAGAAAAGCGTCGTCGCCGTCGGTACCGAAGCCAAACGCATGCTGGGCCGTACGCCCGGCAACATTGCTGCCATTCGTCCGATGAAGGACGGCGTGATTGCCGACTTCAGCGTTTGTGAAAAAATGTTGCAGTACTTCATCAACAAGGTTCACGAGAACAGCTTCCTGCAGCCAAGCCCTCGTGTGCTGATCTGCGTGCCGTGCAAGTCGACCCAGGTAGAGCGCCGCGCCATTCGCGAGTCGGCTCTGGGTGCCGGTGCCCGTGAAGTGTTCCTGATCGAAGAACCCATGGCCGCGGCCATCGGTGCCGGCCTGCCGGTCGAAGAAGCCCGTGGTTCGATGGTCGTCGATATCGGTGGTGGTACCACTGAAATCGCCCTGATTTCGCTCAATGGCGTGGTCTACGCCGAGTCTGTCCGCGTTGGCGGCGACCGCTTCGACGAGGCCATCGTCACCTATGTGCGCCGCAACTACGGCAGCCTGATCGGCGAATCCACTGCCGAACGCATCAAGCAGGAAATCGGTACCGCCTACCCGGGCGGCGAAGTGCGTGAAGTCGACGTGCGCGGCCGCAACCTGGCCGAAGGCGTGCCACGTGCCTTCACCCTGAACTCCAATGAAGTGCTCGAAGCCCTGCAGGAGTCGCTGGCGACCATCGTTCAGGCCGTCAAGAGCGCCCTGGAGCAGTCTCCGCCGGAGCTGGCCTCTGACATCGCCGAGCGTGGCCTGGTGCTGACCGGTGGTGGCGCGCTGCTGCGTGACCTCGACAAGCTGCTGGCCCAGGAAACCGGCTTGCCGGTGATCGTTGCCGAGGACCCGCTGACCTGTGTGGCCCGTGGCGGCGGTCGCGCCCTGGAGATGATGGACAAGCACGCGATGGACCTGCTCTCCAGCGAGTGATCGAGCGCCCGGTTTACAGGTGGCGCGCGCAGTGCTACCTGTATGCGTTGGGCTGGCGTCCGTTGCGGCGCCGCTTCTGTCAACCCGCAACCAGGCTGGTGCGTTGTCCCATGTCCAATGACCTCCTGAGTCGTCCACGAGGAACGGCCCATTAAACCGCTTTTCTCCAAGGGCCCTTCGCTGGGCGTTCGCCTGCTCGTGTTAGTGGTGCTTTCGGTCGCGCTGATGGTGGTCGATGCACGCTTTGACCTGCTCAAGCCCGTGCGTAGTCAGATGGGCCTGGTTCTGATGGAATCGTACTGGATCACCGACTTGCCTCAGCGGATGTGGCAAGGTGTGGCGGGCCAGTTCGGCAGCCGTAACGAACTGATCGCGGAAAACGAGAAGCTCAAGACCGAAGCCCTGCTGTTGCAGGGGCGCTTGCAGAAGCTGGCGGCCCTGACCGAGCAGAACGTGCGCCTGCGCGAGTTGCTCAACTCCTCCGCACTGGTCAACGAGAAGGTCGAGGTGGCCGAGCTGATCGGCGTCGACCCCAACCCGTTCACCCACCGTATCCTGATCAACAAAGGCGAGCGCGATGGGGTGTTCCTTGGCCAGCCGGTACTCGACGCCCGCGGCCTGATGGGCCAGGTGGTCGAGCTGATGCCCTACACCTCACGGGTGCTGCTGCTGACCGATACCACCCATAGCATCCCGGTACAGGTCAATCGTAACGGCCTGCGCGCGATTGCCAGCGGTACAGGCAACCCTGAGCGCCTGGAGCTGCGCCATGTCGCCGACACGGCCGACATCAAGGAAGGCGACTTGCTGGTGAGCTCCGGCATGGGCCAGCGCTTCCCGGCCGGCTACCCGGTGGCCACGGTCAACGAAGTGATCCATGACTCCGGCCAGCCGTTCGCAATCGTTCGTGCCATTCCTACCGCCGCGCTCAACCGCAGCCGCTACATGCTGCTGGTGTTCAGCGACCGGCGTTCGCCGGAGCAGCGCGCCACCGATGCGGCGCTGGCCCAGGAAGAGGCAGACCGCAAGGGCGCAGCCGCCCCCGCAGAGCCTGGTACCAATGGCGAACAGGCCACCCCCGGCGCGCCTGCAACGGCAGCGCCTGCCCCGGCCGCGCCCGCCGCCCCAGCCGGTGCAGTACCGGCCCCGGCCGCTGCACCGGCTGCAGCCCCCGCCAGCCCTGCCGCAGCGCCTGCGGCACCTGCCCAGCCTCGGAGGCAATGATGGCCAAAACGCGCCGTAACCACGGGTGGGTCATTTGGCTGACCTTCGCCATTGGCCTGCTACTCAGCGTCTCGCCCATGCCGCCGTTTCTCGAGATGTTCCGGCCAATGTGGCTGGCGATGCTGGTATCGTTCTGGACGCTCATGGTCCCGAACAAGGTTGGCATGACCACTGCGTTCGTACTGGGCCTGGCCGAGGATGTGCTGTATGGCACGTTGCTCGGGCAGAACGCCCTGGTCCTGACCCTGATCACCTTCCTGGTGCTGTCGCTGCAGCAGCGTCTGCGCATGTTCCCGATGTGGCAGCAGAGCCTGGTAATCCTGGTGATCTTCGGTATCGCCCAACTGGTCCAGTTGTGGCTCAGCGCGCTCACCGGCAACCGGCTGCCCACGCTTGCGCTGGTCTGGTCGGCAGTCATCAGTGCCTTGCTCTGGCCGTGGATCAGCTTCGCCTTGCGTGATCTGCGCCGGCGTTTGCATATCAACTGACGGCACCGCCGTCACCGACAGGGAGATGTCTGCATGAAACCACTTTACCTGGCCTCAGGCTCGCCCCGTCGTCGTGAACTGCTGGCCCAGATCGGTGTGCCGTTCACCGTTATCAGCGCCCCCATCGATGAAAGCGCACTGCCAGATGAAAGCGCCGTGGCTTACGTCGAACGCCTGGCCAGGAGCAAGGCTGAGGCTGGCCTTGCCAGTCTCGCCGGCCCGGCCGTAGTCCTTGGCGCAGACACTGCGGTGGTGCTCGACGGGCGAATTCTCGGCAAGCCGGAAAACCGTGAAGATGCCTTGGCCATGCTGGCGGACCTGGCAGGGCGCGAACATCAGGTGTTGACGGCAGTGGCACTGAGCGATGGCCAGTGCTGCCTGAGCGTCTGTGTCACCAGCAATGTGCGTTTCCGTGCCATCGGCCCGGAAGAAGCACAGCGCTATTGGGCCAGTGGCGAGCCGGTGGATAAAGCAGGCGGTTATGCCATCCAGGGCTTGGGGGCGGTATTCGTGACCGGCCTTCAGGGCAGCTATTCGGCGGTGGTCGGCCTGCCCCTGAGCGAGACGGCCGAACTGCTCGCCCAATTCGGTATCGCCTGCTGGCAGGTGCCGGCGCTTTCTCCAGAGGTAACAAAGCAGCAGTAGCCAGCCCGGCGCCCGCGATCCATGATGACCGAAGACCTTTGACGAGAGCCTGCCATGAGTGAAGAGATCCTGATCAACATCACCCCGATGGAGTCGCGTGTGGCGGTGGTGGAAAACGGGGTGCTGCAGGAAGTGCACGTCGAGCGCACCCAGCGTCGCGGCATCGTCGGTAATATCTACAAGGGCAAAGTCGTACGGGTGCTGCCCGGCATGCAGGCCGCGTTCGTCGATATCGGCCTGGAGCGCGCCGCGTTCATCCATGCCTCGGAGATTTCCCAGCGCGAAGGTTCTGCCGTGGAGACCATCACCGCACTGGTACACGAGGGCCAGGCCCTGGTGGTGCAGGTGACCAAAGACCCCATCGGCAGCAAAGGCGCACGGCTGACCACTCAGCTGTCGATACCGTCGCGTTACCTGGTGTACATGCCGCGTAGCAGCCATGTCGGCATTTCGCTGAAGATCGAGGACGAAGCCGAACGTGATCGCCTCAAACAGGTGGTCAGTGACTGCATGGACAGCGAAGACATCAAGAACGCCGGCGGTTTCATCCTGCGCACGGCCGCCGAGGGCGCGCGGGCCGAAGAGATCCTGCAGGACATCCGCTACCTGCGCCGCCTGTGGGAGCAGATTGGCAGCCAGATCCAGACCTGCGGCGCCCCGACGGTCATCTACGAGGATCTTGGCCTGGCCTTGCGCACACTGCGCGACCTGGTCAACCCGAAGATCGAGAAGATCCGCATCGACTCCCGGGAAACCTTCCAGAAGACCACACAGTTCGTTGCCGAACTGATGCCGGAGATCGCCGACCGCCTGGAGCACTACCCGGGCGAGCGGCCGATTTTCGACCTGTATGGCGTAGAGGACGAAATCCAGCGCGCACTCGATCGCAAGGTGCCGCTCAAGTCCGGCGGCTATCTTGTGGTCGACCCGGCCGAGGCAATGACTACCATCGATGTGAACACCGGCGCCTTCGTCGGCCACCGCAACCTTGAAGAAACCATCTTCAAGACCAACCTGGAAGCGGCCACGGCAATCGCCCGGCAACTGCGCCTGCGCAACATTGGCGGGATCATCATCATAGACTTCATCGACATGGAGGATGAGGACCATCAACGGCAGGTGCTGCGTACGCTGGAAAAGCAGCTCGAACGTGATCATGCCAAGACCAACATCATCGGCATCACCGAGCTGGGCCTGGTGCAGATGACCCGCAAGCGCACGCGCGAGAGCCTGGAGCAGGTGCTGTGCGAACCCTGCTCCGCCTGCCAGGGGCGTGGCAAGCTGAAAACCCCAGAAACTATCTGTTACGAAATTTTCCGCGAGATTCTTCGTGAAGCCCGCGCCTATCAGGCAGAAGGCTATCGGGTGTTGGCCAACCAGAAAGTGGTCGACCGCCTGCTCGACGAAGAATCCGGCAACGTGGCCGAGCTGGAAACCTTCATCGGTCGAACCATTCGCTTCCAGGTCGAGTCGATGTACTCGCAGGAACAATACGATGTGGTGCTGCTCTGAGGCGTTCTGATACCCAGTCCAGGGTGCCCGGGCTGGCAAAACCGCTGCTTCGAGCCATCATGGATAAACGACCTGGAGGGCCATGGCCATGGGACGTCTGACCCGCGTTCTTGTCGCCTTGACCCGTTGGGGGCTGGGCATCTGCGCCCTGCTGGCGGTGTTGGTGGCGCTCTACGTCAGCCTCGGCCGGTACCTGGTGCCACTGGTGGCCGAATACCGCGCCGACCTCGAAAGCAAGGCCGAGCAGGCGTTGGGGATGCCGGTGCATGTGGGCAGCCTGGAAGGGCGCTGGAGTGGCCTGGCGCCGGTGCTGCAAGTGCGCGACCTGCAGTTGGGCGAGGGGGCTTCGGCGTTGCGTCTGGATGACGTCAAGCTGGTGCCCGACCTGTGGGCCAGCCTCACTGCACGCGAAGTACGCCTGGCGCGTGTCCAGCTGGCGGGCCTGCAACTGATCCTGCGTGAGAACGAGCAGGGCGTTTGGGCGCTGGAAGGCTTACCGAAAAAGGATGATGCGCCGCTGGACCCGGCCGAAGTGTTGCAGCGTTTGCAGCAGTTGGGCCGTATCGATGCATTCGACAGCCAAGTCACCCTGCAGCCCTGGCAGCGTGACCCGTTGACGCTTACCTATGTCAGCCTTGGCCTGCAGGCCGGCGCTTCACGCCAGGCGCTGGACCTGCGTGCGACCCTGCCTGACGGCCAGCCGTTGGCACTGAACCTTCGCAGCCGGGTAAATGCCAAGGCCTGGCGCGACGGTAAGGCAGAGGCTTACCTGAGCCTGCCGCAGAGCGACTGGGCGCGTTGGCTGCCGCCAAGTCTGCTCGGCCAGTGGCAAGCCCAGGCCTTGCGCGCCGGTGGTGAGTTCTGGGTTGACTGGGGTGAGGGCCGGTTGCAGCAGGCAGTGGTCCGGCTCAATGCCCCTCAGTTGCGCGGTGGCTATGCCGAGCGCCAGGCGGTGACACTGGATAACCTGGCGGTGTCGGCCTGGTTCCAGCGCAACGCGCAGGGGTTCGATGTGGTGGTCGATTCACTGGCAGCCGACCTTGGCAAGACCCGCTGGGAGTCGAAGCTGCAGCTGCGTCAGCGGGCAGGCGAGGAGCCTGCCGGAGAAACCTGGCAGGTGCAGGCGGATCGCCTTGATCTTACGCCGCTGACGCCTTTGATAGATGCACTGGCGCCGCTGCCGGAAAAGCTCATGACGGTAGTCGATGGGCTTAAGGTGACCGGTGCCGTGCGCAATCTGCGCCTGGACGTGCGGCCCAAGGCCGACGGTGATCAACGGCTTCAATTCGCTGCCAATCTGGAAAAAGTGGGCTTTGACGCCTACCACGGCGCACCGGCTGCCGGTAACGTCAGCGGGAGCATCAGTGGAGACCTCGGCCATGGCGAACTACGCCTGGATACCGAGGCCTTCATGTTGCATCTTTATCCGATCTTCGCCAAACCTTGGCATTATCAGAAAGCCAACGCCCGCCTGACCTACACCCTCGACAAAGCAGGATTCACCCTGGCTGCGCCCTACCTGAAAGTGCTGGGTGAGGAGGGCAAGATCGCCGGGGATTTCCTGATTCGCCTGCTGTTTGAAGAAGGCAGCGAGAGCTATATGGACCTGCGCGTCGGCCTGACCGAAGGCGATGGGCGCTACACTGCCAAATACCTGCCTGAGGTGCTCAGCCCGGCGCTCGATGAATGGCTGCGCAGTGCCATCGTCAAGGGCAGCGTCGATGAAGGCTACTTCCAGTACCAAGGTTCGCTGAACCACGGTGCCAGCCCCGAATCGCGCAGTATCAGTCTGTTCTTCAAGGTGCACGACGCTGCGCTGGACTTCCAGCCTGGCTGGCCACAGGTGCAGAACGTCGCTGGCGATGTGCTGATCGAGGACAGTGGCGTGCGCATCAAGGCCAATCAAGGCCGGTTGCTCGACACACAGGTAAGCGACGTCAGTGTCAACATTCCCCATGTCGAGGGCGACGAGCACAGCCACCTGTACCTTGATGGCAAGTTCGACGGTAGCCTCGGCGATGGTCTGAGGATTCTCAAAGAGGCGCCCATCGGCACCGGCGAAATGTTCGCAGGATGGGAGGGCGAGGGGCCGCTCAAGGGCAAGCTCAAGCTCGACATCCCCTTGGCCCACGGGCAACGCCCGAAGGTACAGGTCGACTTTGCCACCGCCGATGCACGCCTGAAGGTTGCGCCGCCGACCCTGGAGCTGAGCCGACTCAAGGGCGACTTCAGTTTCGACCTCGACAAGGGCCTGAGTGGGAAGAACATCGCCCTGCAGGCTTTTGGCAAACCGGTGACCGCGCAGATCACCGCCGAGGGCCAGCCTGGGCAGATGCAGACGCGTATCAGCGCGAATGGCCAGGTGGCGCTTGCGGCCTTGACCGACTGGCTGCAGTTCAAGCAGCCCTTGCCGGCGTCTGGTGAGCTGCCCTACCAGTTGCAACTCAACCTTGGCAGCCGCGACAACAGCCTGAGCGTGAATTCGTCGCTCAAAGGCCTGGTGATCGATTTGCCGGCACCGTTCGGCAAGGCCGCAGCAGAGACTCGTGATAGCCGATTCAGCATGAGCCTGCAAGGGCCGGAGCGGCGCCTGGATGCTGCCTATGCCGACCTTGCCCGCTTTGCCTATGCAGCGCCCAGCAACAACCTTGGGCAAGGCCGCGGCGAGCTGCTGCTGGGGGCAGGGCAGGCGCAGGTGCCAGCTGAGCAGGGCCTGCGCGTACGGGGGCGGCTCGAGAGCCTGGACCTGGCGCCCTGGCAGGCCAAGATGACGCAGATCAGTGGCGACGACCCAGGCGCCAGTGCCCGCCAGACGCTTCAGAGCGTAGACCTGAGCATCGGCCAGTTGAAGGCCCTTGGCATGGAGCTGAACCAGGCTGTCGTGCGTCTGGCCAGGGGCGGCCCTGCGTGGGATCTGCGCCTGGATAGCAAGGAAGTCATCGGCAATGCACGGTTACCCGATGCCAAGGGCGCACCGATGACCGTGCGCCTGCAGACCTTGCGCCTGCCAGCAGCGGACCCGGTCCAAGCACAGGCCGAGGAAGGCCCGGATCCGCTGGCCTCGTTCGATCCACGCAAGGTACCGGCACTGGACCTGACCATCGACAAGCTGTACCGCGGCGATGACCTGTATGGCAACCTGGCGCTGAAGTTGCGCCCGACCGCCCGAGGCGTATCCGCTCAGGATATCGACCTGGTCTTCAAAGGCCTGCACATCGACGGCCGCGGCGGCTGGGAAGGTGACAGCGGTGCCACCAGCAGCTGGTACAAGGGCCGCCTGGATGGCAAGAACCTGGCCGACGTGCTCAAGGCCTGGGGCTTCGCGCCTACCGTGACCAGTCGCGACTTTCGTCTGGATGTGGATGGCCGCTGGCCCGGCTCGCCAGCCTGGGTTGGCCTCAAGCGCTTCTCGGGCAGCATGGATGCGGCATTGCGCACAGGGCAGTTCGTGGAAGTGGAGGGCGGCGCTCAAGCCTTGCGGGTGTTTGGCCTGCTCAACTTCAACTCCATCGGCCGGCGTCTGCGCCTGGACTTCTCCGACCTGTTTGAAAAGGGCCTGGCCTATGATCGGGTAAAAGGCTTGCTGGTAGCCAGTGACGGCGTCTACGTGACCCGCGAGCCGATCAGCGTGACCGGGCCTTCGAGCAACTTCGAGCTCGACGGTACGCTGGACCTCGTTCGCGACCGGGTGGACGCCAACCTTCAGGTCTCCCTGCCAGTGACCAACAACCTGCCCCTGGCCGCGCTGATCGTAGGCGCACCGGCGGTCGGTGGGGCGCTGTTCCTGGTCGACCAGCTGATCGGTGATCGCGTATCGCGCTTCGCCAGCGTGCACTATCGCATCGAAGGGCCGTGGAAAGAGCCTAGAATCACCTTTGTGAAACCGTTCAACAAGTAGTGCCAGGAGTGCCGATGAAAGTAGCGGTCATCCAGATGGTCAGCCAGGACGATGTGTTGGCCAACTTGCAGCGTGCGGGTGCCTTGCTGGAACAGGCGGCATTCGGCGGCGCGAGGCTGGCGGTGCTGCCAGAAAATTTTGCCGCCATGGGGCGCAGGGATGCCGCTGCGATCGGCCGGGCCGAGGCTTTGGGTGAGGGGCCGATACTGCCCTGGTTGAAACGCACCGCCCGCGACCTCAGATTATGGATTGTTGCCGGCACCTTGCCGCTGCCACCTGCCGATCAGCCTGATGCCAAGGCGCATGCCTGCTCGCTTCTGGTCGATGAGCATGGCGAGGTGGTGGCGCGCTACGACAAGCTGCACCTGTTCGACGTGGACGTGGCCGATACCCGTGGCCGTTACCGTGAGTCCGACGACTACGCCCATGGCGCGCAAGTCGTGGTGGCCGACACGCCGGTAGGGCGCCTGGGTTTGAGCGTCTGCTACGACCTTCGTTTTCCGGAACTTTACAGCGCGCTGCGCAGTGCCGGCGCGCAACTGATTACGGCACCTGCGGCGTTCACGGCGGTCACAGGCGCGGCGCACTGGGAAGTGCTGATTCGTGCCCGGGCCATCGAAACACAGTGCTATGTGCTGGCCGCAGCCCAGGGCGGCACCCATCCAGGCCCACGGGAGACCCATGGGCACGCGGCGATCGTCGACCCCTGGGGGCGGATCGTCGCCGAACAGGCGCAAGGCGAAGCGGTATTGCTTGCCGAGCGCGACAGTGATGAACAAGCGTCCATTCGGGCGCGTATGCCGGTCGCTTTGCACCGGCGCTTTTTTTCGCAGGACGCCTTGCGGCCTGCGCACACCTCGGAGTGACTATGAGCCAGATGTTATCCACCGTCAGCGAGCAGCTCCTGGCCCCAGGCGGATTGACCCTGGACAGCCTGCAGGCTGTACTGGGCGAGTTGGCCGGGCCGGGCATCGACGCCGCCGACCTGTACTTCCAGGGCCAGATCTCGGAAACCTGGGCGCTGGAGGACGGCATTGTCAAAGAGGGCAGCTTCAACCTTGACCAAGGCGTGGGCGTGCGTGCCCAGTCGGGTGAGAAAACCGGTTTCGCCTACAGCAACGCGATCAACCTCGAGGCTCTGACTTCGGCAGCCCGGGCGGCGCGGTCGATTTCCCGCGCCGGGCAGAACGGCACCGTTCAGGCGTTCCGCAGCCAGGACGTGACGGCCCTGTATGCCCCGGATAACCCGCTGGACGTGCTGAGCCGTGCTGAAAAGGTCGAGCTGCTCAAACGTGTCGATGCCGCCACGCGGGCGCTCGACCCGCGTATCCAGCAGGTCAGCGTGAGCATGGCCGGGGTGTGGGAGCGCATTCTGATCGCTGCGGCCGACGGCAGCCTGGCCGCTGACGTGCGGCCGCTGGTGCGCTTCAACGTCAGTGTCATCGTCGAGCACAATGGTCGGCGTGAACGGGGCGGGCAGGGCGGCGGCGGGCGTACCGACTACCGCTTCTTCACCGAGGAACGGGTTATGGGTTATGCCCGTGAGGCGCTGCGCCAGGCCCTGGTGAACCTGGAGGCCATTCCTGCGCCAGCGGGCACCTTGCCGGTGGTGTTGGGTTCCGGCTGGTCGGGTGTGCTGTTGCACGAAGCGGTCGGCCACGGCCTGGAAGGCGATTTCAACCGTAAGGGCAGCTCGGCGTTCAGTGGCCGGATCGGCGAGAAGGTGGCTTCGAGCCTGTGCACTATCGTAGACGATGGCACCCTCGAGGGCCGTCGCGGCTCGCTGAGCGTCGACGACGAGGGCACGCCGACCGAATGCACGACGCTGATCGAGAACGGCGTGCTCAAGGGCTACATGCAAGACAAACTCAATGCACGCCTGATGGGGATGGCCGTGACCGGTAACGGCCGCCGCGAATCCTATGCCCACCTGCCGATGCCGCGCATGACCAACACCTACATGCGTGCCGGCGAAAGCGACCCACAGGAAATCATCGCTTCGGTGAAGAAAGGGATCTATTGCGCCAACCTGGGCGGTGGCCAGGTGGACATCACCAGCGGCAAGTTCGTGTTCTCGACCAGCGAAGCCTATCTGATCGAAGACGGCAAGATCACCGCACCGGTCAAAGGCGCGACACTGATCGGCAACGGGCCCGAGGCCATGAGCCGAGTGTCGATGGTCGGTAACGACCTTGCGTTGGACAGCGGCGTGGGGACGTGCGGCAAGGATGGGCAATCGGTGCCGGTAGGGGTAGGCCAGCCAACCTTGAAGCTGGACGCGATCACCGTCGGTGGTACCGGCGCGTGATGCATGCCCCGGGGCTGCAGGGCAGCCCCAGGTGGCGGGGATCAGCGCAGGCCGCGCTGCAGTTCGTCGAGGTCGCGGATGTATTTGAAGACCTTGCGCGCAGCGGCAGGCGGCTTGTTACGCGCCTTCTCGTGCTGGGCATGACGGATAAGCGAACGCAGCTGCTGACGGTCGGTGTCGGGGTATTCGTTGACGAAGCGTTCAAGGTCCTCGTCATTACCGTCGATCAGGCGGTCCCGCCAGCGCTCCAGGTTGTGGAAGCGTTCGTTGTACTGGCGGCTGGAGCTGTCGATCTGCTCGAGCACCGCGTGGATGGCGTCCAGGTCCTGGTCGCGCATCAGTTTGCCGACGAACGACATATGCCGTTTGCGTGCGCCATGAGCGGTGTGCTTGCAGGCTTCGGCCAAGGCTTTGCGCAGCTCATCGGTCAACGGCAGGCGCGCCAGGGTATCGGCCTTGACCGTAGTCAGGCGTTCGCCGAGTTCGACCAGCGCATGCAACTCGCGCTTGATCTGGGTTTTGCTTTTTTCGCCGTCGAAGGCGTCGTCGTATGAATCAACCATGGTGCGCAGTCCGCTTGAGTTGTATGAAAAGTCGCCGCGCAGGCACTTTTCGTAGAAGGCATAGAAATTGCCGCCATGATAACCACCCGGGGGCCGCTTGTCCGGCCCGGTCGTAGAATGACCCTCGCCGAATGCAGAATTTGAGTGGAGAAAACCATGAGTGCAGTCCAGAGCGTAGGCCCCAAGGACCTGCCAGCATTGCAGGAGCAGGTCGAAGCGATCATCGCCGAGGCGCGCCGGCAGGGTGCCAGCGCCTGTGAAGTGGCGGTATCGCTGGAGCAGGGCTTGTCCACCACGGTGCGCCAGCGTGAGGTCGAGACGGTAGAGTTCAACCGCGACCAGGGCTTTGGCATCACCCTCTATGTCGGCCAGCGCAAGGGCTCGGCCAGCACCTCGGCCAGTGGCCCTGAGGCCATTCGCGAAACCGTTGCCGCCGCCCTGGCCATTGCCAGGCACACCTCCGAAGACGATTGCTCGGGGCTGGCTGATGCGGCATTGATGGCGCGCGAGATTCCGGACCTGGACCTTTACCATGACTGGGATCTGGAGCCCGAGAAAGCCATCGAGATGGCCCTGGCCTGCGAGGCGGCGGCATTCGACGCTGATCCGCGCATTCTCAACGCCGATGGCACCACCCTCAATACCCACCAGGGCTGCCGTGTCTATGGCAACAGCCATGGCTTCATCGGCGGTTACGCATCGACCCGGCACAGCCTGAGCTGCGTGATGATCGCTGAAGGTGAAGGCCAGATGCAGCGTGATTACTGGTACGACGTCAACCGCCAGGGCCACCTGTTGGCCGACCCGCGCAGCATTGGCCAGCGCGCTGCACAGCGCGCAGCCAGCCGGCTCGGTGCGCGTCCGGTCAAGACATGCGAAGTGCCGGTGCTGTTCTCCGCCGAGCTGGCCGGTGGCCTGTTCGGCAGCTTTCTGTCGGCCATCTCGGGTGGCAACCTGTACCGCAAGTCGTCGTTCCTCGATGGTGCCCTTGGCCAGCGGCTGTTCCCCAGCTGGCTGACGCTGGATGAGCGCCCGCATATTCCGCGTGCCCTTGGCAGCGCGGCGTTCGACGGTGATGGCCTGGCGACCTATGCCAAGCCGTTCGTCGACAAAGGGGAGCTGGTGTCTTACCTGCTGGGTACCTATTCCGGTCGCAAGCTCGGCTTGCCAAGTACGGCCAACTCCGGGGGTGTGCACAACCTGTACGTCACCCATGGCATCGAAGACCAGGCGGCCCTGATCCGCCGCATGGGGCGCGGTTTGCTGGTGACCGAGCTGATGGGCCATGGCCTGAACATGGTCACAGGCGACTACTCGCGGGGTGCTGCAGGCTTCTGGGTCGAGAATGGCGAGATTCAGCATGCGGTGCAGGAAGTGACGATTGCCGGCAACATGAAGGACATGTTCCAGCAGATTGTCGCGATTGGCAGTGATCTTGAAACCCGCAGCAATATTCATACGGGCTCGGTGTTGATCGAGAGGATGACCGTTGCGGGTAGCTGAAACCCTGAAGCGCTGAGCGATAACCTCGAAACCCGGCCCTGCGCCGGGTTTTTTATTTGCTCAATCCGTGCTTGAAGTGATTACGTTTATCATTTAATAATGAATATCATTACCCAAGAGCTCCGGTGATGATGTTCATGAAACCCGTCCTGCGCGAATTGCCTTACCTGGAAAACTGGCGCTGGCTCAGCCGGCGCATCCGCTGCGCGCTCGAGCCCGACGAGCCGCGCCTGATCGAGCACTATCTGGCCGAAGGCCGCTACCTGGCGTGCTGCACGGACACCTCGCCATGGACCGTAGCGCTGACCTCGTTCCGCCTGCTGCTGGATACCGCCTGCGATCGCATGTTGCCATGGCATTGGCGTTGCCAGTGCCTGGATCAGGCCTGGCGCCCCCTGCTTGAGCTGCGCAAGCTCGACCGCCGCGAACAGAACCAGCGCTGGCAACCCTACGCCCTGCAACTGGCCAACTGCCGGTTGCTGCCGTCCATTTCCCCCGATGAACTGATGCAAGGATCTGATGATGAGTGATACCCGTATCGAGCGTGACAGCATGGGTGAATTGCAGGTGCCGGCCCAGGCCCTGTATGGCGCCCAGACCCAGCGCGCGGTCGACAACTTCCCGATCAGCGGCCAGCGTATGCCGGCCCAGTTCATTCGTGCCCTGCTGTTGGCCAAGGCGGCTGCCGCCAAGGCCAACATCGAGCTGGAGCAGATTTCTGCCGCCCAGGGCCAAGCCATCGTCAAGGCGGTCGAGCAACTGCTCGCCGAAGACTTCATCCAGCACTTCCCGGTGGACGTGTACCAGACCGGCTCCGGCACCAGCTCGAACATGAATGCCAACGAGGTGATCGCCACGCTGGCCAGCCGCCTGCTCGGTGAGCCGGTCAATGCCAACGACCATGTCAACTGCGGCCAGAGCAGCAACGACATCATCCCGACCACCATTCACGTCAGCGCTGCACTGGCGCTGCATGAGCAGTTGCTGCCCGCCCTGGCTCACCTGGTTCAGGTGATCGAGGCCAAGTCGGTGCAAGTGCATCAGTACGTGAAGACTGGCCGTACCCACCTGATGGATGCCATGCCGGTGCGCATGAGCCAGGTGCTCGATGGCTGGGCGGCCCAGATCAATGGCGCCAAGGCGCATATCGAAGCGACCCTGCCGTGCCTGCAGGCCCTGGCCCAGGGTGGCACTGCCGTGGGCACCGGGATCAACGCCCACCCGCAATTCGCCGTAGGCTTCGCTCGCCAGCTGAGCGGCCTCACCCAGGTCGAGTTCACCCCCGGCCAGAACCTGTTCGCCCTGATCGGCTCCCAGGACACCGCGGTGGCGCTGTCCGGCCAGCTCAAAACCACTGCCGTGGCACTGATGAAAATCGCCAACGACCTGCGCTGGATGAATTCCGGGCCGCTCGCAGGCCTCGGTGAGATCGAACTCCAAGCCCTGCAGCCTGGCTCCTCGATCATGCCGGGCAAGGTCAACCCGGTTATCCCGGAAGCCACCGCCATGGTCGCCGCCCAGGTGATCGGCAACGACGCGACCATCGCCATTGCCGGCCAGTCGGGCAACTTCGAACTCAACGTGATGCTGCCGGTGATAGCCCGCAACCTGCTGGAGAGCATCGAGCTGATGGCCAACGCCAGCCGCCTGCTGGCCGACCAGGCCATCGCCAGCTTCAAGGTCAATGAGGGCAAGCTCAAGGAAGCCCTGGCACGCAACCCGATCCTGGTCACCGCCCTGAACCCGATCATCGGCTACCTCAAGGCCGCCGAGATCGCCAAGACCGCGTACAAGCAGGGCCGGCCGATCATCGACGTGGCGCTGGAGCATACCGACCTGTCGCGCGATCAGCTCGAAGCGCTGCTGGACCCGGAAAAACTCACCGCTGGGGGCATCTGACCCGCGTCAGCGCCCAGGAGGCCTGTCATGCAGCACTGGAAACGAACCACCGAGGCCGCCAACCGGCTGTTCGACCAGGGCGAGCTGGTCGATGCCCGGGAACTGTACCTGCAAGCCCTGGCGCTGGCCCAGGTGCTGTTCGAGCGCTGGCATGACGTCGACGAAGCAGTGGCCGCTTTGGTCATTGCCCACCACAACCTGGCCGACCTGCACCTGCGCCTGAACCAGCCGCATGAGAGCGCCGACTACCTGTGCGCCATTCACCAGCGTCTGCTCCAGGCCAGCCAGGAAGCGCGCCTGCCGCAGGCGCTGCGTGATGCCGCGCTGCGCCACAGCGGGCGCACCTACACCCAATTGCTGAGCTTCATTGCCGAGTACGGGCAGTACCCGCGCGCCGAGCGCCTGCTCTATCGCCGTTCGCCCTTGGCCAGTGGACTGGCTGCCCAGACGGACCTGCCGCCCCCAACCCCCGCTTACGGAATCCATTGATATGTCTCATACCTTGCCTGCTTTGCCCTATGCCTACGATGCGCTGGAACCGCATATCGATACCCAGACCATGGAGATACACCACACCAAGCACCACCAGACTTACGTCAACGGCCTCAATGCTGCGGTCGAAGGTACCCAGTGGGCTGACTGGCCGGTTGAGAAGCTGGTTGCTGCGGTCAAACAGCTACCGGAAAACCTGCGAGGGGCGGTGACCAACCATGGCGGTGGTCACGCCAACCATTCGCTGTTCTGGAAAGTCATGTCGCCCAAGGGCGGCGGCCAGCCACAGGGCTTGGTGGCCAAGGCCATCGAGGCTGAGCTGGGTGGTTTCGAGGCGTTCAAGGAGGCCTTCACCAAAGCCGCGCTGACCCGCTTCGGCAGCGGCTGGGCCTGGCTCAGCGTGAATGGTGAACAGAAACTCGTGGTGGAGAGCAGCGGCAACCAGGACAGCCCGCTGATGCATGGCAACACACCGATCCTCGGCCTGGATGTGTGGGAGCATGCCTACTACTTGAAGTACCAGAACCGTCGCCCGGAATACATTGGGGCTTTCTACAACGTAATTGACTGGGCCGAAGTGGAACGTCGTTATATCGAAGCCAGCCAATGAGTCGGACCGGTATGCGTTCAGAGGTGATGTCTGTCAGTAGTGTGCGCCTGTTCCGGCTGGCACTGGGTACTGTGCTGCTCCTGGTTGGCACGGCCCTGCTGGTGGCCCGGGGCATCGCCTGGCTGGACCTGGATCCGCGCATGTTGCGCGCCCTCGAGGGCGGCGCAGTGTGCGCGCTGGGAACAGCGCTGGGCGCAGTGCCGGTGCTGGTGATTCGTAATATGCCGGTGGCCCTGGCCGATACCTTGTTGGGTTTCGGTGCCGGTGTGATGCTGGCGGCGACGGCGTTCTCGCTGATCATTCCTGGCCTGGATGCCGCTCAGTCCATCGGATTCAGCCCCTGGGGGGCGGGTGGCCTGGTCAGCTTCGGCCTGTTGTTCGGTGCGATGTGCCTGTTCGTCGTCGATCTGAAAGTGTCCGGTGCTTCGCCCGAGGCGTTGGTCGGCACCGGGAACCAACCGGTGATTGCAGCGCGGATCTGGCTGTTCGTGATCGCGATCATCGCTCACAACATCCCCGAAGGCATGGCCATCGGCGTGTCGGCCGGTGGCGGCATGACCGATGCTGACAGCCTCGCCATGGGCATTGCCTTGCAGGATGTTCCCGAAGGGTTGGTCATTGCGCTGGTGCTGGCGGGGGCGGGGATGCCTCGGTTCAAGGCGTTTCTGATCGGTGCGGCGTCGGGGTTGGTGGAACCACTGGCAGCGGTGGTCTGTGCCTGGCTGGTGAATGTCGCCGAGCTGCTGTTACCGTTGGGCCTGGCCTGTGCGGCCGGGGCCATGCTGCTGGTGGTGACCCAGGAAATCATCCCCGAGTCGCGCAGCAATGGGCATCACCGTTTGGCCAGCGTCGGCCTGTGCGTCGGTTTTTGCTTGATGATGGTGATGGACACGGCGATGTCTTGAATTGGCATCAACTGCTCTGTCACCGGTAAGCCGGCCCCCCGAATCGGCAGTCCACGATGAGGGCGTCGGCTTGCCAGCGATGAGGCCAGCCTGGAGTTAGCGGCTTATTCGCCTTCGTCGAAGTAGTTGTTGATCAGGGCTACCAGCGCTTCCAGCGCGTCGTCGTCCTGCTCGCCTTCAGTGTGCAGGTGCACCTGGGTGCCTTTGCCTGCCGCCAACATCATCACGGCCATGATGCTCTTGCCGTCCACCAGCTTGTCTGGTGCGCGGCCCACCCGCACCTGGCAGGGGAAGCGCCCGGCCACGCCGACGAACTTGGCGGCCGCCCGGGCATGCAGGCCCAGCTTGTTGATGATGGTGATTTCGCGGGCGGGCATCGTGGTGCTGATCCTGTGGGCTAGAGGTCGCGGTGGCGGACCTGGACGTTTTTCAGGGACTGTTGCAACAGTTGGCCGAGGCGCTCGGTGAGGTACACCGAGCGGTGGTGGCCGCCTGTGCAGCCAATGGCGATGGTGACATAGGCGCGGTTGCTGGCAGCGAAGCGGGGCAGCCACTTGAGCAGGTAGGTCGAGATGTCGGTAAACATCTCTTCGACATCCGGCTGCGCGGCAAGGTAATCGATAACCGGCTGATCCAGGCCGGAATGCTCACGCAGTTCGGGCTTCCAGTATGGGTTCGGCAGGCAGCGCACATCGAAAACCAGGTCTGCATCGACCGGCATGCCACGCTTGAAGCCGAACGATTCGACCAGGAATGCGGTGCCCGGCTCAGGCTGATTGAGCAGGCGCAACTTGATCGAGTCGCGCAGCTGGTAAAGGTTGAGGCTGGTGGTGTCGATCTTCAGGTCGGCAAGATCGGAGATTGGCCCCAGCAATTCGCTTTCAACGCGGATCGCTTCGGCCAGTGAGCGATCCGCATTCGTCAGCGGATGGCGCCGGCGTGTTTCGGAGAAGCGCTTGAGCAGCGTGTCCTCGTCGGCATCGAGAAACAGCACATCGCACTGGATATGCCGGCCACGCGCTTCGGCGAGCAATTCGGGGAAGCGTGACAGGTGGCTTGGCAGGTTGCGGGCATCGATGGACACTGCCACTTTCGGCTGCAGCAATTCTGTATGGATCAACGCGTTTTCCGCCAACTGCGGCAGCAAGCCGGCAGGGAGGTTATCGATACAGTAAAAGCCGTTGTCTTCCAGCACGTCGAGGGCGGTACTCTTGCCGGAGCCGGACCGGCCGCTGACGATGATCAGGCGCATGTTCAGTGCTCGTTCTGTGCGTCCAGGACTACCTGGTACAGGGCCTCGCTGCTGTTGGCGGCACGCAGGCGCTCGCGAACTTCCTTGCGATCCAGCATGCTGGCGATCTGGCGCAGCAGTTCCAGATGGGCGTCGGTGGCAGCCTCCGGCACCAGCAGGACGAACAGCAGGTCGACAGGCGCGCCATCGATGGCGTCATAGTCGATCGGAGCATCCAGGTGCAGCAGTGCGCTAACGGGCGAAGTGCAGCCTGCGAGGCGGCAGTGAGGTATGGCGATCCCATTGCCGAAGCCTGTGGAGCCGAGCTTTTCACGAGCGATCAGCTTTTCGAAGACGTCTTGCATCTCCAGCTCGGGCATCTTCAGCTCGGTTTTTTGATTGGCAATCAGGTTGGCGACTTTTTCCAAAGCGCGCTTCTTACTGCCACCCGACACGTTCACCAAGGAACGGTCGGGGGTCAGGATGGTTTCAAGTCGGATCATGGATGAGGGGATCAGCGGGCAGCTGCACCTTGCAGCAGACTTTGCTGTTTTTCCTTGTGTTTTTTCAGTTGGCGGTCGAGCTTGTCGGCCAAGGCATCGATCGCTGCATACATGTCTTCGTGTTCGGCGTTGGCAACCACTTCTGAGCCAGGAATCTGCAGGGTCGCTTCGACCTTCTGCTGCAGCTTCTCGACCTTCATGATGACCTGCACGTTAGTGATCTTGTCGAAGTGACTTTCCACCCGGGCGAGCTTTTCAAGCACGTAATCGCGCAGCGGCTGGGTGACTTCTACATGCTGTCCACTGATATTGACTTGCATACAGCTTCTCCTTTGTTGCCCGTGCATAAAGAGGCAGGTCTTGCACCTGCCCCACAAACGCTGTGGCATATCTCAGGCGCTACATCAGTCGCTTGCGCTCACTCGACGGTGCGATGCCGAGGGACTCGCGGTACTTGGCGACGGTGCGACGGGCTACCTGGATGCCTTGTGCCTCCAGTAAACCAGCGATCTTGCTGTCACTCAATGGCTTTTTCTGATTTTCCGCCGCAACCAGTTTCTTGATGATCGCGCGGATTGCCGTGGACGAGCATTCTCCGCCTTCGGAGGTGCTGACGTGGCTGGAGAAAAAGTATTTCAGTTCGTAGATGCCGCGTGGGGTGTGCATGAACTTCTGGGTGGTCACCCGCGAGATGGTCGACTCGTGCATGCCCACGGCTTCGGCGATGTCATGCAACACCAACGGTTTCATGGCCTCGTCACCGTGGTCGAGGAAGCCGCGCTGATGCTCGACGATCTGCGTGGCGACTTTCATCAGCGTTTCGTTGCGGCTTTGCAGGCTCTTGATGAACCAGCGTGCTTCCTGCAACTGATTGCGCATGAAGGTGTTGTCGGCGCTGGTGTCGGCCCGGCGGACGAAGCCGGCGTATTGCGGATTGACCCGCAGGCGCGGGATCGCTTCCTGGTTCAGCTCGACCAGCCAGCGATGACTGTCCTTGCGGACGATTACATCGGGCACCACGTATTCCGGCTCACTGGACTCGATTTGCGAACCTGGGCGCGGGTTGAGGCTCTGAACCAGCTCGATCACCTGGCGCAGTTCGTCTTCCTTGAGCTTCATGCGGCGCATCAGCTGGCTGTAGTCGCGCCCGCCCAACAGGTCGATGAACTCGCTGACCAGGCGTTTGGCCTCGGCCATCCACGGTGTGTTGGCCGGGAGTTGGCGCAGTTGCAGCAACAGGCACTCGCCCAGGTTGCGTGCGCCGACACCTGCTGGCTCGAACTGCTGGATACGGTGCAGTACCGCTTCGACTTCGTCCAGTTCGATGTCCAGCTCCGGATCGAAACCGGCGCAGATCTCTTCGATCGTGTCTTCCAGGTAACCCTGGCCGTTGATGCTGTCGATAAGGGTGACGGCGATCAGGCGGTCGGTATCGGACATCGGTGCCAGGTTCAGTTGCCACAGCAGGTGGCTTTGCAGGCTTTCGCCGGCGGATGTGCGCGTGGTGAAGTCCCACTCGTCGTCATCGTTGCTCGGCAGGCTGCTCGCGCTGGTCTGGTAGATGTCTTCCCAGGCCGTATCGACCGGAAGCTCGTTGGGGATGCGCTCGTTCCACTCACCGTCCTCCAGGTTCTCGGCACTGGCGGTGCTTTCCTGAAAGCTGTTGTCCTGGGCTTCGGCGGCCGGTTTGCTCTCGGCGTTATCCGCCATCGGGTCGCTGTTGTCGAAGTCTTCGCCGTCTTCCTGGCGTTCGAGCATCGGATTGGACTCCAGCGCTTCCTGGATTTCCTGCTGAAGGTCCAGGGTAGAGAGCTGGAGTAGGCGGATGGCCTGTTGCAACTGCGGGGTCATCGTCAGTTGCTGGCCCATTTTTAGGACGAGCGATGGTTTCATGGCAGGGGCTAATACCTTGTTCGCCGGCGCGCATGCGCCATCCACTACACGAGGGCGCCGGAGCGCCAATTTCAAGCAAGTTTTATGCCTTAAATTGTAGCGTTTGCCTAGAGTACTGTAACAACTTAAGCCCATTCAAGGCGCTAAATCAGTGCTCCAGGCGCGTCCTGAATCAGAGCCGGAACTCGTGACCCAGGTAAACTTCCTTGACCAGTTCGTTGGCCAGGATGGTCTGCGCGTCGCCCTCGGCGATCAGTTGCCCGTCGTTGACGATGTAGGCGGTTTCACAGATATCCAGGGTTTCACGCACGTTGTGGTCGGTGATCAGTACACCGATACCCTTGGCCTTGAGGTGGTGGATGATCTGCTTGATGTCACCGACCGAAATCGGGTCGACGCCAGCGAAGGGTTCGTCCAGCAGGATGAACTTGGGGGCTGTCGCCAGGGCGCGTGCGATCTCGACACGGCGACGCTCGCCGCCGGAAAGGCTCATGCCGAGGTTGTCGCGGATGTGGCTGATGTGGAACTCCTGCAGCAGACTCTCCAGCTCCTTGCGACGACCCTCGCGGTCGAGTTCCTTGCGGGTCTCGAGGATGGCCATGATGTTGTCGGCCACCGACAGCTTGCGGAAGATCGAGGCTTCCTGCGGCAGGTAGCCGATGCCGGCGCGTGCACGGCCATGCATGGGCTGGTGGCTGACATCCAGGTTGTCGATGAGGACGCGCCCCTGGTCGGCCTGTACCAGGCCGACGATCATGTAGAAGCAGGTGGTCTTGCCGGCGCCGTTGGGGCCGAGCAGGCCGACGATCTGGCCGCTGTCGATCGACAGGCTGACGTCACGCACGACTTGACGCCCTTTGTAGCTCTTGGCCAGGTGCTGGGCTTTGAGGGTTGCCATTTACTCGGCCTTCTTCTTCGGCTGGATCACCATGTCGATGCGCTGACGTGGCTGGGTCACGTTGCCGCCGCGACCGGCGGTCGCAACCTGGGACTTGGTGTTGTAGACGATCTTTTCGCCTTCGGTGGTGTTGCCTTCGTTTTCGACCTTGGCGCGGTCGGTGAGGATCACTGTGTCCTTCTGCGCCTGATACTGGATGGTCACAGCCCAGCCTTTCATCTTGTCAGGCTTTGCAGCGCTCTGTTGCTGCTCGAAATAAGCCAGGTTGCCCACCGAAGTGACCACGTCGATGTCACCGTTGGCGGCGCGAGTCATGGTCACGGTATTGCCTTTGATCATCATCGAGCCCTGAGTGATGATCACGTCACCGGTGTAGGTGGCTACGCCTTGCTTGTCGTCCAGGTGCGCGTTGTCGGCCTGGATGCGGATAGGCTGGTCACGGTCGGTCGGCAGGGCGAAGGCGCTCGCGCTTCCCAGTGCTGCGCTCAGGCTGAGCAAAAGGGGGAGGGTTTTAACGAGCCTCATACTGTCCTCTTACGTTAGAGAGCAGGTCCATCCTGCCTTCTTTCAAATACGCTTTCATTCCTTTGCCCGTAGTTGTGCCACCGGCGCCGTCGATTCTAACGGCTTGCTCGGTCTGCGCATATTGCTTCTGCGGGAACACGGTCATGCGTGAGCTGGTAATGATGGTTTCACGCTGCTTCTCATCGGTGCGGGCCACGCGCACCTTGTCGATCAGCTCGACCTCGGTGCCGTCCGGGTTGACCTCGGCGCGCACGCTCTGGATGTGCCAGGGGTATTCGGTGCCCCGGTACATGTGCAGGTCGGGCGTGGTCACCAGTGTGACCTCGGTGGCCTTGAGGTGTTCGACCTTGTCGGCGGTCATTTCGTACTGCAGCTTGCCATCTGGCAAGAACTGTACGCTGTGGGCGTTGATCGCATAATAGTCGATCGCGCTTTCGTCGACCTGAGCTACCGGCTTGTCGAGGAAGCTCTCGGGGCTGACATTCCAGTAGCCTATTGCCGCCAGCAGGGCGGCGATCACCGCGAGCAGCGCAATATTGCGGGCTTTCTTGCTGAACATGGGCAACCTACAGGTAGTTGGCGTTGGCAGCGTCCAGGGTGCCCTGGGCCTGCATGATAAGCTCGCAGAACTCGCGAGCGGCACCCTCGCCACCGCGTGCCTGGGTCACGCCGTCGGCGTGCTGGCGAACGAAGGGTGCGGCGTTGGCCACGGCGATACCCAGGCCGACCTTGCGAATGACTGGCAGGTCTGGCAGGTCATCGCCCAGGTACGCGACCTGCTCATAGCTTAGGCCCAGTTCCGCGAGCAGGCCGTCGAGTACCACCAGTTTGTCCTCGCGGCCCTGGAACAGGTGGGGAATGCCGAGGTTTTTCGCGCGACGCTCGACCACCGGGGTCTTGCGTCCGCTGATGATCGCCGTGGTCACCCCCGACGCCATCAGCATCTTGATGCCTTGGCCGTCGAGCGTGTTGAACGTCTTGAATTCGCTGCCATCTTCGAGGAAATAAAGGCGGCCATCGGTGAGCACGCCGTCCACATCGAACACGGCAAGCTTGATGGCCTTGCCGCGCTGCATCAGGTTCTGGGTCATTTGCGTCGTTCTCATTTACATCACGCCTGCGCGCAGCAGGTCGTGCATGTTCAGGGCACCGACCGGGCGGTCGTCCTTGTCCACCACCACCAGGGCGCTGATCTTGTGGTCTTCCATGATCTTCAGGGCTTCGGCGGCGAGCATCTCGGCGCGGGCTGTCTTGCCGTGCACGGTCATGACCTGGTCGATCAGGGTGGTGTGCACGTCGATGTTGCGGTCCAGGCTGCGGCGCAGGTCACCGTCGGTGAAGATGCCGGCCAGCTTGCCGTTCGCTTCGGCGACCACGGTCATGCCCAGGCCTTTGCGGGACATTTCGAGGAGCGCGTCCTTGAGCAGCGTGCCACGTTGTACCTGAGGCAGGTCGGCGCCCGCGTGCATGACGTTCTCGACCTTGAGCAGCAGGCGGCGGCCCAGCGCGCCACCGGGGTGCGAGAAGGCGAAATCTTCTGCGGTAAACCCGCGCGCTTCGAGCAGGGCGATGGCCAGGGCGTCGCCCAGCACCAGTGCTGCGGTGGTCGATGAGGTGGGCGCCAGGTTCAGCGGGCACGCCTCATGGGCGACACGGGCGTCGAGGTTGACCTCGGCGGCCTGGGCCAGTGGCGAGTCGGGGTTGCCGGTCATGCTGATCAGCTGGATGCCCAGGCGCTTGATCAGCGGCAGCAAGGTGACGATTTCGGCGGTGCTGCCGGAGTTGGACAGGGCCAGGATGACGTCGCCACGGGTGATCATGCCCATGTCGCCATGGCTGGCTTCGGCCGGATGCACGAAAAACGCCGGCGTGCCGGTGCTGGCCAGGGTCGCGGCGATCTTGTTGCCGATGTGCCCAGACTTGCCCATGCCGACCACAACGACGCGGCCCTTGCTCGCCAGGATCAGCTCGCAGGCCTTGACGAAGTTGGCATCGATGCTGGCCGTCAAACCTTGTACGGCCTCGATTTCCAGGCGCAGGGTGCGCTGGGCGGACTGGATCAGCTCACTGGATTGGCTCATGTCGAAAAGCAATGCCTGATGAAAAGGCGGCGATTATAGCCGCAATGGAAAAAAGCCTCACCCTTTCGATTGTGCAATGAAAAGAAGTCGTAGCCTGTCGCTGGCCTGAACGACTCGCGCCATGGCCTTGGGGCCACCCTGTCAGCGGTGCTATAGTTCGCCGCTATTCGGCCCGCCAGGGGCGCGTGTGTCTTCACGATGAGGGCCGGCGTCCATTAGGACATGGCTGTACTAGCAAGGAGTCTAGATGAGTGTGGATAGCGCCTACGCGGTCGAGTTGAAGGGCGTCACCTTCAAGCGCGGTTCGCGCAGCATTTTCAGCAATGTCGACATACGCATTCCGCGTGGCAAGGTCACCGGCATCATGGGGCCGTCCGGGTGCGGCAAGACCACGCTGCTGCGCCTGATGGGCGCGCAGTTGCGTCCGTCCGTTGGTGAAGTCTGGGTCGCCGGGCAGAACCTGCCGAGCCTGTCGCGCAGCGACCTGTTCGATGCGCGCAAGCAGATGGGCGTACTGTTCCAGAGCGGTGCCCTGTTCACCGACCTCGATGTGTTCGAGAACGTCGCTTTCCCGCTGCGCGTGCACACCCAGTTGTCGGACGAGATGATCCGCGACATCGTGTTGATGAAATTGCAGGCCGTGGGTTTGCGCGGTGCCATCGATCTGATGCCCGACGAACTGTCCGGCGGCATGAAGCGGCGCGTGGCGCTGGCCCGGGCGATTGCGCTCGATCCGCAGATACTGATGTATGACGAGCCGTTCGTCGGCCAGGACCCGATCGCCATGGGGGTACTGGTGCGCCTGATCCGATTGCTCAATGATGCGCTGGGTATCACCAGCATCGTGGTATCCCACGACCTGGCCGAAACCGCCAGCATCGCCGACTACATCTACGTGGTCGGTGACGGCCAGGTGCTGGGCCAGGGTACGCCCGATGAGCTGATGGGCTCGGACAATCCACGCATTCGCCAGTTCATGAAGGGCGATCCGGACGGCCCTGTGCCATTCCATTTCCCTGCGCCAGACTACCGCGCCGATTTGTTGGGGGCGCGTTGATGCGCAGAAAATCCTTGCTTGAACGTATCCGCCTGTTCGGCCGCTCGGCGATCGACGTGTTGGCCGTGCTCGGGCGTTCCTGCCTGTTCCTGTTCCATGCACTGGTCGGTCGTGGCGGCATCGGCGGCGGCTTCCAGCTGCTGACCAAGCAGCTGTATTCGGTGGGCGTGCTGTCGCTGGCGATCGTCGCGGTGTCCGGTGTGTTCATCGGCATGGTGCTGGCACTGCAGGGGTACAGCATTCTGACCAAGTACGGTTCGGAGCAGGCGGTGGGGCAGATGGTCGCCCTGACCCTGCTGCGCGAGCTGGGGCCGGTGGTCACTGCCTTGCTGTTCGCCGGCCGGGCAGGTTCGGCGCTGACCGCCGAAATCGGCAACATGAAGTCTACCGAGCAGCTGTCGAGCCTCGAAATGATCGGTGTCGACCCGCTCAAGTACATCGTTGCGCCGCGCCTTTGGGCCGGTTTCATCTCGTTGCCGCTGCTGGCGCTGATCTTCAGCGTGGTCGGCATCTGGGGCGGCTCGTGGGTCGCCGTGGACTGGCTGGGCGTCTACGAAGGCTCGTTCTGGGCCAACATGCAGAACAGCGTTTCCTTTACCGATGACGTGCTCAACGGGCTGGTCAAGAGCCTGGTGTTCGCCTTCGTCACGACCTGGATCGCCGTATTCCAAGGGTATGACTGCGAGCCCACCTCAGAAGGGATCAGCCGTGCCACCACCAAGACCGTGGTTTATGCCTCGTTGGCTGTCCTGGGTCTGGACTTTATTCTGACCGCCTTGATGTTTGGAGATTTCTGATGCAAAACCGCACCCTGGAAATCGGTGTCGGCCTGTTCCTTTTGGCCGGGATCCTGGCGTTGCTGCTGCTGGCCCTGCGTGTCAGCGGGCTATCGGCCAGCCCGAGCAGCGATACCTACAAAGTTTACGCCTACTTCGACAATATCGCCGGTTTGACGGTCAGAGCTAAAGTGACCATGGCGGGTGTGACGATCGGCAAGGTCACCGCCATCGATCTGGACCGTGATTCCTACACTGGCCGGGTGACCCTGCAGTTGGACAGCAAAGTCGACAACCTGCCGACAGACTCCACTGCTTCGATCCTGACCGCCGGTCTGCTTGGCGAGAAATACATCGGTATCAGTGTCGGCGGCGAGGAAGAGGTGCTCAAGGATGGCGCAACCATCCATGACACCCAGTCGGCGCTGGTGCTGGAAGATCTGATTGGCAAGTTCCTGCTCAACACCGTGAGCAAGGAACCGAAAGAAGCACAACCGGCTAATTAAGGAGTTTCCATGATTTCGATCCTGCGACGTGGCCTGCTGGTCCTGCTGGCGGCCTTCCCTCTGCTGGCATTGGCAGCGCCCGGGCAGTCTCCGCACGAGGTGGTGCAGGGCACGACCAACGAATTGCTGGGTGACCTCAAATCCAACAAGGAGCAGTACAAGTCCAACCCGCAGGCCTTCTACGATGCGCTCAATCGCATCCTGGGCCCGGTGGTCGATGCCGACGGCATCTCGAAAAGCATCATGACCGTGAAGTACTCGCGCAAGGCCACGCCTGAGCAGATGCAGCGCTTTCAGGAAAACTTCAAGCGCAGCCTGATGCAGTTCTATGGCAACGCCCTGCTGGAGTACAACAACCAGGGCATTACCGTCGACCCGGCCCAGGCTAATGACGGCAAGCGCGCCAGCGTTGGCATGAAGGTGACTGGCAACAACGGCGCCGTGTACCCGGTGCAGTACACTCTGGAAAACCACGGTGGCGAGTGGAAGGTACGTAACGTCATCGTCAACGGTATCAACATCGGCAAGCTGTTCCGCGACCAGTTCGCCGACGCCATGCAGCGCAACGGCAACGACCTGGACAAGACCATCGACGGCTGGGCCGGCGAAGTGGCCAAGGCCAAGGAAGCCGCCGACTCTTCGCCCGAAAAGGCCGTTAAATGAGTGAGGGTGGCGTGAGCATGGCCGAGCCGGGCGTGTTGCGCCTGGTCGGTGTACTGGATTACCGCAGCGGCCCCGCCTTGCGCAAGCAAGGCAAGGCGTTGATCGAGGCTTCCCGCGAGCCACGCCTTATCATCGACTGCACCGCGGTGGAAAAATCTTCCAGTGTCGGTCTGTCGCTGCTCCTGGCGTTCATCCGCGATGGCCAAGCCGGCGGCAAGGCCTGTGAGGTACGCGGGATGCCCGACGACATGCGGGAAATCGCCGAGGTCTATGACCTCGATGAAGTGCTGGCGAGCTGATGGCTTGCCACTGATTGGAGGCCCCTCGGTCAGCGCACGCCCTCGGTGGGCTTCGCAGGCGAGGGGCTTTTTTGTATGATGGCTGACCCGTGCGCATCGGGCGCCGATTGAGGTTGAGCATGCAGGCCGTAGAAGTTAAGAGCTTCCTTGAAGAAAAATTGCCGGGATCCCGGGTCGAAGTTGAAGGCGAAGGCTGCAACTTCCAGTTGAACGTGATCAGCGACGAGTTGGCTGGCCTGAGCCCGGTCAAGCGTCAGCAGGCGATCTATGCTCACCTTAATCCCTGGATCGCCAACGGTAGCATCCATGCAGTAACCATGAAATTTTTCAGCAGCGCAGCCTGGGCTGAGCGCACCTGAGCCAACTTGGCGGCGAGACTCCAATGGACAAACTGATTATTACTGGCGGCGCTCGCCTTGACGGCGAGATCCGCATTTCGGGCGCGAAGAACGCGGCCCTGCCGATTCTGGCGGCGACTCTGCTGGCTGACGGCCCGGTCACCGTGGGCAACCTGCCACACCTGCACGACATCACCACCATGATCGAGCTGTTCGGCCGCATGGGCATCGAGCCTGTGATCGACGAAAAGCTGGCGGTGGAAATCGACCCACGTACCATCAAGACCCTGGTCGCGCCGTACGAGCTGGTCAAGACCATGCGCGCCTCGATCCTGGTGCTTGGCCCGATGGTTGCCCGGTTCGGCGAGGCCGAAGTAGCCCTGCCAGGCGGTTGCGCTATTGGTTCGCGGCCGGTCGACCTGCACATCCGCGGCCTGGAGGCCATGGGTGCCAAGATCGAAGTCGAAGGCGGCTACATCAAGGCCAAGGCGCCTGAAGGTGGCCTGCGCGGCGCGCACTTCTTCTTCGATACCGTCAGCGTGACCGGTACCGAAAACATCATGATGGCTGCTGCCCTGGCCAAGGGCCGCAGTGTGCTGCAGAACGCCGCACGCGAGCCGGAGGTGGTCGACCTGGCCAACTTCATCAACGCCATGGGCGGCAAAGTGCAAGGCGCTGGCACCGACACCATCACCATCGATGGCGTCGAGCGTTTGCATTCGGCCAACTACCGCGTGATGCCCGACCGTATCGAGACCGGTACTTACCTGGTCGCTGCGGCCGTCACCGGTGGCCGTGTCAAGGTCAAGGACACCGATCCGACCATCCTTGAAGCCGTGCTGGAAAAGCTCAAGGAAGCCGGTGCCGACCTGACCACCGGCGAGGACTGGATCGAGCTCAACATGCATGGCAAGCGGCCCAAAGCCGTCAACCTGCGTACCGCCCCGTACCCGGCGTTCCCGACCGACATGCAGGCGCAGTTCATCTCGCTCAACGCCATCGCCGAAGGCACCGGCGCGGTCATCGAGACGATCTTCGAGAACCGCTTCATGCACGTGTACGAAATGCACCGCATGGGCGCGCAGATCCAGGTCGAGGGCAATACCGCCATCGTGACCGGCGTGCCGGCACTCAAGGGTGCCCCGGTCATGGCCACCGACCTGCGGGCTTCCGCCAGCCTCGTGCTGTCAGCGCTGGTCGCCGAAGGCGATACCCTGATCGATCGCATTTATCACATCGACCGTGGTTACGAGTGCATCGAAGAGAAACTGCAGATGCTGGGTGCGAAGATCCGTCGCGTACCGGGCTAATGCCTCGTCGGCGCAAGGATGCGCCCATTGAATTGAACACGGCCGGGTCGATGACCGGGCCGGTTGTAGCCGCTTAAGGACCGACGTTCCAATGTTGACCATCGCGCTTTCCAAAGGCCGCATCCTCGACGATACCCTGCCGTTGCTGGCCGAGGCCGGTATCGTGCCGACCGAGAATCCGGACAAGAGCCGCAAGCTGATCATTCCCACCACCCAGGACGACGTACGGCTGCTGATCGTGCGCGCCACCGACGTGCCGACTTACGTCGAGCATGGTGCCGCCGACCTCGGTGTGGCGGGCAAGGACGTGCTGATGGAGTACGGCGGCCAGGGCTTGTATGAGCCGCTGGACCTGCAGATCGCCCGCTGCAAGCTGATGACCGCAGGCGTGGTCGGTGCGCCCGAGCCCAAGGGCCGCCTGCGCGTTGCAACCAAGTTCGTCAACGTAGCCAAGCGCTATTACGCCGAGCAAGGTCGCCAGGTCGACATCATCAAGCTGTACGGTTCGATGGAACTGGCGCCGCTGATCAATCTCGCCGACAAGATCATCGACGTCGTCGACACCGGCAACACGCTGCGCGCCAACGGCCTGGAGCCCCAGGACCTGATCGCCACGATCAGCTCGCGCCTGGTGGTCAACAAGGCGTCCATGAAGATGCAGCACGCCCGCATCCAGAGCCTGATCGACACCCTGCGTCAAGCTGTCGAATCGCGACACCGCGGCTGACTCGAACGCGCGACCTCTGCTGTCGCGCCCGTCTATCCGCGTCATAGCCACTTTTCTCGGGTGCCCGCGCGGATGGACTGGTAGCCTAGGGCGCCTGAGCATTCGCTAATAATCGAGGCCCTCGTCATGACCGTGTCTACTGCAATTGCCCGTCTCAACGCCGCTGATCCGGATTTCGCCCGACATCTGGATCATCTGCTGAGCTGGGAAAGTGTGTCCGATGACGCGGTCAACCAGCGCGTGCTCGACATCATCAAGGCCGTGCGTGAGCGCGGCGATGCGGCGCTGGTGGAATTCACCCAGCGTTTCGACGGCGTTGCCGCCAACAGCATCGAAGACCTGATCCTGGGTCGCGAGCGCCTGGAACTGGCCCTGACCCGCATCACCGACGCCCAGCGTACAGCCCTTGAGAAAGCCGCCGAGCGCGTGCGTATCTACCACGAGCGGCAGAAGCAGGACTCCTGGCAGTACACCGAGGCCGACGGTACCGTATTGGGCCAGAAGGTGACCCCGCTCGATCGCGCCGGCTTGTATGTACCTGGCGGTAAAGCGTCCTACCCGTCGTCGGTACTGATGAACGCCATCCCGGCCAAGGTCGCGGGTGTGGCTGAAGTGGTCATGGTGGTGCCGACGCCGCGCGGTGAAGTCAACGAGCTGGTACTGGCTGCTGCCTGCATTGCGGGTGTCGACCGCGTGTTCACCGTGGGTGGTGCTCAAGCAGTCGCGGCCCTGGCCTATGGCACCGAGAGCGTGCCGCAGGTGGACAAGATCGTCGGCCCAGGCAACATCTACGTGGCCACCGCCAAGCGTCATGTGTTTGGCCAGGTCGGTATCGACATGATCGCCGGCCCTTCGGAAATCCTCGTGGTGTGTGACGGCCAGACGGACCCCGACTGGATCGCCATGGACCTGTTCTCCCAGGCCGAACACGACGAAGACGCCCAGGCCATCCTGGTCAGCCCGGATGCCGGGTTCCTCGACCGTGTGGCCGCCAGTATCGACAAGCTGATGCCAACCATGGAGCGCGCCGAGATCATCGAGAAATCGATCAATGGCCGGGGCGCGTTGATCCAGGTGCGCGACATGCAGCAAGCCATCGAGGTGGCCAACCGTATTGCCCCTGAACACCTGGAACTGTCGGTCGCCGATCCGCAGGCCTGGCTGGGGCAGATCCGGCACGCCGGCGCTATCTTCATGGGCCGTCACACCAGCGAGGCGCTCGGCGACTACTGCGCCGGCCCCAACCATGTGCTGCCGACGTCCGGTACCGCGCGTTTCTCGTCGCCACTGGGGGTTTATGACTTCCAGAAGCGTTCGTCGATCATCTTCTGCTCCGAGCAGGGGGCCTCCGAGCTGGGCCACACCGCCTCGGTCCTGGCCCGTGGCGAGTCCCTGACCGCCCACGCCCGCAGCGCCGAATACCGTATCCTGACCCAAGACAAGGGGAACTGAGCATGAGTCGATTCTGGAGCCCCTTCGTCAAGGACCTGGTGCCTTACGTCCCCGGTGAACAGCCCAAGCTGGCCCGGTTGGTCAAGCTCAACACCAACGAAAACCCCTATGGCCCGTCGCCCAAGGCCCTGGAAGCCATGCGCGGCGAGCTGAACGACAACCTGCGTTTGTACCCGGACCCTAACGGTGACCGGCTCAAGCAGGCGGTGGCCGAGTATTACGGCGTTACCACTGGGCAGGTGTTCGTGGGCAACGGCTCGGACGAAGTGCTGGCGCACATTTTCCACGGCCTGTTCCAGCACGGTGGCCCGCTGTTGTTCCCGGACATCAGCTACAGCTTTTACCCCGTGTACTGCGGCCTGTATGGCATCCCGTTCGAGCCGGTGGCGCTGGATGACCAGTTCCAGATCCGTGTCGAGGACTACCACAAGCCCAATGCCGGGATCATCTTCCCCAACCCGAACGCGCCGACCGGTTGCCTGTTGCCGCTGCAGGCGATCGAGCAGCTGTTGCAGGCCAACCGCGACTCGGTGGTGGTGGTGGATGAAGCCTATATCGACTTTGGTGGCCAGACGGCGATCAGCCTGGTTAACCGCTACGACAACCTGCTGGTGACCCAGACCTTGTCCAAGTCGCGCTCGCTGGCCGGCCTGCGGGTCGGCCTGGCGGTAGGGCACCCGGACCTCATCGAGGCGCTGGAGCGGATCAAGAACAGCTTCAACTCCTACCCGCTGGACCGCATGGCGATCGTCGGCGCTGCTGCAGCGTTCGAGGACCAGGCGTACTTCGAAGACACCTGCTGCAAGGTGATCGAAAGCCGTGAGGCACTGGTTGAACAGTTGACTGCCAAGGGCTTCGAGGTGCTGCCATCGGCGGCCAACTTCATCTTCGCCCGCCACCCGCAGGAGGATGCGGCGCAGCTGGCGGCGCGCCTGCGTGAGCAAGGTGTGATTGTGCGCCACTTCAAGCAACAGCGGATTGCTCAGTTCCTGCGTATCACCATTGGTACGCCAGACATGAACCAGGCGCTGATCGACGCGTTGAACTGATACCCAAAGGGGCCGCACTGCGGCCCCTTTGGTTTGGCCGGCACGCTGATTTGATCTGCTATCCACGCTGGCTTAACATACGCAAATTCGTCGGATGATTGGTTGAATAGGCATGGGCAATGAATTGGCCAAGCGATCCTTGGTCGAGCTCGCGGTGGAGCGCATGCGTGAGCGCATTCTCCAAGGTGACTGGCGGGTAGGGCAGCGCTTGCCCACCGAGCCGGAGCTGGCCCTGGAATTGGGCATCAGCCGCAATACCGTGCGTGAGGCCATGCGCGTGCTCGCCTTCAGTGGCCTGGTGGAAATCCGCCAGGGCGATGGCAGCTACCTGCGTACTTGCCTGGACCCACTGCAGGCGGTCCAGGCAATGTCGCGCTGCACGCTGGAACAGGCGAGGGAAACGCGGCACATCCTGGAAACCGAGGCGATAGGCTTGGCAGCACTGCGCCGCACCGACGACGACTTGCGTGCCCTGCGCATCGCGTTGCAGGGCAGCGCCGAACATTTTCATGGTGATGTGGATGCTTACGTCAGTTGCGACCTGGCGTTTCACCAACGCCTTATCGACGCTGCTCACAACCCGGCGCTAAGCGAGTTGTACCGCTATTTCTCGGGTGTCGTGGCTGCCGCGTTGCAGCACAACATGGCCACTGTCCCGCGCTGCCAGGCCACCTTCGATCTGCATGGTCAGATCCTCGACGCCATCGAACAACGCGATCCGGAGCGGGCCAAGAGCCTGAGCCGGACCCTCATCGAATCCTGACCACGAGAAGGCCATGGCTGAACCAATGACCCGTGACACACCTGCCCGCGAGCGCGAGCTGGATGAACTGCTGATCGATGCCGAAGCCGATGATGCGCAAGTGCAGGGCCGGCCTGTGGTGCTGCAGCGGCCCTGGTTGCTGTTGTTGGGCCTGGTACTGGTTGCCTTGAACCTGCGCCCGGCGCTGTCCAGCATGGCCCCGGTACTTGGCCTGGTCAGTGAAAGCCTTGGCCTCAGTGCCTCTGAAGCGGGGCTGCTGACGACCTTGCCAGTGCTCTGCCTGGGGCTGTTCGCGCCCCTTGCACCGCTGCTTGCGCGGCGTTGGGGCAGCGAGCGGGTGATCCTCGGCATCTTGCTGACGCTGGCGCTGGGCATCGTGCTGCGCAGTGCGTTGGGTACCACCGGGGTATTTCTTGGCAGCATCATGGCCGGCGCCAGCATTGGCATCATCGGCGTGCTGTTGCCTGGTATCGTCAAGCGTGATTTTCCCAGCCACGCCGGCACCTTGACGGGGGTCTACACCATGGCCCTTTGCCTGGGCGCAGCCATGGCGGCAGGCGCCACGGTGCCGCTGACCGAGCACTTGCACGGCAGTTGGGCCTTGGGCCTGGGGTTCTGGATGATCCCGGCATTGCTGGCCATGCTGGTCTGGTCGCCCCAGGCGCACCAAGGGCACGGCATGCACAAGGTGGCTTACCGGGTGAAAGGGCTGTGGCGTGATCCGCTGGCCTGGCAGGTAACCCTGTACATGGGCCTGCAGTCATCGCTGGCCTACATCGTGTTCGGCTGGTTGCCGTCTATCCTCATCGGCCGTGGCCTGAGCCCGACCGAGGCGGGCCTGGTGCTCTCCGGTTCGGTGATCGTGCAACTGGTCAGCTCGCTGAGTGCGCCCTGGCTGGCCACACGGGGCAAAGACCAGCGGTTGGCAATCGTGCTGGTCATGCTCATCACCCTCGCCGGCCTGTTCGGTTGCCTGTATGCGCCGCTGTCTGGTCTGTGGGGCTGGGCGGTGCTGCTGGGGCTGGGGCAGGGCGGTACGTTTGCCTTGGCGCTGACGCTGATCGTGCTGCGCTCCAAAGACGCCCACGTGGCGGCCAACCTGTCGAGCATGGCCCAGGGCGTGGGCTACACCCTTGCCTCGATGGGCCCCTTTGCCGTGGGGTTGGTGCATGACATGACGGGCGGCTGGGCCGCCGTGGGCTGGATCTTTGCCGTGCTGGGCGTGGGAGCCATTGTGTTCGGCCTTGGGGCGGGGCGGGCGCGGCATGTCAACGTGAGCAGCGAAAGGCTTTGAGGCGTGCAGTGATCCAGCCTGCATTCACGTTGCAAATGGGCATGGCATTGCCGCTGCCCACAGATTATCGTGCAGCTTTCCATTCCCAGGACGGGCCTGCCCATGAGCGATGCCAACCGTGACCTGATCACCCGCTTCTATCAAGCTTTCCAGCGCCTGGACGCTGAAGCGATGGTGGCTTGCTACAGCGAGGACATCGTCTTCAGTGACCCGGTTTTCGGTACCCTGCGCGGCCGTGATGCCGGTGACATGTGGCGGATGCTCACCACACGGGCCAAGGATTTCTCTCTGACATTCGACCATGTCCGCGCAGACGAGCGCAGCGCCTGCGCACATTGGGTGGCGACGTACCTGTTCAGCCAGACCGGCCGTACCGTGGTCAACGATATTCAGGCGCGCTTCGTCATCCGCGACGGGTTGATCTGCCAGCACGATGACAGCTTCGACCTGTGGCGCTGGTCGCGTCAGGCGTTGGGTGCCCCCGGTGTGTTGCTGGGGTGGTCGCCCATGCTGCAGAACAAAGTGCGCCAGCAGGCATTCAAAGGGCTGCGTGCGTTTCAGCAGGCGAAGTGAGCGGTTAAGCTGTGCGCTTCGCAGCCAGGCACAAGCATCGTGAGCGACGTATCGGAAAAACCCATCTGCAAACCTTGGTATGTCTACCTGGTGCGCGCTGCCAATGGATCGCTGTACTGCGGCATCAGTGATGATCCGCAGCGGCGTTTCGTGGCGCATCAGAAAGGGCAGGGGGCGCGGTATTTCAAGACCAGCCCGGCGCAGGCGCTGGTCTACGTCGAGCAATGGCCGGACAAGGGCGAGGCATTGCGCCAGGAGCGCCTGGTGAAGAAGTTGCGCAAAGCAGCCAAGGAGGCGTTGGTCGCCTCCTATGCCAACGGTTGATCAGTCCTTGCGGCGCTTGAGCTGGTCCACCAGCTGCGTCGGCAGGCCTTTGATGATCAGTGTACCCGCCGCCTCGTCATACTCCACCTTGTCCCCCAGCAGATGCGCTTCGAAGCTGATCGACAGGCCTTCGGCACGCCCGGTGAAGCGGCGAAACTGGTTGAGGGTACGTTTGTCCGCCGGGATCTCTGGCGACAGGCCGTAGTCCTTGTTGCGGATATGGTCGTAGAAGGCCTTGGGGCGGTCTTCGTCGATCAGGCTGGACAGCTCTTCCAAGGTTACCGGCTCGCCCAGTTTGGTCTGGGTGGTGGCGTAGTCGACCAGGGTCTGGGTCTTTTCGCGTGCGGCTTCTTCCGGCAGGTCCTCGCTTTCAACGAAGTCGCTGAACGCCTTGAGCAGGGTACGGGTTTCGCCTGGGCCGTCGACGCCTTCCTGGCAGCCGATGAAGTCACGGAAGTAGTCCGAAACCTTCTTGCCATTCTTGCCCTTGATGAACGAGATGTACTGCTTGGAGTTCTGGTTGTTCTTCCACTCCGACAAGTTGATACGTGCCGCCAGGTGCAACTGGCCCAGGTCCAGGTGCCGCGAAGGCGTCACATCCAGCTCGGCGTTCACCGCCACGCCTTCGCTGTGGTGCAGCAGAGCGATGGCCAGGTAGTCGGTCATGCCTTGCTGGTAGTGGGCAAACAGGATGTGGCCGCCAGTGGACAGGTTGGATTCTTCCATCAGTTTTTGCAGATGCTCAACGGCAACGCGGCTGAAGGCGGCAAAGTCCTTTTCTTCTTCCAGGTACTGCTTGAGCCAGCCGCTCAGCGGGTAGGCGCCGGATTCACCGTGGAAGAAGCCCCAGGCTTTGCCCTGCTTGGCGTTGTAGCTGTCGTTGAGGTCGGCCAGCAGGTTTTCGATAGCGTCCGATGCACCCAGCTCGGTATCCCGTGCGTGGAGCACGGCGGGGCTGCCATCGGGCTTCTTGTCGATCAGGTGAACGATGCAATGACGGATTGGCATGGAATTCTCGGTCAGTCGTGGGCGGCCAGGCGCCGCGCTGCAAAAGTGGGGAAGTTTACCGCAGACGGCAGGTGATGCAGTGGCCGGATGTTGGCAGAAATGCCGGTTGTTGTTTTTTTGTTCAATTTTTAGCGAATTTGGCTAAAACCCCCGAAAAACCTGCACTAAATTGAAGCGAGCAGCGGATATTTATCCATTCCTGTGGTAGCTTTGCGCGGTCTTGCGCACCTCGGGTGGCGCATTGCTGGCAGCGCACTTGCGCCGTGTCGAACCAAACGCCGATTTGTGCATCTACATGCCCGATTGGCGCGGCCCTCCAGACTTCAGGGGCTGGCCCGATAACGTCGTAGAGCGCTGCATAACCACTGAATTTGATAGGGAAGGAACACCACCATGGCATTGACCAAAGACCAACTGATTGCCGATATCGCCGAGTCGATCGCTCAGCCGAAAGCCACCGCCAAAAACGCTCTGGAGCAACTGGGCCAGATCGTTGCCGACCAGCTGGAAAACGGCGCTGAAATCACTCTGCCAGGCATCGGCAAGCTGAAAGTCTCCGAGCGTCCTGCCCGTACCGGCCGCAACCCTTCGACTGGCGCCGCCATCGAAATCGCTGCCAAGAAAGTCGTCAAGTTCGTGCCGGCCAAGTCGCTGACCGACGCTATCAACAAGTAATTCGTTGATGCATTGACGAAACCGCGCCCGGCTTGCCCGGGCGCGGTTTTTTCATGCCTGTGATTTGCGTCGGGCGTTCCAGGCCTGGCGTTGGCCATGGTCGTGGAAGCTCCACGCAACCATACGGCTTTGTTTCTGCCCCTGGCCCATCTCAACGATGCGTACGGCCTTGGCCCCGGCTTTTTTCAGCGCCGCTTCGATGCCCGGCAGGTTGCTGGCCTTGGACACCAGGCTGGTGAACCACAATACCTGCAAGGCGTACTGCACGCTTTCGCCAACCAGCTGGCTGACGAAGCGGATCTCGCCACCTTCACACCACAGCTCGTTGTTCTGCCCGCCGAAGTTGAGCACGGGCAGCTTGCGCTTGGGGTCCTGTTTACCGAGGTTCTTCCACTTGCGCTGGCTACCGCGGGTGGCTTCATCGCGGGAGGCGTGGAAGGGCGGGTTGCACAAGGTCAGGTCGAAGCGTTCGTCTTCCTCCAGCAGGCCACCGAGAATGAGCTTGGGATCGTTCTGTTGGCGCAGTGCGATGGCCTTGCTCAGCGTGTTGGCCTGAACGATGGCCTTGGCCGAGGCCAGTGCCACAGGGTCGATGTCCGAGCCAAGGAAGCGCCAGCGGTAATCGCTGTGGCCGAGCAGCGGGTAGATGCAGTTGGCACCCACGCCAATGTCCAGGGCGCGCACCTGAGCGCCTTTGGGCACTTCACCTGCGTTGTCTTCGGCCAGCAGGTCGGCGGCGACGTGAATGTAGTCGGCGCGGCCCGGTATCGGCGGGCACAGGTAATCGGCGGGAATGTCCCAGTGCTGGATGCCGTACTGGGCCTTGAGCAAGGCGCGGTTGAACACCCGCACGGCTTCGGGGTTGGCGAAGTCGATGCTGGGTTTACCGTGAGGGTTGGTGATGGTGAAACGAGCCAGGTCCGGGTGGGCCTTGATCAGGCTGGGGAAGTCGTAGCGCCCCTGATGGCGGTTGCGCGGGTGCAGGGTGGGTTTCTGGGTCATGGTGGGTGTCCTGAAAAAGCATCGCCGGCAAGCCGGCTCCCCCAGGTACACCACTGTACGTGTTGGAGCCGGCATGCCGGCGATGGGCTGCCAAAGCAGCCCGCGATGGCTTCACTTTAGGTTACAGCGCAGCGATCCGCGCATGCTGTTCGGTGAAGTTGGCCAGGGCCTGCTCGGCCTCTGCCAGCTTGGCGCGCTCCTTCTCGATCACCGCAGGCGGTGCCTTGTCGACGAAGGCAGCATTCGACAGCTTGCCGCCGACGCGTTGCACTTCACCTTGCAGGCGCTGGATTTCCTTGTTCAGGCGAGCCAGCTCGGCGTCCTTGTCGATCAGGCCAGCCATCGGTACCAGCACCTGCAGATCGCCCACCAGTGCGGTGGCCGACAGCGGCGCTTCTTCGGCCTCGCCGAGCACGGTGAACGACTCGACCTTGGCCAGCTTCTTGAGCAGGGCTTCGTTTTCCTGCAGGCGGCGCTGGTCGTCGGCGTTGGCGTTCTTCAGGAACAGTGGCAGGGGCTTGCCCGGGCCGATGTTCATTTCGGCGCGGATGTTACGCAGGCCGACCATCAGTTCCTTGAGCCATTCGATATCGCCTTCGGCGGCGGCATCGATGCGGCTTTCATTGGCCACTGGCCACGGCTGCAGCATGATGGTCTTGCCGTTGATGCCTGCCAGCGGCGCGATGCGCTGCCAGATTTCTTCGGTGATGAACGGCATGAACGGATGAGCCAGGCGCAGCGCCACTTCCAGCACGCGCACCAAGGTGCGACGGGTGCCGCGCGCGCGCTCTACCGGAGCGTTTTCGTCCCACAGTACCGGCTTGGACAGTTCCAGGTACCAGTCGCAGTACTGGTTCCAGATGAACTCGTACAGGGCTTGGCTGGCCAGGTCGAAACGGAACTGCTCGAGCTGGCGGGTCACTTCGGCTTCGGTGCGTTGCAGCTGCGAGATGATCCAGCGGTCGGCAAGCGACAGCTCGCAGGCTTCGCCGTTCTGCCCGCAGTCCTCGCCCTTGTCCAGCACATAGCGGGCAGCGTTCCAGATCTTGTTGCAGAAGTTGCGATAGCCTTCGACGCGGCCCATGTCGAACTTGATGTCGCGGCCAGTGGAGGCCAGCGAGCAGAAGGTGAAGCGCAGGGCGTCGGTGCCGTAGCTGGCGATGCCTTCTGGGAACTCGGCTTTGGTCTGCTTGGCGATCTTCTCGGCCAGCTTGGGCTGCATCATGCCGCTGGTGCGTTTTTCCAGCAGGGCGTCCAGGGTGATGCCGTCAACGATGTCCAGTGGGTCGAGCACGTTGCCCTTGGACTTGGACATCTTCTGGCCCTGGCCGTCACGTACCAGGCCGTGCACATACACGGTCTTGAACGGGACCTGCGGGGTGCCATCCTCGTTCTTGATCAGGTGCATGGTCAGCATGATCATCCGGGCAACCCAGAAGAAGATGATGTCAAAGCCAGTGACCAGCACGTCGGTGGAGTGGAATTTCTTGAGGAATTCGGTCTGTTCCGGCCAGCCCAGGGTGGAGAAGGTCCACAGGCCCGAGCTGAACCAGGTGTCGAGCACGTCGTCGTCCTGGCGCAGTACCACGTCGGCGCCCAGGTTGTGCTTGGTGCGCACTTCGGCTTCGTTGCGGCCGACATAGACCTGGCCGGCCTCGTCGTACCACGCCGGGATCCGGTGGCCCCACCACAGCTGACGACTGATGCACCAATCCTGGATGTCGCGCATCCAGGAGAAATACATGTTTTCGTACTGCTTGGGCACGAACTGGATGCGGCCATCTTCAACGGCGGCAATCGCAGGTTCGGCCAGCGGCTTGGTGGAAACGTACCACTGGTCGGTCAGCCACGGCTCGATGATGGTGCCGGAGCGGTCGCCTTTCGGTACTTTCAGTGCATGGTCGTCGATGCTGACCAGCAGGCCCTGAGCGTCCAGGTCGGCGACGATCTGCTTGCGCGCAACGAACCGGTCCAGGCCTGCGTACTGGGCGGGCAGGCGGGTGTCCGCCTGCTCATTGACGCTGCCATCGAGGTTGAATGCCTGGGCGGCGGGCAGCACCAGGGCGTTCTTGTCGAAGATGTTGAGCAGCGGCAGGTTGTGGCGCTTGCCGACTTCATAGTCATTGAAGTCGTGGGCCGGGGTGATCTTCACGCAGCCTGTGCCGAACTCGGGGTCGCAGTAGTCATCGGCGATGATCGGGATGCGGCGGCCGACCAGCGGCAATTCGACGAATTTGCCGATCAGGGCCTGGTAGCGCTCATCGTTCGGGTTGACCGCTACCGCCGCATCGCCCAGCAGGGTTTCCGGGCGAGTGGTGGCAACCACCAGGTAATCCTGGCCATCGGCAGTTCTGGCGCCGTCGGCCAGCGGGTAACGCAGGTTCCACAGGTGGCCTTTCTCGTCATGGTTTTCCACTTCGAGGTCGGAGATGGCCGTGTGCAGCTTGGTGTCCCAGTTGACCAGGCGCTTGCCACGGTAGATCAGGCCGTCTTCATGCAGGCGAACGAAGGCTTCCTTGACCGCTTCGGACAGGCCGTCATCCATGGTGAAGCGTTCGCGGCTCCAGTCCACCGACGAGCCCAGGCGACGGATCTGCCGGCTGATATTGCCGCCGGACTGCTCTTTCCATTCCCAGACCTTGTCCAGGAAGGCTTCACGGCCGAGGTCGTGACGGTTCTGGCCCTTGGCTTCGAGCTGGCGCTCGACCAGCATCTGGGTGGCGATACCGGCGTGGTCGGTACCTGGCTGCCACAGGGTGTCGCGGCCTTGCATGCGACGGAAACGGATCAGAGCGTCCATGATCGCGTTGTTGAAACCGTGGCCCATGTGCAGGCTGCCCGTCACGTTCGGTGGCGGGATCATGATGGTGTAGGACTCACCTGCACCTTGTGGAGCGAAATAGTTCTCGGACTCCCAGGTGTTGTACCAGGAAGTTTCGATGGCGTGCGGCTGGTAGGTCTTATCCATGCGCGGCGGGACCCTGTGCATTAATTCGGGAAAGCCGGGAAGTATAACGGAGCTGCGAGCTTCAAGCGACAAGCTGCAAGACCTATGGGCACTCTTCACGGGGTAAACCCGCGAAGAATCCGCCGCGTTTGGCAAGGCTTACTCAGAGCGCTTGATCAGCCGCTCGATACGCGCATCGAGCCGGCGCTTGATCTCGGTTTCGATATGCGGGGTGAAGTCGTTGATCACGTCCTGCATGATCAATTGCGCTGCGGCGCGCAGCTCGGCTTCCAGGTGCAGCAGGGTGTCCTGGCGGCGGGTCTGCGGGTTTTCTTCGGGCTCCGCTTCGGCCGGTGCGGCAGCCGCCTCAGGTGCTGGCAGGGTGTTGCCGGCCGGGGTATCGAGCAGCAGCGGAATCTGCTCCACCGTCTCGGTGAGCAGCGGTGGTTGCAGGTCGGCGTCGCCCAGCAGCTGGCGGATCGACTCGAGGTCGTCAAGCAGATGGGCGGAATCGGGTAGGGCGGAAGGCTTGTCCATCGTCGTCAAAGTCGCTGTAAGCGGTGGTCTTGCAGAGCATAGCCCTGTTCGCGGTAGAAACGGAATCGTTCGCGGGCCGATTGGCGGATATCCGCTTGCTCGACGACGATTTCGGCAACCCGCTCGAATTGCCCGACAAAGCCGGGGACAGCAGCGCCCAGGTTTATCAGCAGATCCCGGTGCTCGCCGGCGTTGTCGGCCAAACCCAAGGCCACGGTGGCGTCAGCGTGGGCCTCTGCCAGGTCGTGGGGTACGAACGCTTCGCCTTTGAACTGCCACAGGCGTTGGTCCAGCTCGCTGCGCTGTTCGGCATCCTGGCAATGCAGGTAGACCCGGTGCCCGAGGCGCCATGCCTTCTCGCACAGCTTGCAGGCGAAATCCAGCCGTGCCGACAGCGAGTCGGTAGGCAGGATGTAGAAATCGACTTTACTCATGGTTCGCTCCGTCGGCCGGTGACGCCTTGGGGCATCACCGGCCTCACGGCATCAGGCGCTGGCGCGGTCGAGCAGGTACTGGGTCAGCAGCGGCACCGGCCGGCCAGTGGCGCCCTTGTCCTTGCCCCCGCTGACCCAGGCGGTGCCGGCGATGTCCAGGTGCGCCCAGTTGTAGGCCTTGGCGAAGCGCGACAGGAAGCAGGCTGCGGTGATGGTGCCGGCCTTCGGCCCACCGATGTTGGCGATGTCGGCGAACGGGCTGTCCAGTTGCTCCTGGTACTCATCGAACAGCGGCAGCTGCCAGGCGCGGTCGTCGGCACGCTTGCCGGCATCGAGCAACTGGCCGATCAGCTCGTCGTTGTTGCCCAGCAGGCCAGCAGTGTGGCTGCCGAGGGCCACGATGCACGCGCCGGTCAGGGTGGCGATGTCGATCACCGCTTGTGGCTTGAAGCGTTCGGCGTAGGTCAGTGCATCGCACAGCACCAGGCGGCCTTCAGCGTCGGTGTTGAGGATTTCAACGGTCTGCCCGCTCATGGTGGTGACGATGTCGCCAGGCCGGGTGGCGTTGCCGCTCGGCATGTTCTCGGCGCAGGCCAGGATGCACACCAGGTTGATCGGTAGCTTCAGTTCGAGCACGGCGCGCAGGGTGCCGAACACGCTGGCGGCGCCACACATGTCGTACTTCATTTCGTCCATGCCGGCGCCGGGCTTGAGGCTGATGCCGCCGGTGTCGAAGGTGATGCCTTTACCGACCAGCACGAAGGGTTTGTCGCTCTTCTTGGCGCCCTGGTATTGCAGGACGATCAGGCGTGGCGGCTGCTCGCTGCCCTGGCCGACCGCGTAGAACGCGCCCATGCCCAGGTCCTTGATCTTCTTTTCGTCGAAGATTTCGACCTTGAGGCCTTTGTGAGCCTTGCCCAGCTCCTTGGCCTGCTCGGCCAGGTAGCTTGGGTGGCAGAGGTTTGGCGGCAGGTTGCCCAGGTCGCGGGTGAAGGCCATGCCGGTGGCGATGGCGGTGGCGTGGCTTGCCGCCCGCTCCACTTCGGCCAGGCCGGCCTTGTCGGTCAGCAGGGTGACCTTTTTCAGCGCGCGTGGCTCGGCTTTCTGGCTCTTGAAGCGGTCGAACACGTACTCGCCATCGAGCAGGGTTTCGGCCAGCAGGCGATATTTGCCGTAGTGGGCATCACGGTTGCTGACGGCGATGTCGTCCAGTGCCAGCACCGCGTCGCTGCCGTTGAGGCCTTTCAGTACGCCGGCAACGCTGGTGACCAGTTTGCGCCAGGCGCGGTCACCGAGGGCGTCGTCCTTGCCGCTGCCCACCAGCAGTACGCGCTCGGCCTTCAGGCCAGGCAGGCTTTGCAGCAGCAGCGTCTGGCCAGGCTTGCCTGCCAGGTCGCCACGCTTGAGTATGGCACTGATGGCGCCGTCGGTGGCCAGGTCTACAGCTTTGGCAACGGCGCCGAGCTTGCGCCCTTCGCCGACCGGTACGACCAGGGTGGCAGTTTTTACGGATGCAGCAGCTACGCTTTTTACAACCAGTTCCATGTCAGGGTCCCCGAATGATCTGTGCAGTTGGCGCTTTGTGTACTTGCGCTCTGGGCGGGCCTGGCCGCGTGGTCGCGCGCCAGTGGAAAAGCTGCCAGTTTGAGCCTGCGGCAAGCGTGCTGACAACCCCGTTGTCAGCCTGGATGCGCGGCCAAGTGACAGGCGCGGTCAATCACAGGATAATGCGCGCACTTTACAAGGAGGTTCGCCCCTGGCGAACCGGCATTGGTCTTGGCTGTCGTAAGCCTTTGTTTGGCAGTCCGCCCCTGACAACCCAGGAGTGTCTGGTTTGATCGTCTTTCGTTATCTCTCCCGCGAGGTCCTGGTGACCTTGAGCGCCGTCAGCGCAGTGCTGCTGGTGATCATCATGAGCGGGCGTTTCATCAAGTACCTGGCCCAGGCGGCCCAGGGCGTGCTCGACCCGAGCGTGCTGTTCCTGATCATGGGCTTCCGCCTGCCCGGTTTCTTGCAACTGATCCTGCCATTGGGGCTGTTCCTCGGCATCCTTCTGGCCTATGGCCGGCTGTATCTGGAAAGCGAGATGACCGTGCTGTCGGCCACTGGCATGAGCCAGCAGCGCCTGCTCGGCCTTACCCTGGCACCCGCGGCGCTGGTCGCCTTGGTAGTCGCCTGGCTGAGCCTGAGCCTGGCGCCACTGGGCGTTGCCCAGGTGCAGCAGATCATTGGCCAGCAGGATGCCCTGACCGAATTCGATACCTTGGTGCCGGGCCGCTTCCAGACCCTGCGCGACGGTTCGCGGGTGACCTACACCGAGCAGTTGACCGATGACCGCAGCAACCTCACCGGTGTGTTCATCTCCGAGAAGCGCTTCAGCCAGGACAAGACCAAGGACCGTGCACCGTCGGTGCTGGTAGCCGAGAAGGGCCACCAGGAAGTACAGGCCGACGGCAATCGCTATCTGGTGCTGCAGAATGGCTACCGCTATGACGGCAACCCTGGCCAGGCCAATTACCGGGCGATCAAGTACGACACTTATGGCGTGCTGTTGCCCAAGCCTGAAGTCAGCGAGGAAGTGACCGAGCGTGAAGCCATTCCTACCTCCCAACTGATCGGCAATGCCGGGCTACGGGAACGTGCCGAGCTGCAATGGCGCATCTCGTTGCCGATCCTGGTATTCATCGTGACCCTGCTGGCAGTGCCGCTGTCCCGGGTCAATCCACGCCAGGGCCGCTTCCTCAAGCTGCTGCCGGCGATCCTTCTGTACATGGCCTACCTGACGATGCTGATTTCCGTACGTGGCGCTCTGGAGAAAGGCAAGCTGCCGATCGCCCTGGGCATGTGGTGGGTGCATGCCCTGTTCCTGCTCATCGGTCTGGGGCTGATGTACTGGGAGCCGCTGCGCCTCAAGCGTGCCGCCCGTCGTGCGGAGGTGGCGCATGGTTAAGCTCGACCGCTACATCGGCCAGAGCGTGTTGCTGGCCATCCTGGCAGTGCTGGGCATCATCCTGGGCCTGGCTTCGTTGTTCGCATTCATCGATGAGATGAGCGACCTGAGCGATACCTATACCGTCATGGATGCGGGCTGGTTCACACTGCTCACGGCCCCCCGCCGGCTGTATGACATGTTGCCGATGGCGGCATTGATCGGCTGCCTGATCGGCCTGGGCAGCCTGGCCAGCAGCAGCGAACTGACCATCATGCGTGCCGCCGGGGTGTCCATCGGGCGTATCGTATGGGCGGTGATGAAGCCCATGCTGGTGCTGATGCTGGTCGGCCTGCTGATTGGTGAGTACGTGGCGCCGATCAGCGAGAACAAGGCCCAGGCCGACCGTTCCCTGGCCCAGGGCGGCGGTGAGGCGCAGAGCTCCAAGCGCGGTATGTGGCACCGTCAGGGTGATGAGTTCGTGCATATCAACTCGGTGCAGCCCAATGGCCTGCTGCTGGGCGTGACCCGCTACCGCTTCGACGAAGCGCGCAAGATCGTCACCTCGAGTTTCGCGCGCCGGGCACGTTACGAGACCGATCATTGGATACTCAGCGATGTCAGTACCACCTACTTCCGTGGCGATCACACCGAAGTGGTGAAGAGCCCGGAAGAACGCTGGGATGTCTCAGTGACCCCACAATTGCTCAATACCGTGGTGCTGGCCCCGGAGTCGTTGTCGATCACCGGGCTTTGGGATTACATCCACTACCTGTCCGAGCAAGGCCTGAACAATGCCCGTTACTGGCTGGCGTTCTGGACCAAGGTGCTGCAGCCGGCGGTGACAGCGGCGTTGGTGTTGATGGCGATTTCGTTCATCTTCGGGCCGCTGCGTTCGGTGACCCTCGGCCAACGCGTGTTCACTGGCGTACTGGTGGGTTTTGTGTTCCGTATTGCCGGCGACCTGCTTGGCCCTTCGAGCCAGGTGTTCGGCTTCCCGCCGCTGTTGGCGGTGGTGATCCCGGCCGGTGTGTGTGCGCTGGCCGGCGTATGGTTACTGCGCCGGGCGGGATGATGGCCTGCTGAGGTGAGAAAGCCGACCTTGAGGTTGATGCCGGTCAGGTAGCGTTAGCAGGGCTGCTATGCAGCCCATCGCCGGCAAGCCGGCTCCCACCGGTACAGCGCAGCCCTCAAGCGAGGCGCGGTACTTGTGGGAGCCGGCTTGCCGGCGATGGGCCGCAAAGCGGTCCCTTAATTGCTTGGCTGTCATTTCGTCTGTTTTGGCACCCGCACCAACTCGGTTTGCGAATAAATGTCATGCCAGCCGCGCTTTCGCTTGTCGATCAGCGACCAGAGAAACCCCAGCCCCAGGCACAGCCATGAGGCGATCGACACGATAAAGCGCAGCAGCGCCTGCCACAGGCTGATTGCGCTGCCATCAGGGTTTTGCACGCGCACGCCCCATACCTGCATGCCCAGAGTCTGCCCGCCGTGGGTCCAGAACTTGGCAAAGAAACCGAACAGCGCAAACAGCAGGATCGTCGACAGCAGCGGGTCGCCGTCCAGGGCACCAGCCTCGGTCAGTTCGCGCATACGCGCCTCGCCGATGATCGCCATCTGGATCATCTTGTAAGCCCCTGCGGTGACGATCAGCAGGGCCGTACACAGCAGGAAATCGTAGAACATCGCCGCCAGGCGCCGGCCCAGGCCGACCGGCGGGAAATCACCTTGGGGTGAAAGCAGAGGCTTGGGCATGCAGGACAGCTCCGAAGGATGAAGCCGTCATTCTACGGGCAAAAAAAAGCCCCTGCACAGGGCAGGGGCTTTCTTCGAAGTCGCGACCGGCTTAGCCGAGGACTTGAACCTTGTCAGCCTGCAGGCCTTTTTGGCCCTGAACTGCTTCGAAGGTGACCTTCTGGCCTTCTTTCAGGCTCTTGAAGCCGTTGCCCTCGATGGCACGGAAGTGCACGAACAGATCAGCACCGCTTTCTGGGGTGATGAAGCCGTAACCTTTCTCGTCATTGAACCACTTGACGGTACCGTTCTGACGCTCAGCCATTGTCTTATTTCCTATGAAGCTTAAATTTGAATGACAGTTACTTTCACGTTATCGAAAGTGAAAGAGTACTGGGCTGGGTTGCAGGAAAGTAAGTCACGTCGAACGGGTTGTAGCAGATTGCGGCTACTGGCCCAGGTCACGAACTGTTGCGACCCATGCAAACACAGTGCATTGACTCTACGCCAACTCCCAAGAAAAAAACAAGCCCTTGGTCAGCTGGAAAATCGGGCTTTTTTCGATAACTGGAAAATTCGTCGCAAACGGCATGACGCCTGGCCTGGCGCCATGTTCATAAGTTATGGAGCAGGTTCGAAAACGAATAAGTCGACCTGCCCGCAAACCTCATGTACCGCGTTCAACCGCGATAGTAACGTTGCGCCACAAAAGGCGTTTTGCTGACTTTCAGGGCAACCTTCTTGCCGCGCACCAAGGCAAACAGTGGCGTGTCCAGCGCGCCATGTTCGATATCGACATAACCCATGGCCACCGGCGCGCCAAGTGTCGGGCCGAAGCCGCCACTGCTGACGTTGCCCACAGGCTTGTCAGCGGCATCGACAATCTCTGCGCCTTCGCGCACCGGTGTACGTTCCTGTGGCAGCAGGCCCACACGCTTGCGGGCCACGCCTGCTTGCTGCTGGGCAAAGATCACCTCGGCGCCTGGGAAGCCGCCGGCACGCGCCCCTTCGGCACGGCGAACCTTGGACATGGCCCAGAGCAGGCTGGCCTCGACCGGCGTGGTGGCGGTATCCATGTCGTGGCCATACAGGCACAGGCCAGCTTCCAGGCGCAGAGAGTCGCGCGCGCCCAAGCCGATCGGCTGCACCTGCGGATCGGCCAGCAGGTGGCGGGCCAGGGCTTCGGCGGCCTTGGCCGGCACCGAAATCTCATACCCGTCTTCGCCGGTGTAGCCAGAGCGGCTGACGTAGCAGTCTTCGCCCAGCAGGGTGACGGGGCGTACCTGCATGAAGGTCATGCCGGCCACTTCCGGGGCCAGGCGCGCGAGCACGGTGACTGCGGCCGGGCCTTGCAGGGCGAGCAGGGCACGCTCCTCGAACAGTGGCTGAATCTGGCAACGGTCACCGATATGCTGCTGCAGGTGGGCCAGGTCCTGCGCCTTGCAGGCGGCATTGACCACCAGGAACAGCGTGTCGTCGCCCAGGTTGGCAACCATCAGGTCGTCGAGGATGCCACCTTGCTCGTTGGTGAACATCGCATAGCGCTGCATGCCCACCGGCAGGTCGATGATATCCACTGGCACCAGGCTTTCCAGGGCCTGGGCGGCATCCTTGCCGCGCAGCATGATCTGGCCCATGTGCGAGACATCGAACAGCCCGGCCTGCTCACGGGTGTGCAGGTGCTCCTTGAGCACGCCCAGCGGGTACTGCACCGGCATGTCGAAGCCGGCGAATGGCACCATGCGCGCGCCCAGTTCCAGGTGCAGGGCGTGCAGCGGGGTCTTGTGCAGTGTTTCGGACATCGGTGACTCCTTGGGTTTTGTTGTCGGGTCAACATTCGATGATGTTGACGGCCAGACCGCCGCGGGCGGTCTCCTTGTATTTGCTTTTCATGTCGGCGCCGGTCTGGCGCATGGTACGGATGACCTTGTCGAGCGAGACGTAGTGCTGCCCGTCGCCACGCAGGGCCATGCGCACCGCATTGATGGCCTTGACCGAGCCCATGGCGTTGCGCTCGATACAGGGCACCTGTACCAGCCCACCGATCGGGTCGCAGGTCAGGCCCAGGTTGTGCTCCATTCCGATCTCGGCGGCGTTTTCCACCTGTTGCACGCTACCGCCCATCACCTCGCACAAGGCGCCGGCTGCCATCGAGCAGGCCACGCCGACTTCGCCCTGGCAGCCGACCTCGGCCCCGGAGATCGAGGCGTTTTCCTTGTACAGGATGCCGATGGCCGCGGCAGTCAGTAGAAAACGCACCACGCCGTCTTCACTGGCGCCGGGGACGAAGCGCATGTAGTAGTGCAGTACCGCCGGTACGATGCCCGCTGCACCGTTGGTCGGGGCAGTGACCACGCGCCCGCCGTAGGCGTTTTCCTCGTTGACCGCCAAGGCATAGAGGTTGACCCAGTCAAGTACCGACAACGCATCGCGAAGGTTGGCTTCCGGGTGCTGGCTGAGTTGGCGGTACAGTGCTGGTGCCCGGCGTTTGACCTTGAGCCCGCCCGGCAGGATGCCCTCGTGCCGGTAACCGGCGGCGACGCAATCCTGCATCACCTGCCAGATCCGCAGCAGACCTGCACGGGTTTCGGCCTCGGGGCGCCAGGCCGCCTCGTTGGCCAGCATCACCTGGCTCACCGAGAGATGATGGGCGGTGCAATGCCCGAGCAGTTGCTTGGCGGTCTTGAACGGGTAGGTGAGAACGGTGCTGTCTTCGACGATACGGTCCAGCCCGGCGGCCTCTTCATCGACCACGAAACCGCCGCCTACCGAGTAGTACTCCCGGCTGCGGATTTGCAGGCCGGCCGCGTCGAAGGCGCGAAAGATCATGCCGTTGGGGTGGTAGGCCAAAGGCTTGCGGATCAGCGCCAGGTGCTGCTTCTCGACGAAGGCGATGCTGTGTTCACCCAGCAGGCGCAGGTGGCCGCTTTCACGGATTGCCTGCAGGCGGGCGGGAATGGCTTCGGTGTCGACGGTATCGGGGTGCTCGCCTTCCAGGCCAAGCAATACCGCCTTGTCGCTGCCATGGCCTTTGCCCGTGGCCCCCAGCGAGCCATACAGTTCGGCCTTGACGCTGGCGGTGCTGGCCAGCAGGCCGTCGCGGCGCAAGCCTTCGGCGAACCGCGCGGCAGCGCGCATCGGGCCGACCGTGTGTGAGCTGGAGGGGCCGATGCCGATCTTGAACAGGTCGAAGACGCTCAGTGACATGGTGCTTGCTCCAGAGGTATCCGGTTATCCCATTGGGGCTGCTGCGCAGCCCATCGCCGGCAAGCCAGCTGCCACAGGTGCTGCAACCTGCCGCGTAACCTGTGAGAGCCGGCTTGCTGGCGATGGGCCGCGCAGCGGCCCCACGCGGTCAGGCGTCCTGGTAGCTCTCGATCGACGGGCAGGCGCACACCAGGTTGCGGTCGCCGAACACATTGTCGACCCGGCCCACAGGCGGCCAGTACTTGCCTTCCACCAGGCTTGGCAGCGGGTACACCGCCTGTTCGCGGCTGTAACCATGGGCCCACTCGCCAGCCAGCTCGGCAGCGGTGTGCGGCGCGTTCTTCAGCGGGTTGTCATCCTTGTCCAGGCTACCGTTCTCCACCGCGCGAATCTCTTCGCGGATCTGGATCATCGCATCGCAGAAGCGATCCAGTTCTTCCTTGGCCTCGCTTTCGGTCGGCTCGATCATCAGCGTGCCGGCCACAGGGAAGGACATGGTCGGGGCATGGAAACCGAAGTCGATCAGGCGCTTGGCCACGTCGTCGACGCTGATGCCGCTGGTGTCCTTGAGCGGGCGCAGGTCGAGGATGCACTCGTGGGCGACCAGGCCATTGCCGCCGGTGTACAGAACAGGATAGTGCTCTTCCAGGCGGCGGGCGATGTAGTTGGCATTGAGGATCGCCATCTGCGAGGCACGCTTGAGGCCGGCACCGCCCATCATGCGGATGTACATCCAGGTGATCGGCAGAATGCTGGCGCTGCCGAACGGTGCGGCGCATACCGCGCCGTCACGGTTGTCCAGTTGCGCGTGGCCGGGCATGAATGGCGCCAGGTGCGACTTGACGCCGATCGGGCCGACGCCTGGGCCACCACCGCCGTGCGGAATGCAGAAGGTCTTGTGCAGGTTCAGGTGCGAGACGTCGCCGCCGAACTTGCCCGGTGCGCACAGGCCCACCATGGCGTTCATGTTGGCGCCGTCGATGTACACCTGGCCGCCGTTGTCGTGAATGATCGCGCAGATCTCGCCGATCGCTTCTTCGAACACGCCGTGGGTCGACGGGTAGGTGATCATGATCGCGGCAAGGCGCTCGCGGTGCTCGATCGCCTTGGCACGCAGGTCCTCGACATCGACGTTGCCACGCGCGTCACACGCGGTGACCACGACGCGCATACCGGCCATGTGTGCGGTTGCCGGGTTGGTGCCATGAGCCGAGGACGGGATCAGGCAGATGTCGCGATGGCTTTCGCCGCGGCTGCGGTGGTAGGCGCGGATGGCCAGCAGGCCCGCATATTCACCCTGCGAGCCGGCATTGGGTTGCAGCGATACGGCGTCATAGCCGGTGGCGGCGCAGAGCATGGCTTCCAGCTCGGTGGTCATCTGCAGGTAACCCTGGCTTTGCTCGGCCGGGGCGAACGGGTGCAAGTTACCGAACTCGGCCCAGGTCACTGGGATCATTTCACTGGCGGCGTTGAGCTTCATGGTGCACGAGCCCAGCGGGATCATGCTGCGGTCCAGCGCCAGGTCCTTGTCGGCCAGGCGGCGCAGGTAGCGCATCAGCTCGGTTTCGCTGTGGTAGCGGTTGAACACCGGGTGTTCGAGGATGGCCGACTGGCGCAGCAGGGCGGCAGGCAGACGCGAGCCGGTACTGGCGGCCAGGGCGGCGAAGTCCGGTTGGGCCTGCTGGCCACCGAACAGCTGCCACAGCGCCTCGACGTCAGCCTGGGTGCTGGTCTCGTCGAGCGACAGGCCCAGGTGCGCGGCGTCGATCTGGCGCAGGTTGATGCGCTGGGCGCGTGCCTTGTCGTGCAGGCTGGCGGTAGCGCCGCCGGTAGCCAGGGTCAGGGTGTCGAAGGCGGTCTCGCCGACCACTTGCACGCCGAGGGTTTTCAGGCCGGCAGCGAGGATCGCGGTCAGCGCGTGGGTGCGTTCGGCGATGCGCTTGAGGCCCGCAGGGCCGTGGTACACGGCGAACATGCTGGCAATGTTGGCCAGCAGCACCTGGGCGGTGCAGATGTTGCTGGTGGCCTTTTCGCGGCGGATATGCTGCTCGCGGGTTTGCATGGCCAAACGCAGGGCGGTCTTGCCGAAGCGGTCGATCGACACACCGACCAGGCGGCCCGGCATGTCACGCTTGAAGGCGTCGCGAGTGGCGAAGTAAGCCGCGTGCGGCCCGCCAAAGCCCAGGGGTACGCCAAAGCGCTGGGCGCTGCCGATGGCCACGTCCGCTTCGAACTCGCCTGGTGGGGTCAGCAGCGTCAGCGCCAGCAGGTCGGCGGCCACGGCGACCAGGGCGTTGGCGGCGTGGAAGCGCTCGACGACTTCACGGTAATCGAACACTTCGCCGGTGCTGGCCGGGTACTGCAGCAAAGCGCCGAAGAAGGCGCTGACATCGCCCAGCTCACGCTCGTCGCCCACCACGATCTCGATACCCAGCGGCTCGGCACGGGTGCGCAGCACGTCGAGGGTCTGCGGGTGGCAGTGCACGGACGCGAAGAAGGCATGGCTGGCCTTGTTCTTCGACAGCCGCTTGCAGAAGGTCATGGCTTCGGCGGCGGCGGTCGCTTCGTCGAGCAATGAGGCGTTGGCGATCGGCAGGCCGGTCAGGTCGCTGACCAGGGTCTGGAAATTGAGCAAGGCTTCCAGGCGGCCTTGGGAGATTTCTGGCTGGTAAGGCGTGTAAGCGGTGTACCAGGCCGGGTTTTCCAGCAGGTTGCGCAGGATCGGCGCTGGGGTGTGGGTGTTGTAGTAGCCCTGGCCGATGTAGTTCTTGAACAGCTGGTTTTTACCGGCGATAGCTTTCAGCGCGGCGAGGGCATCGGCCTCGCTCTGGCCGTCTTCGGCGCCCAGTACACTGGTGCCCTTGATGGTGTCGGGGATGACTGCGGCGGTCATTGCCTCCAGCGAGTCGAAACCCAAGGTGGCCAGCATGGCCTGCTCATCTGCGGCGCGCGGGCCGATGTGGCGGGCGATGAATTCGTTGGCGGTGCCGAGGTTGATGGTCATGGTCGGGCTCCTCAGGCGTCGTCGTTGGCTTTGATCAGGCGGTCGTAGGCGTCCTGGTCGAGCAGGGCTCCGACTTCGCTCATGTCGGCAGGCTTGAAGCGGAAGAACCAGCCTTCGCCCAGCGGGTCTTCGTTGACCCGTTCAGGGTTGTCGTTCAGGCCGTCGTTGACGGCGACCACTTCACCGCTCAGGGGCATGTATACGCCGCTGGCGGCTTTGACCGACTCGACGGTGGAGGCTTCGGCGCCTTTGTCGTAGTGCTGCAGCTCCGGCAGTTGCACGTAGACCACATCGCCGAGAGCGTTCTGGGCGTAGGCGGTGATGCCTACGGTGACGCTACCGTCGGCTTCGACGCGCAGCCATTCGTGATCTTCAGTGAAACGCAACTCGCTCATGGGGAATCCTCGGGAAGCAGGGCGTTGGGCGCGGTCGGTTCGCGCTCTTGGGTTGGATTTACCTAAGCAAAAATGCGGCCAATTTTAAAATTCATATATATATCAAATACTTAATTGAGGTTTGCACCTGTCTTCAACATGGAGCTGGAGCGAAATCGTTCCGCTTCGCGTGGCACAGAAAAAAAACAGCAGATCAAACCCTTACGTTTACTCCTTGAAATGTGTCTGTAATGATTTAGATACAGTGTATTTTTTTCGTTACGAGCGGGTCTCGTGTTGATGTTTGAATCAGCGCGGCAGTACTCAGCTCAATACGTATAAAGAGACACAGGGTCGATGCCCTCATAACTTTGTAAGTATAAAAATGTGTAGGCTATTTCTATTTTTTTGTACCTCGCCGCGTTCAAGTCCAAAAGCCGTTTGACGTCAGTTATTATTGGCTCGGAATTTTTACCTGCTGTAATGGATTCGCTCATTTAATGCAGCTTAACAGCTGGCTGTAAGTGTTGGTGCTAATTTGCGTGATTGCGCAAGTGCTTGGGTCGATACGCACGCCAAAGCACGCAGTTGAATATTGTAAAAATGAGTTTTCAAGGAAGGATGCATGTCGAGAAAGCGCAGGCAAATTGAGTTGGATTATACGTTTATAGGGGGAAAGCCTCCGGTGGGCGGTTCTGTAATACCGCCTGGGCACTCAGGGCCATTGCCGCCGTTCGTTAAGGGTCACCAAGAAGATTGGTTCAGAGGGCTGGATGTACGCAGTAAGGATGGGCGGCAGAAAATTGAGTTCTATCACAAAGCGCCTTATGCAATGAAGGGCGCCGATGGTGATGCCAGAAATGAATACCTGGTAAATTTGTCCGTGGCCGCTCAGCACATCGATTCCGATGCACGGACGATTCGCCAGACGTTGGGAGGGCACCCTTCATCCCCTATTGATGCGCTGAGAGGTGACATTGCCGCACGTCACGTGCTTATTGAAAGGAAGGTCAATGACTTAAATGCGCAACGCGTCGCAGCCAACAGTTATTTCGGTTCCAGTCCTTTCGGCAAAAGCCCCGTCGACTACGCAATGGCGACGCATCGACTTATCCAACAGTCGCGCTTAGGGCCCCCAGCGCTGAAACAAGCATTGAAAAACGCGTACAAGGCGGCCTATACCGTTCAGCTACGTGAAGCAGAAATTCAAATACTTCACGCTCAGATCGCGACGTTAGAACAGGCTGTTGCGAACGCTGAAGTGCAAGCCGAAGCTCAGCGACAGGCCCATACCGAAGCGATGGCCCGAGCCCATGAAGAGGCGCTGAAGAGAGACCATGAAGAGGCTTTGGCGCGGGTACGCGCCATTGCTGAAGCACAAGCCAGAGCGCGTGAGGTCGCTGCCAAGGCAGCGGTCGAGCGGACGTTGGCAGAGAAGGCCATTCGTGAGGCCAACACTTACGAAGTCCTGCTCACTGGGCTTGCGGTAAATCCGGCGGTCGTCATGGCCCGAGGCGCCGCGCCAGTGCTTGACGCCGGTTTGACGCTGGGCACAGCGATACGCGCTGCAGTTGCATCGCTGGGCGCTGCATCGATCGAAGCGGTGGTGGGGCCGTTCCTGGTGGGGACTTTTGCGTTGCTGTATTCCCCCAAGCTGGGCAATGGGGAGTTGCAACACAACTACGTTCTGAGCGCGCCGCTGACTGACCTCACGGTCGAACTCGATGCTGCTGCTCAGGCTGCGGCCATCGAGCGAGGTGCGGTCGACCTGCCGATACGGATGGGCGACAAGCGCGAGCAGATCGGGCCAACCGAACTGTTCGCCGCCCGTACTGATGGCGCCGTCATCTCTTGCGCCGTACCGGTCCTGGCGGCGCAGTACGACGCGCAAAACGGTCAGTACATCGTCACCACTGATGACGTGCCACCCAGAACGCTGGTTTGGACGCCTGCAGTCGAGCCGACTGACAGTTCCACAGCCTTGCCGGCCCTACCGCCTCCCATAACGGCGCTGGTTGGGCCGATGCTGGAGCCGCTTGAAGGCCGGCTCGACATCTATCCTGACCTGCCAGATATTGGGTTCGATGACTATGTCATCATCTTCCCGGCCGACTCCGGGTTGCCGCCGCTCTATGTGATGTTCAAAAGCCCCCGGAACATGCCAGGGGTGGTGACAGGTAAAGGGCGGCTGATACAGGGTCAATTTCTGTATGAAGGGAATCGAGAGGGGGCTCCGATTCCTGCTCAGATAGCCAGTAAACTGCGAGGGAAGAAATTCAGCAGTTTCGGTGCATTTCGCAGGCGGCTATGGCAGCTGATTGGGCGCAGCCCGTTGTTTGAGGGGCAGTTTGATTTAGGTGAACTCTTGATTATGCGTCGTGGTTTGGCACCTCCTGTACGGAAAAATGAGCGGGTAGGGCAACGGTGGAAATTTGAGATCCATCACATAAAGCGAATTGTTGATGGGGGCGCGGTTTATGATGTGGAGAACATGACTATCCTGTCGCCAAAGTTTCACATTGAAGCACATGTGGAGAAAAAAGAGCTATGAAAGAGACAATATCTGATTACACGGAAGAAGCATTTTTCCGGCTTGTTTATGGGATCTACCATGGAGATCCGGTTCTTTACCCCACGGATCGAAAACACACAGACGGTATGATGAAATTTGAGCGGCTGTCTGAGCACCCATTGGGTTCTGATCTGATTTTTTACCCTTCAAAAGTAGGCATTAAAGATTCCCCTCAAAGTGTGGTCGATGAAGTGAAGAGGTGGCGAGCTGAGCAAGGTTTGCCGGGCTTCAAACATTCATAATTGCAGCAAGGAATTCCCGGTCGCCTCAGGCCGGGAGATTCCGACTCATAGTATTTCTACTTTCGACGTAAGCATCGTGACCTAGCGTTATCAGCTTGCGCCAAAAAACGGCAGCGCCAGGTACAGCTTGATCACCACCACATTGATGATGTCGATAAAGAACGCCCCGACCATCGGCACCACCAGGAAGGCAATTTGCGAAGGCCCGAAGCGTTGCGTGACCGCTTGCATGTTGGCAATGGCCGTTGGCGTTGCGCCCAGCCCGAAACCGCAATGTCCTGCCGCCAGTACGGCTGCATCGTAGTTGCTGCCCATGATCCGGAATGTCACGGATATGGCAAAAAGCGCCATGAGCAAGGTCTGCGCTGCCAGCAGCGCGAAGAATGGCAAAGCCAGTGCCGCCAGATCCCAGAGTTTCAGCGACATCAGCGCGATCGCCAGGAACAGCGACAAGCTGACATTGCCCAGTACCGATACTTCGCGCTCGAAGACCTGATAGCGGCCGAATGCTGAAAGCCCATTGCGCAGCATGACACCGACGAACAAGACACATACGAATGTCGGTAATTCGAATGCGGTCTCATGCAGCTGCTTGTTCAACAGGGTGCCCGCCATCAAGCTGACGGCGATCAGCGTAAGGGTTTCGATCATTGAAAATGGCGTGATCAAGCGTTCTTGGTTCGGTTGCTCGAAACCCTTGGGTGCACGGGGTATTTCCTGTTCCAACTCCGGTGTCTGCACACGGCTGATGAGCAGGCGGGCGACAGGCCCGCCAATCAGCCCACCCAGCACCAGGCCAAACGTGGCAGCGGCCAGTGCCAGCTCGGTGGCGGAAACCAGGCCGTATTTCTCGCTGAAGGTGGCGCCCCAGGCAGCGCCCGTGCCGTGGCCGCCCGACAGGGAAATCGAACCGGACAGCAAACCCATCAGCGGGTCGAGCCCCAGCGCCTTGGCCAGGCCAATGCCCAGGGCATTCTGCACCACCAGCAGCCCGGTGACCGCCATCAGAAAGACACCGACAATTCGCCCGCCTTTTTTCAGGCTGGCGATGTCGGCACTCAAACCGATGGTGGAAAAAAATGCCAGCATCAAGGGCGTTTGCAAGGACGTATCGAACTGCACTTGGATGTCCATGGCGCGCAGGCCCAGAAGCAGCAGGGCAACCAGCAAACCGCCGGCTACCGGTTCGGGAATATTGTAAGTGCGCAGAAAACCGACGCGTTTTACCAGGACGCGCCCCAGTAGGAGCACCAGCGAAGCGGCCGCCAGTGTGCCGTAGAAATCGAGTGCAAGCATGCAAGGTACTCTCTGCTCTGTTTAGCGGCGAACAGTCCTTGGTGCGCCTGAGGGGAGCGAGTGTAGGTGCAGTGCCTGCGTTATGCGGGTAGGAAAAACCTGATAAACACTCGGAATTTACGCCGAAAATACAGGGGCGGGTGGCGAACCCTTCAGAGTTTGTTTGGAATGCCGTACTTGCGCAGGCGCTGGGCAATCGCGGTATGCGATGTCTGCAGGCGTCCCGCCAGCTGCCGCGTCGAAGGGTAACTGGCATATAGCCGCTGCAGTAGCTGGCGTTCGAAATCACCCACGGCCTGTTCCAGGCTCGCTACTTCGCCATCCTGCCCACGCGCCACCGAGGTGCCGGCGATGTCCAAGTCGCCGATGTCCACCAGGTTGCTTTCACAGATGGCCGCCGCCCGAAAAATCACGTTCTGCAGCTGGCGCACGTTGCCCGGCCAAGGGTTGGCCAGCAGAGCCGAGTGGGTGGCAGGGGTCAGGCGGCAGGCGGGGCGCTGGATCTGTGTGCAGGCTTGCTGCATGAAGTAATGCGCGAGCATGAGGATGTCCTGGCCGCGGTCACGCAGTGGCGGCACCTGCAGGTTGAGCACGTTGAGGCGGTAGAACAGGTCTTCGCGGAACGTGCCCTCGGCAACCATGCGTTCCAGGTCGCGGTGGGTGGCGCTGATGATGCGCACATCGACCTTTACCTCGCGGTCGCCGCCCACGCGGCGGAAGCTGCCATCGCTGAGAAACCGCAGCAGTTTGGCCTGCAGGTACGGCGACATCTCGCCAATCTCGTCGAGAAACACCGTGCCCTGGTTGGCCAGCTCCATCAGCCCGGGCTTGCCACCCCGTTGGGCGCCGGTGAAGGCGCCGGGGGCATAGCCGAACAGCTCGCTCTCGGCCAGGCTTTCGGGCAGCGCGGCGCAGTTTAGGGCCAGGAAAGGCGCCGCTTGGCGGCTGCTGATGGCATGGCAGGCACGGGCCACCAGCTCCTTGCCGGTGCCGGTCTCGCCATTGACCAGCAGGGGCGCATCCAGGGCCGCTACCCGCAGGGCGCGGGCCTTGAGGGTGCGGATCGCCGGGGACTCGCCGAGCAACCCATCAAAGCCCTCTGCATGGTCGTGGTGCAGGGCCGACAGGCGTTCGCCCATGCGGTTGGGCGGGTACAGGGTCAACAGGCCACCGGCGTTGGTGATGGGCGTAGCGTCCAGCAGCAGGCTCTGGCCGTTGAGCTGCATCTCGCGCATCGGCAGATGGAAGTTGTTGTCCAGCAGGGCCTGCAGCAGGCCGGGGTCACCGAACAGCTCGCCAACAGACCGCCCCGCTGACTCACGCCCGCACAAGGCTATCAACGCGGGGTTGGCCAGCAGCACCAGGCCTGCGCTGTCGACGGCCAACACCGGGTCACTCATGGCGGCCAGCAGGGCATCGAGCTGCAGGTGGCGGCGCTGGCCGGGGAGGATGTCGACCACGTCTACCGACTGCACGCCATGTACCTCGAACAGCGCGTCGTGCAGTTCTTCGAGCACGGCTGGGCTCAGGGTTGGGGCGTCGATGTAGACGTTCGGTGGGACCATCTCCACGGCGTCCAGGTTGAGGTTACGGGCACCGAGCAGGGCGAGGACTTCCTGGGTGATGCCGACGCGGTCGATGAAGCTGACGTGGATGCGCATGGGGAGGCGGGGGTCATGGCCGGGGAGGGCGGTAGTATGCCTTGGGAGCAGGGTTGAACCCAATCGCCGGCACGCCGGCTCTCACAGATACCCCGCTTGCCTGAGGCTCGGCGGGGTGCCTGTGGGGGCCGGCTTGCCGGCGATTGGCTTCACTCTAAATGTTCAGGCTTGATCGGATCGCCGGACTTCACATCCAGTTTGGCGCGGATGTCCTCGAACATCTGGTCGTAGATCTTGTGCGGTGAACTGAGCGTTTCAAATTTCTTGGGTGGTGTGAGGTGATTCTGCGCCTTGCGGCTGAGCACCATCAAAAAGCTCGGCAAGACCTGGTCTTTGGCCAGGAAGAACGTTTCATCCACCGGTTTGCCCTCGATGCTTCCATGCAGGCGAAACTGCACACCTCGGCCTTCCTTGGGATCCTGGGTCGCTTCGTACTCGATGTTGAGGTCGTAGCTGTGGTCATTGGTATTCAGCGCAGTGCGCTCGATATGCACGTGACCAGGTTCGAACTGGGCCATGGCGGAATCCTCCGAAGGGTCGAAAATGGCGGGCGGCCGGCGCCCGCCTACTGCAGTCAACGGTAGCTGATGCCTGGCTTGGCGGTTGAAACACGGGTGCCGGCGGTGCCCTTGACGATATCCTCGATATTCTCCAGCGAGCTGATCACCGCGACCTTGCCGGTGGCGCGGGCGAAATCGCTGGCGGCCTGCACCTTCGGCCCCATGGAGCCGGCGGCGAAGCCCAGGCGTTCGAGTTCGTCGGGGTGGGCCTGGGCAATGGCTTTTTGCGTGGGCTTGCCCCAGTCGATGTAAGCCGCATCGACGTCAGTGGCGATTATCAGCAGGTCGGCTTCCAGTTGCTCGGCCAGCAGCGCCGAGCACAGGTCCTTGTCGATGACCGCTTCGATGCCTTTGAGCTTGCGGTTTTCATCGTACATGGTGGGGATGCCGCCACCGCCGGCGCAGATCACGATGCTGTTTTTTTCCAGCAGCCACTTGATCGGGCGGATCTCGAAGATGCGCTTGGGTTTGGGGCTGGCCACCACGCGGCGGTACTTGTCGCCGTCGGCCTTGACTACCCAGCCTTTTTCCTTGGCCAGGCGTTCGGCTTCTTCCTTGCTGTAGACCGGGCCGATGAACTTGGTAGGGTCCTTGAAGGCCGGATCGTTGGCATCGACTTCGACTTGGGTCAGCAGGGTGGCGAACGGCACTTCGAACGCCAGCAGGTTACCCAGCTCCTGTTCGATCATGTAGCCGATCATGCCTTCGGTTTCGGCGCCAAGCACGTCCAGCGGGTAGGCTTCATCAGGTTTGTACGACAGGGCCTGCAATGACAGCAAGCCAACCTGGGGACCGTTACCGTGGGCGATGACCAGCTCGTTGCCAGGGTGAATCTTGGCGATCTGCTCGGTGGCGGTGCGGATATTGGCGCGCTGGTTGTCAGCGGTCATGGGCTCGCCGCGACGCAGCAGGGCGTTGCCGCCCAATGCTACAACGATACGCATGGGAATGTCCTTGTGTGGGCAGCTTCAAGCGCCAAGCTACAAGCTCAAGATGAGGCGGGCTGCAGTCATGTGCCGCTGTTCTTGTAACTTGGAGCTTGAGGCTTGCAGCTATTCAGCGTTTAAAGATCAGCCAGGGTCGACACCAGGATCGCCTTGATCGTGTGCATGCGGTTTTCCGCCTGTTCGAAAGCGATGCAGGCGGGCGACTCGAACACGTCGTCGGTCACTTCGATGCCATTGGCCAGGTCCGGGTACTGTTCGGCGATCTGCTTGCCGACCTTGGTCTCGGAATTGTGGAAGGCCGGCAGGCAGTGCATGAACTTGGTCCGCGGATTGCCGGTGGATTTCATCAGTTCCGTGTTCACCTGATAGGGTTTGAGCTGCTTGATGCGCTCGCCCCAGGCTTCGATCGGCTCACCCATCGACACCCAGACGTCGGTGTGCACGAAGTCCACACCTTTGACCGCGGCTTTCGGGTCCTCGGTCAGGGTGATGCGTGCACCGCTTTCCTCCGCGTATTTCTTGCAGCGCTCGACCAGGTCGTCATGAGGCCACAGCGCTTTTGGCGCAGCGATACGCACGTCCATACCGAGCTTGGCGCCGATCAGCAGCAGCGAGTTGCCCATGTTGTTGCGGGCGTCGCCCAGGTAGGCATAGCTGATGTCGTGCAGCGGCTTGTCGCTGTGCTCACGCATGGTCAGCACATCGGCGATCATCTGGGTCGGGTGGTACTCGTCGGTCAGGCCATTGAACACCGGCACCCCAGCGAACTTGGCCAGCTCTTCGACGATTTCCTGCTTGAAGCCGCGATACTCGATGGCATCGTACATGCGCCCCAGTACCCGGGCGGTGTCCTTCATGCTTTCTTTGTGGCCGATCTGCGAAGAGTTGGGATCGATGTAGGTGACGTTGGCACCTTGGTCATAAGCGGCCACTTCGAAGGCGCAGCGGGTGCGGGTCGAGGTTTTCTCGAAGATCAGGGCGATGTTGTTGCCCTTCAGGTGCTGCTGCTCGGTCCCGGTGTACTTGGCACGCTTGAGGTCGCGGGACAGGTCCAGCAGGTACTTCAGCTCGCGGGTGGTGTGGTGTTCGAGGCTGAGCAGGTTGCGGTTGTGAATGTTGAACGCCATGGTGATTCTCCTTGAGTTCGGTAATCGGCCCGGCCACCGCCTTGTGGGGGCAGCCGGGAAAATGGTCGTTAGTAATCGATGGGGTCACGCACGATCGGGCAGGTCATGCAGTGGCCGCCGCCACGGCCCCGGCCAAGCTCGCCGGCACTGATGGTGATGACCTCGATGCCAGCCTTGCGCAGCAGGGTGTTGGTGTAGGTGTTGCGGTCGTAGCCGATGACCACGCCAGGCTCCATCGCCACCACGTTGTTGCCGTCATCCCACTGTTCGCGCTCGGCGGCGAAGCTGTTGCCGCCGGTCTCGACCACGCGCAGCTTGACCCCCAGTTGCTCGCCCACCACTTCGATGAACGACTTGTTCTCGCGGCGCACGTCCATGCCGTAGGGCTTGCTTTCGTCCGGCCGGATGATGAACGGCACGATTTCTTTCACCACCTCGGGGAAGATTGTCACCAGGTCGCGGTCGCAGAAGCTGAAGACGGTGTCCAGGTGCATCGCCGCGCGCGATTTCGGCAGGCCGGCAACGATGACCTTCTCCACTGCGCCCTTGGCGAACAGGTTCTGCGCCAGTTGCCCTATGGCCTGGCGTGAAGTGCGCTCGCCCATGCCGATCAGCACGATGCCTTTGCCGATCGGCATCACGTCACCGCCTTCAAGGGTGGCGTTGCCGTGTTCTTTGTCCGGGTCGCCGTACCAGACCTGGAAGTCGGCACCGGTGAACTGCGGGTGGAATTTGTAGATGGCGGTCGTCAGCAGCGTTTCTTGGCGTCGTGCCGGCCAGTACATCGGGTTCAGCGTAACCCCGCCGTAGATCCAGCAGGTGGTGTCGCGGGTGAACTGGGTGTTCGGCAACGGTGGCAGAATGAAGCTGGAGTGGCCCAGGTAGTCGTTGTACATCTTGACCACGTCGGCGCCCTCGCTCTGCGGCAGGTCCTGGCCGGCCACACCGCCGATCAGGAACTCGGCGAGGTGGCGCGGCTCCAGGCCTTCGAGCCAGCTGCGCACTTCGTTGGTCAGCCCCACACCTACGGTGTCAGGGGTGATCTTGCGGTCAAGGATCCACTTCAGCGCGTCTTTGTTCTGCACGATATCGGTCAGCAGGTTGTGCATCTCCAACACATCCACGCCGCGCTCGCGCATCTTGGTGACGAAGTCGAAATGGTCGCGTTTGGCCTGGTCGACCCAGATCACATCATCGAACAGCAGTTCGTCGCAGTTGCTCGGGGTCAGGCGCTTGTGCGCAAGCCCTGGGGCGCACACCATTACCTTGCGCAGTTTGCCGGCTTCGGAGTGCACACCGTACTTCTGTTTTTCAGCGGACATGGTTCTTTCCTCCAATTGAGCGATGACGTGGGTCACAGGGTCAGGAAGCCGTCATACAGGCCATAGGCCGCCACCAGGGCGCCGGTGACCACAGCCGCGAAGATCAGTTTTTCCACGTTGGTGAAGATCGGTTGGCCAATTTCACGCTTGGCCTTGGCGAACAGGATGACCCCAGGGGCATACAGCAAGGCCGAGAGCAGCAGGTACTTCATGCCGCCTGCATACAACAGCCAGATGGCGTAGATCAGTGCGATGGCGCCGATGAGCAGGTCTTTATTGCGTTCGCTGGCGGCCTGCTCGTAGGTTTCACCGCGCATGGCCAGCAAGAAGCCATAGGCTGCCGACCACAGGTAGGGCACCAGAATCATCGAGGTGGCGAGGTAGATCAGTGACAGGTAGGTGCTGGCGGAGAACAGTGTGATCACCAGGAAGATCTGCACCATGGCATTGGTCAGCCACAGGGCGTTGGCCGGCACCTGGTTGGCATTTTCGCGGCGCAGGAACTCCGGCATGGTGTGGTCTTTGGCTGCGGCGAACATGATCTCGGCGCACAGGAGCACCCACGACAGCAGTGCGCCGAGCAGCGAGATGATCAGGCCGACGCTGATCAGCACCGCGCCCCAATGGCCAACCACGTGCTCCAGCACGGCCGCCATCGACGGGTTTTGCAGTTTGGCCAGTTCCGGTTGAGTCATCACACCCAGCGACAACACGTTGACCAGCACCAGGAACAGCAACACGGTGATGAAGCCGATGACCGTGGCCTTGCCGACGTCGGCGCGTTTTTCCGCTCGCGAGGAGAAAATGCTCGCCCCCTCGATGCCGATGAACACCCAGACGGTGACCAGCATCATGTTGCGCACCTGGTTCATCACGCTGCCCAGTTCCGGCGTACCGGTGGCCCAGATGTCAGCGGTGAAGATGTCGAGCCGGAAGGCGAACAGGCAGATCAGCGCGAACAGCACCAGTGGTACCACCTTGGCAACGGTGGTGACCAGGTTGATGAACGCCGCTTCCTTGATGCCGCGCAGGACCAGGAAGTGCACTGCCCACAGCAGCACCGATGCGCCGATGATGGCGGCCGGGGTGTTGCCTTCGCCGAAGATGGGGAAGAAGTAGCCTAGGGTGCTGAACAGCAGCACGAAGTAACCGACGTTGCCCAGCCAGGCACTGATCCAGTAGCCCCAGGCCGAGGAGAAACCCATGTAGTCACCGAAGCCGGCCTTGGCGTAGGCGTATACCCCGCCGTCCAGATCAGGCTTGCGATTGGCCAGGGTCTGGAACACGAAGGCCAGGGTCAGCATGCCCACTGCGGTGATTGCCCAGCCGATCAGTACGGCGCCGACGCCTGCGCTCGCGGCCATGTTTTGTGGCAACGAGAATATACCGCCACCAATCATCGAACCGACGACGAGGGCAACGAGTGCGCCAAGTTTTAATTTTCCGGAAGAATCAGACATTTAACAACTCCATACCAGGAGAACGTTGACGACAGAATAAATCCGTCGCCGTGGCCATGATCTGACATGGATCAGTTCATGGCGTTGTGAAGTAGGAAATTTCCTTCACTTGACTCCTGGAGCGTGCCGACAGCCCTGTTGCAGGCCCTGTACCCTGGCACCTCCATGCACAACCAAAACAAACGCCGTGTTCAGCCTGCGAACTCTGACGCTAGTCGCTTTTGCAGTTTTCGCAAACTTTTCTCAACAAATCCCAGGGGTGATCGAGGGATTAAAGTTGCACGTCGGACAAGCGTTTATCTGGGATAGCTGGTATAGACAAAAGAGTTATGAGTGCTATAGCTTTAATGGCTTTGTCTATTATAAGCAGCCTTATTCATATACTGATAAAGCTGTTTCAGCGGTATGACAACACGAACGACAGACGGGGAATCGCATGGGCGAACCAGGACAGAAACTGCGCTTAGGCGCGTTGATAGCACTGGTGGTCGGTTCGATGATCGGCGGCGGTATATTCTCGTTGCCACAGAACATGGCCGCGCGCGCGGATGTCGGTGCCGTGCTGATTGGTTGGGGTATCACGGCGGTGGGCATGCTGGCGCTGGCCTTCGTGTTCCAGACCTTGGCCAACCGCAAGCCTGAGCTGGATTCAGGGGTGTATGCCTATGCCAAGGCAGGGTTTGGCGATTACATGGGCTTTTCGTCAGCGTGGGGGTACTGGATCAGCGCCTGGCTGGGCAACGTGGGGTACTTCGTGCTGCTGTTCAGTACCCTTGGCTTCTATTTTCCGGTGTTCGGTGAGGGCAATACGCCCATTGCCATCGGCTGTGCCTCGTTGCTGCTGTGGTCGGTGCACTTTCTGGTGCTGCGTGGCATCAAGGAGGCGGCGTTCATCAACCAGGTGACCACCGTGGCCAAGGTGGTGCCGCTGCTGATCTTCATCGTCATTGCCGCCTTCGCCTTCCGCGCCGACATCTTCACTCGGGATATCTGGGGCGTGAGCAACCCGCAGTTCGGCAATGTGCTGGACCAGGTGCGCAACATGATGCTGGTCACCGTATTCGTGTTCATCGGCATCGAAGGCGCCAGCGTCTATTCGGGGCGGGCGCTGCGCCGGACGGATGTGGGCAAGGCCACGGTGATCGGTTTTCTCGGGGTACTGGCGCTGCTGGTGCTGGTCAACGTGCTGTCGCTGGGGGTGATGACCCAGCCGGAACTGGCCGGCTTGCAGAACCCCTCACTGGCCTCGGTGCTTGAGCACATCGTCGGGCCATGGGGCGCGTTGCTGATCAGCATCGGCCTGGCAGTTTCGCTGCTCGGCGCCTTGCTCTCCTGGGCGCTGCTGTGCGCAGAAATCCTCTTCGCCACGGCCCGGGACAAGACCATGCCGCGCTTTTTGGCCAAGGAAAATGCCAACCATGTGCCGGCCAATGCCCTGTGGCTGACCAACTGCATGATCCAGGGGTTCTTGCTGATCACCCTGGTTTCGGCGGGTACCTACACCAGCCTGATCTACCTGGCGTCGTCGATGATCCTGGTGCCGTACTTATGGTCGGCTGCCTATGCGGTGCTGTTGGCGCTGCGCGGGGACAGTTATGCCGGGCAGGAGGCGCTGCGCCGCAAGGACCTGTTGGTGGCGTTGGTGGCGCTGGTTTATGCGGTGTGGCTGCTGTATGCCGGTGGGCTCAAGTACCTGCTGCTCTCGGCATTGCTGTACGCGCCAGGGGTGATCCTGTTCGCCCGGGCCAAGCGTGAGCAAGGCCAGGTGCTGTTCACCACGTGGGAGAAGGTGATCTTTGCCGCGGTGCTGATTGGCGCGGCCCTGGCCGCTTATGCGCTGTATTCAGGGCTACTGAGCCTGTGACGCAGGCGGGCATGCCTGCTCTGGCCGTGACCAGATCCACAGGTTGCCCAGGGCCATGCCGGCGATGGCCAGAAACACCGGCCAGTGATGGTCGAGGAACGCCAGCATCAGGCCAGCGCACAGCAGCATGCTGAGGGTTGCGCTGACCTTCGCTCGGCGTTGGATGACCTTGCCATTGCGCCAGTTGAACAGGATGGGGCCGAACAGCCTGTGGTTCTCCAGCCATGCCGACAGGCGCGGCGAGCTGCGTGTCGCTGCCCAGGCAGCCAGGAGGATGAACTCGGTGGTCGGCAGGCCAGGAATGACGATGGCGACCAGGCCGATACCCAGGCTCACGTAAGCCAGAATGCCATAGAGCAGGCGCGAAAGTTTCGAGCGGGCAGGTCGGGTCATGGTCTCACTGCAGAAAACGGTCCGGCCACCGGAAGGGCGGCCGGGTAGAGCATATCAGGCCAGCGCGCGGTCGGCGGCGTAGGCATGTTTGAGCAGTTCGGTGAAGCGCTCGAAGGCGGCCACAGCGCCGCGCTCGGCTGCAGCGTCGTCTTCGGCAGACAGCGCCAGGCCATCGAGGGTTCGGGTGAACTGCTTCCAGCCTTCGGCGCGGCCTCCGGCCGGTTCGCCCAGGTGGCGTGCGCCAAAGCTGTCGGACAGCCCCAGGGCCACGGCCCGTTTGATCAGAAATGCGGCGCCCAGTTTGGAGCCTTCGGAGACGAAGATCCAGCCCAACGCCTCTGCCAGGCTTGGGTCGCGCAAGGCGCCGGGTACTGCAGCCGGTACTTCGGTGTTGAGGTCTGCCAGGTCCAGGCGGGCTTGTTCGGCGCGGCAGCGCTGGGCCAGGTCAGGCACGATGGCGATCAGTTTCGGGTCGTTGTACAGGGCCTGCAGTTCGGATTGGAACAGGTACTGGGCGACGACGAAGCGGGCGAAACTCTCGCGGCTGTCGAACGGCGCATGCGATTTGACCAGCGCATCGAGCTCGGTGTGCGGTGCGTGGGTGACCTGGTTGAGACGTTGCGAGCGCAGGGCTGGGCGGTCGGTCATGGTGTTTCCTTGGGAATGGGTGGCGTCTAGGGACAAGACGAAACAGCGGCGTGGGGAGAGTAAAAAAACTGGTTTTTCGTGTTGTCAGTAACGGCCCTGTCGCCGGCAAGCCGGCTCCCACAGGGTAGCCACTGCCCTCAGGTTCAGTGGCGTAGCTGTGGGGGCTTGCCGGCGATAGGGCCAGTACCGATCAGCTCAGTCAGATATCCCACACCACATTGATGGCGAAGTTGCGCCCTGGCATGGTCAGGCGGTCGAGGTTGGCCGGCTGGGTCACGCCCGCCTCACCCTGGCCGTCGTAGCCGCGCACCGAATCCCACTGCCAGTATTTCTTGTCGGTCAGGTTGTACAGCCCAGCGTTGACCGTTACGTCGTCGGTCACCTTGTAGAAACCGCTCAGGTCCAGCACGCCGTAGCCAGGGGTACGGAACTGCGAGCTCTGTCCGTCCGGGGCGAAGAACGTAGTGTCGTCGACGCGGGTCTTGCGCTTGACCAGGGTCCAGCTCAACAGACCACCGTAATTGGGCTGCTCATACCCCAGGCCGAACACGCCGGTCAGTGGGTTGACGCTGTTCAGCGGCTGGCCGTTGTCGTCGTTGCGGCCGTGGGCGTAGGCGATCGAGCCTTGGGTGTAGAGCCCCTCCGGAGCACCGAAATGGTCGAGGTTGAGGCGGCCTTTGACCTCTGCGCCCTTGATGGTGGCGTGCTTGATGTTGTTGGCCTGGAAGGTGGTTTCCAGGTTGGCCGACTGCACGGCGTCTTCGTCGATGAAGTCGCGGTACTTGTTGTAGAACACCGCAGCGCTGAAGTTACCGGCGTCGAAGTTGCCGCGCAGGCCGGTCTCGTAGCTCTTGCTCTTCTCCGGCTCAAGCCCGGGGTTGCCCTGCACGCTGTAGCCCAGTGTCGGGTTCTCGAAGCGGCCGTACATCGACTTGGCAGTCGGTGTGCGGAAGCCTTCGGCGTATTGGCCGTACCAGGTGTAGTTTTCGTTGAAGGCGTAGGTCAGGCCGAACTTGGGCGACAAGCGGTGCCACTTCTTGTCCGAATCATCGAGGCTGCCAGGTGCGGCTCCGGAGCCTTGGATGCCCCGCAGGAATTCGTCGGTGAATTTCGGCTCCATGCGCGTGTAGTCGTAGCGGGCACCGGGCAGGAAGGTCCAGTTGTTCCAGCGGATCTCATCCTGCACGAACAGGCTGTAGGTGTTGATGGTCGGGTCCGGGAAATCGCTGACCAGGGCCTGGCCGTCGCGCGAGCTGTCCTGGCCGATGGCGGTGCAGGTACCGCCAATGGCCACACAGGTGCCGGAGCCGCTGCGTGAGCCGGTCACTTCTTCATGCTTTATGGTGGTGCCGTAGGTCAGCAGGTGATCGGTCTGGCCGATGCTGAAAGCTTTGTCCAGCTGGGCATCGAACACCCATTGGCGGTCCTTGTAGGTGGTCTGGCGGTCGCGCAGCACCTGCCGCCCCGACGCGACATACAGCTCATCGGTACGCTGGTCGGTCTTGGCGATCTGGTAGTTCAGGCTCCATTTCACGTGGTCGGCGACCAGGCTGTCGAGGCCGAACTCGTGGTTGATGCCGAAGCGCTCGCGGGTGACGGTGTCGTTGCCCTGGCGCGTGCGGTAGGAGTTCATGGCACCAAAGCCTGGAATGAACGGCCCTCCCACGGCGCTGAGGATGTTCTGGTCGCGGTCGTCCTTGTAGCGCTCATAGGTCAAGCCAAAGCGTGCGTCGTCGGCATAGTTCCAGCCCAGCTTGGCCAGCACGTTGGTGGTGCGCACATCTTCCGGGTTGGCTTCGGTGCGTGACAGCCCGGTGCCGCCGTGTTCGCCATACGATTCGGTTTCGTGGCCATTGCGCTGGCTCACATGCAGCAGGCCGTCGAAGTCGCCCTGGCGGCCGGCCACGGTGGCAGAGGTCAGCCAACTATCGTCGGCCGAGCTGTAGCCGGTCTTCAGGCGCGCGCCCACATCCCTGCCGGGCTTGATGATGTCGTCCGGGTCGAGGGTGAAGTAGCTCACCGCGCCACCGATGGCGTTGCTGCCATACAGCACCGAGGCCGGGCCGCGCAGGATCTCCACGCGCTTGACGATTTCCGGGTCGACGTAGTTGCGCTGCGTCTGGGCGTAGGGGCCGTAGAAGAAGCTGTCGGGGATCGACACACCGTCGATCTGGGTGAGGATGCGCTCGCCGTCGATACCGCGGATGTTGTAGCCGTTCAGGCCGCTGCGCTGGCCCACGCCGCCGACCGACACGCCAGGCTCGTAGCGCACCAGTTCCTGGATGTCATTGACGTTCTGCCGGTCCAGCTGTTCGCGGGTCTGCACGCTCACGGTGCTGGGTACCTGGCTGACATCCTGAGCGCTGCGGGTCGCGCTGACGGTCATTTGCTGCAGGGCAATGGCGTTGCCCGCCTGACGCTCCAGCACCACATTACCGTTGCTGATCTTGCGATAGCCCAGGCCGGTACCTTGCAGCAGTTGTTTCAGCGCTGCTTCCGGAGGCAGCGAGCCGCGGACGCCTGGCGAATCCACACCCTCGGCCAGTTCGGCGCTGAAGCCTACCTGCCAGCCGGTCACCTGGCTGAAGGCGTTGACGGCCTCGACCAGGGGCTGCTGGGCGATGCTGAAGCGGTAGCCGCCCATGCGCGGGGTTGTTGCCTGCGCAGGGTCCGCGGCCAGCGCCGGCAGGCTGCAGGCGCCACTGGCGAGCAGGGCCAGGGTCAGCAGGGACAGTTGGCCGGTACGGCGGGGAAGGTGGGACGGGCGAGTTGGACCTGTGGACATCGAAAGCGCTCCCTGACGCGCGAACTGTTATAGGTGATTACCGTTCCTGTTTTCAAACAAGAATCAGTTGCATTGGCTATAACGAGACGGGCGGGCCTGGGCGATCGCGTAAAAATAATCTTCAGGTCAGTTGAGGATGACCACGGCGGGGTATTCGTGCAGCTGTGCCGAGGTGATATGGGCCAGCGCCCGCAAGGTCTCCAGCGGCTGGTCGAGGCGGTAGTTGCCGGTGACCGCGATATCGCCCAGGTGGGCGTTGCGGTTGATGATCCAGCCAGGGTAATAGCGCCGCACCTCGGCCAGCACCTGGCTAAGTGGGCAGTTTTCGAACACCAGGCGCCCATCGACCCAGGCGAGGTCCTTGTGCATGTCCGGGCGCTGGCGCTGGCCGAAGCCTTTCGGGCCGACGCTGATACTGTCGCCGGCGCTCAGGCGGATCCGCTGGTCGCTGGCGGCCTGCAGGTCGACATCGCCGCGCTGTACCCGGACCTGTGCTTCGCCATCGAGGTAGCGCACGGCAAAATCCGTGTCGCGCACCTGTGCCCGTAGCGGGCCGGCCTGAACTTCCAGGGGGGGGTGGCTGCCACCGGGTACCTGGAAATACGCCTCGCCTTGTAGCAGCCGGGCCACCTGACGGCCGTCGCGCAGGTCGCTGGCGAAGGCCGAGTCGGTATTGAGCAGCACCTTGGCGCCGTCATCGAGTTGCAGGCGCTGACGCTCGCCCACCACGGTCAGATGATCAGCTTGCAGGCGCATCGGCAGGTTGCCGACCGTGAACAGGCCGACCAGCAGCACTGCGGCAGTGGCCAGGGGTTTCCAGTGGGCGCGCAGGCGCCCGCCTACCGAGCGTCGCCGGCCCTGGTCCATCTTCATGGCAGCCTGACGCAGGGGGGAACCGTTCCACAGGGCTTCGGCTTCGACGTAGGCTTCGGCGTTTTCCGGCGCAGCACTGAGCCACTGCTCGAAGGCCAGGGTGTCGGCTTCTGTGGCGCATTGCAGGCGTACCAGCCAGTCCAGCGCTTCGTCCATCGCTCGGGCACGGGCATTGGGCCCGTTGGTGGGCGGGCGAGGGGCGCAGCTGTCGGTCACGGTGAATCCTTGAAATGATTTTCCCGAATGATCAAGGCTTAGGCGGGGCGTGGCAAGCGCTTCGCCGAAGTAGGGTGGCCAGCGGTCGCCTCACTTCAAGCGTTCGGCCACACCCATGCAGATTGCCATGATCAGCTTCAGTTCCTTCTGGACCGTGCTGGCCGAGACATTCAGTTGCTCGGCAATTTCCAGGTAGCTGGCACCGTGCAGGCGGCTGAGGATGAAAATACGCTGCTGACGTTCACTCAACTGGTTGAGGCTGACGCTCAGGTGTTTGAGCAGTTGCTCGGCGTGTGCGGCATCTTCGCTGCTGCTCAGCGGCGCGGCGACGTTGTGGAGGATTTCTTCGGGCACATCGTCCACCAGCATGCGCGCCTGCACCCGGCGTGCGCGCAGATGGTCCAGGGCCAGGTTGCGCGCGGTCTGGAAGACGAAAGGCTCAAGGTGTTCGATGGGCCGCTCCCCCAAGGCGCGGGACACCCGCAGGTAGGTTTCCTGAAGCAGGTCCTCGGCGGTGCTGGGGTTGCCCACCATGCGTTGCAAGGTTCGCAGTAGGGGGAGGCGCTGAACGAGGAAGACAGAATTGAACCGGGACTGACTCACAGGGGGACCTGGCCGACGAAAGGTTAATGATAATGCTTATCATCTTGCCTGGAGGTCAAGCCTGGAATTGTTAGGAAAAGGTAAAGATTGTCTGAGGGCGCGGCGTAAAGGCGCGTAAGGGCTGCTGAGCAGCCCCAACGTCGTTCCTGGCGCAGCGGGCGTGCTCAGCGGGCGCTGCACAACGCCAGGCAGTTATCCAGCATGCGGTTGGAGAAGCCCCACTCGTTGTCATACCAGGCCAGCACCTTGAGCATCCTGCCGTTGGCGCGGGTATGGTTGGCATCGAAGATCGATGACAACGGGTTGTGATTGAAATCGCAGGAGACCAGCGGCAGGGCATTGTAGCCGAGCACCTTGGAGTGCCGGCTGGCTTCGAGGAACAGCTGGTTCACCTGCTCGGCCGTGGCCTCGCGCTTGAGGTTGACGGTCAGGTCGACCAGCGACACGTTGATCACCGGCACCCGTACCGCCATGCCGGTGAGCTTGCCGGCCAGTTCTGGCAAGACCAGGCCCACGGCTTCGGCGGCGCCGGTCTTGCTCGGGATCATCGATTGGGTGGCCGAGCGCGCCCGGTACGGGTCGCTGTGGTAGACGTCGGTCAGCACCTGGTCGTTGGTGTAGGCATGGATGGTGGTCATCAGCCCCTGCTCGATGCCGAACTCGCGGTCCAGTACCTGGGCGATCGGCGCCAGGCAGTTGGTGGTGCAGGAGGCGTTGGAAATGACCTGGTGCGAGGCACGCAGAATGTCGTGGTTGACGCCGTACACCACGGTGGCGTCGGCGCCCTTGGCCGGTGCCGAGACGATCACCTTGCCAGCCCCCGCTGCCAGGTGCGCTGCGGCCTTGGCGCGGTCGGTGAACAGCCCGGTGCACTCGAACACCACGTCGATCGCCTCCGCCTTCCAGGGCAGCTCGGCCGGATTACGGATGGCGCTTACCGCGATACGGTCACCATTGACCGTCAGGCTCTCGTGATCGGCTTGCACCGACGCATCGAATGTACCGTGTACGCTGTCGTACTTGAGCAGGTGGGCGTTCATGCTGCTGTCGCCCAGGTCGTTGATGGCGACGACCTGCAGGTCGTGGCGGTAGCCTTGGGTATACAGTGCGCGCAGGACATTGCGACCGATGCGGCCGAATCCGTTTATGGCGATACGTAGTGTCATGGCAGTACCTCTGGCAGTTCGAGTGAAACCTTTGGCACGAAGCAGCTTCACTGAAACGGTTTTGTTGTTGGAATTACAAGATTATTCACTGAGCGATAGAAAACAAGCCTTTTTACTGGCAGTATTTTGTTTAAATATACAACGAGTGGTCGGGCATGCCGCCGTCTCGATGCGCAGGGTCTCTTACACAGGAGCCTAGGCCGCAATCGTTTGGAGGGGAAATGCCTGGTAAACCGCCCTTACCGCTAGCCTGGAGTCCAGTACATGCACCCGCGCATCCTTGAGGTCACCCAACGGCTGACCGAACGCAGCCGTGCCACCCGTGAACGCTACCTGCAGCTGATTCGCGGCGCGGCCAGTGACGGACCCATGCGGGCCAGCCTGCAGTGCGCCAACTTCGCCCATGGCGTGGCCGGGTGTGGCGCCGACGACAAGCAGAGCCTGCGCCTGATGAACGCTGCCAACGTGGCCATCGTCTCGGCCTACAACGACATGCTCTCAGCGCACCAGCCGTACGTGCATTTCCCCGAACAGATCAAGAAGGCCCTGCGCGAGGTTGGCTCCGTCGGCCAGTTCGCCGGTGGTGTGCCGGCCATGTGCGATGGCGTGACCCAGGGTGAGCCTGGCATGGAACTGGCCATCGCCAGCCGTGAGGTGATCGCCATGTCCACTGCAGTGGCACTGTCGCACAACATGTTCGACGCTGCGCTGATGCTGGGCATTTGCGACAAGATTGTTCCCGGCTTGATGATGGGCGCGCTGCGCTTCGGCCATCTGCCGACCATTTTCGTGCCGGGTGGGCCAATGGTTTCCGGTATCTCCAACAAGCAGAAGGCCGATGTGCGCCAGCGCTATGCCGAGGGCAAGGCCAGCCGCGAGGAGCTGCTGGAGTCGGAGATGAAGTCCTACCACAGCCCGGGCACGTGCACCTTCTACGGCACCGCCAACACCAACCAGTTGGTGATGGAGGTGATGGGGCTGCACCTGCCGGGCGCCTCCTTCGTCAACCCGTACACGCCACTTCGCGACGCGCTGACCGCCGAGGCCGCGCAGCAAGTGACGCGCATGACCAAGGCCAGTGGCAGCTTCATGCCCTTGGGCGAGATCGTCGATGAAAAATCGCTGGTCAACTCCATCGTGGCCCTGCATGCCACCGGCGGGTCTACCAACCACACCCTGCACATGCCGGCGATCGCCCAGGCGGCAGGTATCCAGCTCACCTGGCAGGACATGGCCGACCTGTCCGAGGTGGTGCCGACCCTGTCCCACGTCTACCCCAACGGCAAGGCCGACATCAATCACTTCCAGGCTGCCGGCGGCATGTCGTTCCTGATCCGCGAGCTGCTCGATGCCGGCTTGCTGCACGAAGACGTCAACACCGTCGCCGGCCATGGGTTGCGCCGCTACACGCAGGAACCGTTCCTCGACAACGGCAAGCTGGTCTGGCGCGAAGGCCCGCAGCAGAGCCTGGACGAGAGCATCCTGCGGCCGGTGGCGCGGCCGTTCTCGGCCGAAGGCGGGCTGCGGGTGATGGAAGGCAACCTTGGGCGCGGCGTGATGAAGGTGTCTGCGGTGGCCCCCGAGCATCAGGTGGTCGAGGCCCCGGCACGGGTGTTCCAGGACCAACATGCGCTGGCTGACGCGTTCAAGGCCGGCGAACTGGAGTGCGACTTCGTGGCTGTGGTGCGCTTCCAGGGGCCGCGTTGCAACGGCATGCCGGAGCTGCACAAGCTGACGCCGTTCCTCGGTGTGCTGCAGGACCGCGGCTATAAAGTCGCACTGGTCACCGATGGGCGCATGTCGGGTGCATCCGGCAAGATCCCGGCCGCTATCCATGTCTGCCCTGAAGCCTTCGATGGTGGGCCGCTGGCACGGGTGCGCGATGGTGATATCGTGCGGGTGGATGGTGTCGAAGGCACGCTGCAGCTCAAGGTGTCGGCCGAGGAACTGGCCAGCCGCGACCTGCCTCCGCCGCCCCAGGGCAACGACCTGGGCTGCGGGCGCGAGCTGTTCGGCTTCATGCGCATGGCGTTCAGCTCGGCCGAGCAGGGCGCCAGCGCCTTTACCTCGGCCCTGGAGAACCTCAAATGAAGGACCTGCTGGTTGGCGACATCGGTGGCACCAATGCCCGTTTTGCGTTGTGGCGTGACAACCAGCTGCACCAGGTGAAAGTTTTCGCCACGGCTGACTACACCAGCCCGGAGCAAGCCATCGAAGCTTACCTGCACGGCCAAGGCATCGCCCGTGGCGGGTTGTCGGCGGTGTGCCTGGCGGTGGCCGGGCCGGTCGACGGTGATGAGTTTCGCTTTACCAACAATCATTGGCGGCTGAGCCGCAGTGCGTTCTGCAAGACATTGCAGGTTGACCAGCTGCTGCTGATCAATGACTTCACGGCGATGGCCCTGGGCATGACCCGCCTGCAAGCGCACGAGGTGCGCCAGGTGTGCCCTGGCAAGGCCGACCCGGCGCGACCTGCACTGGTGATCGGGCCGGGCACCGGCCTTGGCGTCGGCAGCCTGCTGCGCCTGGGTGAGCAGCATTGGCTGGCGTTGCCCGGTGAGGGCGGGCACGTCGACCTGCCGGTAGGCAATGCCCGCGAAGCGGCGATCCATCAGCAGATTCACGGGCAGATTGGCCATGTCAGCGCTGAAACCGTGCTCAGCGGTGGCGGCCTGCTGCGTTTGTATCAGGCCATCTGTGCGCTGGACGGTGATACGGTCCGGCACAAGACACCAGCCGAAATCACCGATGCCGCCCTGAGTGGTGAGCCTCGGGCTCTGGCGGTCGTCGAACAGTTCTGCCGCTTCCTCGGGCGTGTTGCAGGTAACAATGTTCTGACCCTTGGCGCGCGCGGTGGGGTTTATATTGTCGGCGGTGTGATTCCACGCTTTGCCGAGCTGTTCATGCGTAGCGGGTTTGCTGCAAGTTTTGCCGACAAGGGCTGCATGAGCGGGTATTTCGCGGGTGTGCCGGTGTGGTTGGTGACGGCAGAGTTTTCTGGACTGCTGGGCGCTGGCGTGGCATTACAGCAGGCTCTGGATCACTGAGAGGGGGTCGCAACGCGGCCCCCAAAGCAGGCAAAAGACCTGCGACAACAAGAGGGCGGGACACCTTGAGCACTGCCGGTAAATCGATCCTGATGGTGGATGACGATCAGGAAATCCGCGAGCTGTTGCAAACCTATCTGAGCCGCGCTGGCTTTCAGGTGCATGCCCAAGCCGATGGGCAAGGTTTTCGCCACGCTCTGGAAAACACTCACTGCGATCTGGTCATTCTCGATGTGATGCTGCCCGACGAGGACGGCTTCAGCCTGTGTCGCTGGGTGCGCCAGCACCCGCGCCAGTCGCGGGTACCGATCATCATGCTGACCGCCAGTTCCGACGAGGCCGACCGGGTCATCGGCCTTGAGCTCGGGGCGGACGATTACCTGGGCAAGCCGTTCAGCCCGCGGGAGCTGCAGGCGCGCATCAAGGCCCTGCTGCGGCGCGCGGAATTCGGCCAGGCCGCCCCAGCCAGCGCGGTACTGGCCTTCGACGACTGGCGCCTGGACACGGTCAGCCATCGGCTGTTCCACCGCGATGGAGAAGAGGTGATCCTTTCCGGTGCCGACTTCGCCCTGCTCAAGCTGTTTCTCGATCACCCTCAGCAGATCCTCGACCGCGATACCATCGGCAACGCTACCCGTGGCCGTGAGCCGATGCCGCTGGACCGTATCGTTGACATGGCGGTCAGCCGCCTGCGCCAGCGTCTGCGCGACACCGACAAACCGCCACGGCTGATCCGCACGGTACGCGGCAGTGGGTACCTGCTCGCTGCGCATGTCTGCTGTGCGTCCTGAGCGGCGCTGGCGCTTGCTGCCGCGCTCGCTGCTGGGGCGCATGCTGCTGTTGACCTTGCTGGTGGTGCTGCTGGCGCAGGGTTTGTCCAGCGTCATCTGGGTCACGCAGCTACGTGCCAGCCAGATGCAAGGCCTGCGCGCCAGTGCCGGCAGCCTGGCCCATTCGATGAGTGCCAGCGTCAGTTATTTCCGTTCTTTGCCGGTGGCCTACCGGCCGATGGTATTGGACCAGTTGCGCAGCATGGGGGGGACGCGTTTTTTCGTGTCGCTCAACGACAAGCCCCTGGACATGCCGGTATTGCCCCTAACGCCACGCAAGCGGGCGGTGATCGAAGTGTTTCAGCAGGTACTGCATGAACGGCTGGGCGCCCAGATGGAAATTTCCGTCGAGTTCGTCGCCCCCGATGACCTGCGCATCTTCAACAGCGGCCTCAAGCTCGATGAGCTGCCGCGTTCCTGGGCGCATTACTCGCTGACCCTGGAGCCACTCAACCCGCCCGTACTGGTCACGCAGATTCGCCTGGGCGAAGACGAGTGGCTGTACATCGCCTCGTTGCTGCCTGAGCCCTACACCAGCCTTGAAGCCGAGCGCCTGCCACGCCAGCAGATCGGCTTCATCGTCCTGACCACCGCCTTGCTGCTGTTGTTCATCGGCCTGCTGGTGCACTGGCAGAGCTGGCCACTCAAACGCCTGGCGCGGGCCGCGCGGGATCTGTCGCTGGGCGCCGATGTGGCGCCAGTGCCCGAGGGCGGTGGCAGCGAGGTGGTCGAGGTCGGGCGAGCGTTCAACAGCATGCGTGAGCGTATAAGCCGCTACCTCACCGAGCGCAGTCAGTTGTTCAGCGCCATTTCCCACGACCTGCGCACGCCTATCACCCGGCTGCGGCTGCGTGTGGAACTGTTGGAAGATGAGCGCATGCAGGCCAAGTTCAGTCAGGATCTCGATGAGCTGGAGCTGTTGGTCAAAGGCGCTTTGCAATGCGTGAAAGACACTGACATCCACGAGAACATCGAGCCGGTCGATCTCAACCAGGTCCTGGAGATTCTCGCCGAGCCGTATCTGGGGGATGGCCGCATCACCGTGGAAGGCCAGGCCCTGGCGCCGTATCCGGGCAAGCCGCTGGCCTTGCGCCGCTGCATCGGCAACCTGATAGACAATGCCATCAAATACGGCGAGCGTGCCCACCTGCGCATCATCGACAGCGCGCAGGGCTTTGTCCTGCAGGTGGATGACCAAGGCCCGGGCGTGCCACAGCAGCGCCTTGAGCAGGTGTTCGAGCCGCATTTCAGGCTGGCCGGGCAGCAGCAGGGGTATGGCTTGGGCTTGGGGATTGCACGCAACATTGCCCACAGCCATGGGGGGGAGGTGAGCCTGCTCAACTTGCGCGAGGGCGGCTTGCGCGTGACCCTCCATCTGCCGCGTGGCGTTGAGTGAAGGTAGGGTGTGTCACCGATCGGTGACATAGCCGCAAGCCTTCGTGACATCCCAGCCAGGACGGCTGGCTAGAATCTGCAAACCTCACACAGGGAAGAAGCAGGAGCATGGACTACATCGATTCCCCGGAACATACCGCCTGGCTCGCAAGCGAGGGCGAGCGGCTGCTCCGTTTCGCCAAGGCCTCGCAAGCCCCCGAAGGTTTCGGCAATCTCGACGCCCGCGGCAATCTGCCCCCTACGGCTGTCGCCGAGACCATGAACACCGCACGCATGACCCACAGCTTCGCCCTGGCCCACCTCCAGGGGGCGCCTGGCTGCCTGGCATTGGTACAGCACGGTGTACACGCCTTGTGCGGGCCTTTGCGCGACGCCGAGTACGGCGGTTGGTTCGCCCGGCCGCACGGGCAGGGCGACAATGGCAAGGCGGCTTACCTGCATGCCTTCGTCGCGCTTGCCGCCAGCTCTGCCGTGGTGGCGGGCGCTGCGGGCGCACAGGGGTTGCTGGCGCAGGCGATACAGGTCATCGAAGAGCGCTTCTGGAGCGAAGAGGAGGGTGCTATGCGCGAATCCTTTTCCAGCGACTGGCAGCAGCCCGAAGCCTATCGCGGTGCCAACAGCAACATGCACGCCACCGAGGCCTTCCTCGCCCTGGCAGACGTGACCGGTGATGTGCGTTGGTTAGAGCGCGCCTTGCGTATCGTCGAACGCATCATTCACGGCCATGCTGGCGCCGGTGGCTACCGGGTAATCGAACATTTCGATGCGCACTGGCAACCGCTCCCCGAATACAACCAAGACAATCCTGCAGACCACTTCCGCCCTTACGGCACAACGCCAGGCCATGCATTCGAGTGGTCCCGTCTGGCCCTTCACCTCGAAGCTGCACGTCGTCAGGCCGGGCTTCCCGTTCCGGCATGGCTGCTGGCCTGTGCGCGGGGCTTGTTCGCCAACGCCTGCACCCATGCCTGGAGCGTCGATGGTGCCGAGGGCATCGTCTACACCCTGGGCTGGGACGATCGGCCCAGGGTGCGCGAGCGCCTGCACTGGGTGCATGCCGAAGCCTGCGCCAGCGCCGCAGCGCTGCTGCGGCGAACCGGCGAGCAACAGTACGAACGATGGTACCGGCGTTTCTGGGCGTTCATCGACACCCACTTCATCGACCACGCAGCCGGAAGCTGGCACCACGAACTCGGCCCGGACAATCAGCCAGCGGCGACGATCTGGGCTGGCAAGCCAGACCTCTATCACGCCTACCAGGCTGTACTGCTGCCAACGCTGCCCCTGGCTCCCAGCCTGGCCAGCGCACTGGCGCGCAATGTAACCAAACGATGACATTCACGCATCGCTTCGTTACCTGACGCAGCGGGCACTCTGATTAGACTCCATGCAATGCAAGCGCTCGACTTGCCCGGCATAACAACAAGAAAGGTACTCCGATGAATTCGACTCTCCGCCTCGCTGCCGCCATTTCCTTCGCCTCCCTGTTCCCGCTCAATGCCTTCGCCGCCGACTCCAAAGGCAGTGTCGAAGTGGTGCACTGGTGGACTTCCGGTGGGGAAAAAGCGGCGGTCGATGTGCTCAAGGCCCAGGTCGAGAAGGATGGCTTCACCTGGAAGGATGGAGCTGTTGCCGGTGGTGGTGGGGCCACGGCCATGACCGTGCTCAAGAGCCGCGCGGTGGCCGGTAACCCGCCGGGTGTCGCCCAGATCAAGGGGCCGGACATCCAGGAATGGGCTTCCACCGGCCTGCTGGACCCGGATGTGCTCAAGGATGTGGCCAAGCAGGAGAAGTGGGACTCGCTGCTCGACAAGAAAGTCGCCGATACCGTCAAGTACGAAGGTGACTACGTGGCCGTGCCGGTGAACATCCATCGCATCAACTGGCTGTGGATCAACCCTGAAGTGTTCAAGAAGGCCGGCATCGACAAGGCGCCGACCACCCTCGACGAATTCTACGCCGCCGCCGAAAAACTCAAGGCCGCCGGCTTCATCCCGCTCGCCCATGGCGGCCAGCCATGGCAGGACAGCACGGTGTTCGAGAGTGTGGTCCTGTCGGTGATGGGGGCAGACGGTTACAAGAAAGCGCTGGTCGACCTCGATGAAGCCACGCTGACCGGGCCGCAGATGGTCAAGTCACTGACCGAGCTGAAGAAGGTCGCCACCTATATGGACCCCGACGGCAAAGGCCAGGACTGGAACCTGGAAGCGGCCAAGGTCATCAATGGCAAGGCCGGCATGCAGATCATGGGGGACTGGGCCAAGAGCGAATGGACCCTGGCCAAGAAGACCGCTGGCAAGGACTACCAGTGCGTAGCGTTCCCTGGCACCGACAAGGCTTTCCTGTACAACATCGACTCGCTGGTGGTGTTCAAGCAGAACGACGAAGGCACGGCCGCTGGCCAGCAGGACATCGCCAGAAAGGTGCTGGGCCAGGACTTCCAGAAGGTCTTCAGCATCAACAAAGGCTCCATTCCCGTTCGTAACGACATGCTCGCGGACATGAGCGCCTACGGCTTCGACGCCTGCGCCCAGACGGCTGCCAAGGACTTCATGGCCGACGCCAAGACCGGCGGCCTGCAGCCGAGCATGGCGCACAACATGGCCACCACGCTGGCCGTGCAGGGCGCCTTCTTCGATGTGGTGACCAACTACATCAACGACCCCAAGGCAGACCCTGCAGATGCAGCGAAGAAGCTGGCTGCGGCGATCAGATCGGCCAAGTGAAAACCTGATGGCCCCATCGCCGCCAACCCGGCGCCCACAGTTGCTTCGGTGCCTTTGAAAACTGTGGCGTACCGGTGGGCGCTGGCTTGCCGGCGATGAGGCCAGTACCGTCAATACAGGGGCTGCCCAGGCCCCGGGTAATCACATCATGACTACAGCAACCGCCCAACTGCGGGCCGCTCCCCTGGATGCGCTGCAGCGCTGGCTACCCAAGCTGGTGCTGGCACCGAGCATGTTCATCGTCCTGGTTGGCTTTTACGGCTACATCCTGTGGACGTTCGTCCTGTCCTTCACCACCTCGACCTTCCTGCCGACTTACAAGTGGGCGGGCCTTGCGCAATACGCCAGGCTGTTCGACAACGATCGCTGGTGGGTGGCGAGCAAGAACCTGCTGGTGTTCGGCGGGCTGTTCATCGGTATCAGCCTCGCCATCGGCGTACTGCTGGCGGTGCTGCTCGACCAGCGCATCCGCCGCGAAGGTTTCATCCGCACGGTCTACCTGTACCCCATGGCCCTTTCGATGATCGTCACCGGTACCGCTTGGAAATGGCTGCTCAACCCTGGCATGGGCCTGGACAAGCTGTTGCGTGACTGGGGCTGGGAAGGGTTCCGCCTGGACTGGCTGATCGACCCCGACCGCGTGGTGTACTGCCTGGTCATCGCCGCCGTATGGCAAGCCTCGGGTTTCATCATGGCGATGTTCCTTGCCGGCCTGCGCGGGGTCGACCAGTCGATCATCCGTGCTGCACAGATGGATGGTGCAAGCCTGCCACGCATCTACTGGACCGTGGTGCTGCCGAGCCTGCGCCCGGTGTTCTTCAGTTCGCTGATGATCCTCTCGCACATTGCGATCAAAAGCTTCGACCTGGTGGCCGCAATGACTGCCGGTGGCCCGGGCTACTCGTCCGACCTGCCGGCCATGTTCATGTACTCGTTCACCTTCAGCCGCGGCCAGATGGGCATGGGCTCGGCCAGTGCCATCCTCATGCTCGGGGCGATCCTGGCGATTCTCGTGCCTTACCTGTACTCGGAGCTGCGGAGCAAACGCCATGCATAGCCCTATCGAAAAACCGCTGCCGAGCATCAGCCGCATCGCCATTCACGCGGTGTTGCTGACCGCCGTGCTGCTTTACCTGGTGCCGCTTGTGGTGATGCTGCTGACCAGCTTCAAAACGCCGGAGGACATCAGTACCGGCAACTTGCTGAGCTGGCCGACCGTGGTCAGCGGCATCGGTTGGGTCAAGGCCTGGGGCACGGTCAGCGGCTATTTCTGGAACTCGATCATGATCACCGTGCCAGCGGTGCTGATCTCGACCGCCATTGGTGCACTCAACGGATATGTGCTGTCGATGTGGCGGTTCCGTGGGTCCCAGTTGTTTTTCGGCCTGCTGTTGTTCGGTTGCTTTTTGCCGTTCCAGACCGTGTTGCTGCCAGCCTCGTTCACCCTCGGCAAGCTGGGCCTGGCCAGCACCACCAGCGGGCTGGTGCTGGTGCACGTGGTCTATGGCCTGGCCTTTACCACGCTGTTCTTCCGCAACTTCTATGTGAGCATTCCCGATGCGCTGGTCAAGGCCGCACGCCTGGACGGTGCCGGGTTCTTCACCATTTTCCGCCGCATCATCCTGCCGATGTCGACACCCATCATCATGGTCTGCCTGATCTGGCAGTTCACCCAGATCTGGAACGACTTCCTGTTCGGCGTGGTGTTCTCCAGCGGCGATTCGCAACCGATCACCGTGGCGTTGAACAACCTGGTCAATACCAGTACCGGGGCCAAGGAGTACAACGTCGACATGGCGGCGGCGATGATCGCCGGCCTGCCAACCCTGCTGGTCTATGTGGTGGCAGGCAAGTATTTCGTTCGCGGGCTTACAGCCGGCGCGGTCAAGGGGTAAGTCATGGCAACGCTTGAACTTCGTAATGTGAACAAGACCTACGGCAGCGGCCTGCCGGACACCCTCAAGGACATTCAGCTGTCGATCAAGGATGGCGAATTCCTGATTTTGGTCGGCCCTTCGGGCTGCGGTAAATCGACGTTGATGAACTGCATCGCGGGCCTTGAAAACATCAGCGGCGGCGCGATTCTCATCGATGATCAGGATGTCAGTGGCATGAGCCCCAAGGATCGTGACATCGCCATGGTGTTCCAGTCCTACGCGCTGTATCCGACCATGAGCGTGCGCGAGAACATCGAATTCGGCCTGAAGATCCGCAAGATGCCGCAGGCCGCGATCGACGAGGAAGTGGCCCGTGTGGCCAAGCTGTTGCAGATCGAACACCTGCTTGCACGCAAGCCGGCGCAGTTGTCCGGTGGCCAGCAGCAGCGGGTGGCGATGGGCCGCGCGTTGGCGCGGCGGCCGAAGATCTACCTGTTCGACGAACCGTTGTCCAACCTCGACGCCAAGCTGCGCGTCGAGATGCGCACGGAAATGAAACTGATGCACCAGCGACTGAAAACCACCACGGTGTATGTCACCCACGACCAGATCGAGGCCATGACCTTGGGCGACAAGGTTGCGGTGATGAAGGACGGCATCATTCAGCAGTTCGGTACCCCGCAACAGATCTACAACGACCCGGCCAATCAGTTCGTCGCCAGCTTCATCGGCTCGCCACCGATGAATTTCATTCCGGTGCGCCTGGCCAGGCAGGACGGGCGCCTGCTGGCCCTGCTCGACAGCGGCCAGGCACGTTGCGAGCTGCCGTTGGGCATGGCCGTCGACGAACTCGACGGGCGCGAGGTCATCCTCGGCATCCGCCCGGAGCAGATCAGCCTGGGTACCGGCGAGGGCAATGGCCTGCCGGGCATTCGCGCCGAGGTACAGGTAACCGAGCCTACCGGCCCCGACCTTTTGGTCTTCGTCACCCTCAACCAGACCAAAGTGTGCTGCCGCCTGGCGCCGGATGTGGCGTGCCGGGTCGGTGACAGCCTTAACCTGCAGTTCGACCCGGCTCGGGTGCTGCTGTTTGACGCCGCCAGCGGCGAACGCCTGGACTTGAATACTGCCAACGTTTCAGTGAAGGACAACGTGACTCACCTCAAGAGCCGTTGAATCGTCGACACCATCAATAAGAAAAAGAGGACGCAAAGGGATGGAACAGCGCAATCGCATAAGGACCTTGGGCTCGCTGGCCCTGCTGGCCATGGTTGGGAGCAGTGGGGCCCAGGCCGCCGAGGCCTTCTCCAGCGAATCGAAATGGATGACCGGCGACTGGGGGGGAACGCGTACCGAGCTGCTGGAAAAAGGCTACGACTTCACCCTCGACTATGTAGGCGAGGTCGCCGGTAACCTCAATGGCGGCTACAACGACGACAAGACCGCGCGCTACAGCGACCAGTTCGCCCTCGGCGCGCACCTGGACCTGCAGAAGATCTTTGGCTGGCACGATGCCGAGTTCAAACTGGCGATCACCGAGCGAAGTGGCCGCAACCTTTCCAATGACCGCATCAGCGACCCGCGGGCCGGCCAGTTCAGTTCGGTGCAGGAGGTATGGGGGCGCGGCCAGACCTGGCGCTTGACCCAGATGTGGATCAAGCAGAAGTACTTCGACGGTGCCCTGGATGTGAAATTTGGCCGGTTCGGCGAGGGCGAGGACTTCAACAGCTTCCCCTGTGACTTCCAGAACCTGGCCTTCTGTGGATCGCAGGTGGGCAACTGGGTCGGCGGCATCTGGTACAACTGGCCGGTCAGCCAGTGGGCGTTGCGGGTCAAGTACAACATCACGCCAGAGTTCTTCGTCCAGGTCGGCGCGTTCGAGCAGAACCCTTCCAACCTGGAAACCGGCAACGGCTTCAAGCTCAGCGGCAGCGGCACCAAGGGGGCGATCCTGCCGGTGGAGGCGGTCTGGTCACCGCACGTGAACGGCCTGCCGGGCGAGTACCGCCTGGGCTACTACTACAGCACGGCTGATGCCGAAGACGTCTACGAGGACGTCAATGGCAACCCGCAAGGGATCAGCGGCGCCGGCTTCAAGTCACACTCCAGCAAGCATGGCTGGTGGGTGGTTGCGCAGCAGCAGGTCACCGCCCATGGTGGCGACGCCAGCCGCGGTCTGAGCCTGTTCGCCAACTTCACCGTGCATGACAAAGCGACCAACGTGGTCGACAACTACCAGCAGGTAGGGCTGGTCTACAAAGGCGCCTTCGATGCCCGGCCCAAGGACGATATCGGCTTTGGTATCGCCCGCATCCATGTCAACGATGACGTGAAAAAGCGTGCCGAACAGCTCAATGCCCAGAGTGGCATAAATGACTACGACAACCCGGGCTTCGTGCCGCTGCAGCGCACCGAATACAACGCCGAGCTCTATTACGGCTTCCACGTCACCAACTGGCTGACCGTTCGCCCGAACCTTCAGTACATCAAGAGCCCCGGTGGGGTGGACGAGGTGGACAACGCGCTGGTCGCTGGTTTGAAGATTCAGTCGTCATTCTGAGCCTATTTGTTGTAAATTTACGCCAATCCAAAAACGGCTCCCGGCATCCACTGGCTTGCAGTGGTTGTCGGGGATAGGCCGAGACAGCGCTATCTCAAACAACAAGAGCTTGGAACCATGCCTGAACATCCGCTACATCGCTTCTTTACCGCACAGCGGCCCAGGCCGACATTCGAGTGGGAGCGTTACCAGCAGCGCGATGTGCTGATCATTGACCACCCCCGTTGCCAGGCGGTGTTCAGCCGCCAGGGTGCGCAACTGCTGCACTTCCAGCCGGCCGGTGAGCGGCCCTGGTTGTGGTGTGCCGAGCAGTGGCCGCAGGTGGGGGCGATCCGTGGGGGCGTGCCGGTGTGTTGGCCGTGGTATGGTCGCCACCCCAGCGAGGACCTGTGGCCTGCCCACGGCTGGGCGCGCCTGCTGGACTGGAAGCTGGTGGACAGCCGTGAGGACGAGGAGGGCGTGAGCCTGAAGTGGCGCCTGGACTTGTGCGACTGGCAGGTCGACCTGCATGCCCGCCTGGGCAGCCGCATGGAACTGAGCTTGAGTACCGAGCACCAGGACAGCGAACCCTGCCAGTTGAGCCATGCACTGCTGGCCTACTGGCGTATCAGCGACGTTTCAGAGATAGCGCTGTCCGGGCTTGAAGATATCCAAGGCTATGACCGTCTGAGCCGGCAAGCCTGCCGCGAAGACGGCGCGTTGAAGCTCAAGGGCGGCTGCCAGAAGGTCTATCCCGGCACGCCGCGCGTGCAGCTGCAGGACCCGGCCTGGCAGCGTGAACTGTGCATCGATACCGGTGACAGTGACGATACCGTGGTCTGGCACCCCGGCAACCGCCCGTTGATGGGTGTGAGCGGGCGCGAGTGCCAGGGTTTCGTCTGTGTCGAGGCGGCCAGCGGCAGCGGTGAAGGCCTGAGCCTGGCGCCGGGGCAGCGCGCCCATTTGCGGCTGCAGGCGCACCGGCTCAGCTGAGTTCGTCGTCCTCGATCGGGTAGCGGCTGGCGTTGAGGCTTTCCTTGATCTTGCGCAGGTGCGGCTGGAAGTCCACACCGCGGCGCAGGGTCATCCCGGTGGCGAGTACGTCGAGCACGGTAAGCTGGATGATCCGCGACGTCATCGGCATGTAGATGTCGGTGTCTTCCGGTAGCGGGATGTGCAGGCTGAGGCTGCACGCTTGGGCCAAGGGGGAGCCGGCGGCGGTCAGGCCGAGCACCGAGGCGCCGTTTTCACGGGCCAGGCGCGCTACCTCCACCAGTTCGCGGGTGCGCCCGGTGTAGGAGATGATCACGAAAAGATCGCCAGTGTGAGCCACCGAAGCCAGCATGCGCTGCATCAGCACGTCGGCGTGGGCCGAGACGGCGAGGTTGAAACGGAAAAACTTGTGCTGGGCGTCCAGGGCTACCGGGGCGGACGCGCCCAGGCCGAAGAAGTGGATCTGCCGGGCCTGGATCATCATGTCCACGGCGCGGCTGACCTGCTGCGGGTCAAGCTGCTGGCAGGCGCTGTCGAGCGAGGCGATCGCACTGGCAAAGATCTTCTGGGTGTAGGCTGCAGGATCGTCATCGGCCTCGACCGCGCGGCTGACATAGGCCGCACCACTGGCGAGGCTTTGCGCCAGCTGCAGCTTGAGCTCGGGGTAACCGCTGACGCCGAACGAGCGGCAGAAGCGGTTGACGGTCGGTTCGCTGACCTTGGCCGCCTGGGCCAGTGCGGCAATGCTGAAACGGGTGGCTTGTTGCGGGTTGAGCAGGATGACTTCGGCGACTTTGCGTTCGGCCTTGTTCAGCTCGTCGAGGCGTCCCTGGATCTGCTCCAGGAGGTTTCGCACGCGGTCCATGGGTGTGTCCTTGGGTCGAGAAGACAGCCGGCTGGCGGAGCAGCAGGCTTTTTGCACAGTCGTCTATCGTACTGTCGGTGCGGGTGGCGCACCACTTATCTGTAACACGTGTGTGTAATGTTGTGGTTTTTACTACATTTTCTCTTGAAAATCGTATGTGAAAGCGGTATTCCTAGGCCAACTTTAGGAAAGAACCAACATCATGGCTGCGATCAGTGTTGAACCTTGCACCTTTGCCCTGTTTGGCGCCTTGGGCGACCTGGCATTGCGCAAGCTGTTTCCTGCGCTCTACCAGCTCGACCGCGCCAATTTGCTGCACGCCGATACTCGCCTGCTGGCGCTGGCGCGCGAGCCTGGCAGCGTACAGGAGCACCTGAATACCATCGAGGCCCATCTGCGCAAGCACGTGGCGGAGGCTGATCTGGAGCCTGCGGCGCTGGCGCGTTTTCTGGGGCGTCTGCGTTACCAGCACCTGGACTTCCTGCAGCCGGACGGCTACCAGGCCCTGGCTGAGCAGGCACCTGCCGAGCTGCCACTGATTGCCTATTTCGCCACTGCGGCGGCCGTGTACGGCGCGATCTGCGAAAACCTCGACAAGGCGGGCCTTGCCGCGCGCACCCGGGTGGTGCTGGAAAAGCCCATCGGGCACGATCTTGAGTCATCGCGCCGGGTGAACGACGCCGTGGCGCGGTTCTTCCCGGAAAGCCGTGTTTACCGCATCGACCATTACCTGGGCAAGGAGACGGTGCAGAACCTGATCGCCCTGCGCTTCGCCAACAGCCTGTTCGAAACCCAGTGGAACCAGAACTCGATCTCCCACGTGGAAATCACCGTGGCCGAGAAGGTCGGCATCGAAGGCCGTTGGGGCTATTTCGACAAGGCCGGCCAGCTGCGCGACATGATTCAGAACCACCTGCTGCAGCTGTTGTGCCTGATCGCCATGGACCCGCCCAGCGAGCTTTCAGCCGACAGCATCCGCGACGAGAAGGTCAAGGTGCTCAAGGCCCTTGCCCCGATCACTGGCGAGGGCTTGAGTACCCGCGTGGTGCGCGGCCAGTACATCGCCGGCTACAGCGACGGCAAGCCGGTGCCGGGTTACCTGGAGGAAGACAACGCCAACGCCCAGAGCGACACGGAAACCTTCGTCGCCCTGCGTGCCGATATTCGTAACTGGCGTTGGTCGGGGGTACCGTTTTACCTGCGTACCGGTAAGCGCATGCCGCAGAAGCTGTCGCAGATCGTCATCCACTTCAAGGAGACGCCGCACTACATCTTCGCCCCGGAGCAGCGCTTGCAGGTCGGCAACAAACTGATCATCCGCCTGCAGCCGAGTGAAGGCATCTCTCTACGTGTGATGACCAAGGAGCAGGGCCTGGACAAAGGCATGCAACTGCGCAGCGGCCCCTTGCAATTGAATTTTTCCGACACCTGGCGCACCGCGCGGATTCCGGATGCCTACGAACGCCTGCTGCTCGAGGTGATGCGCGGCAACCAGAACCTGTTCGTGCGCAAGGATGAAATCGAATATGCCTGGAAGTGGTGCGACCAGTTGATCGCGGGCTGGCAAAGCGCCGGCGATGCGCCCAAGCCGTATGCGGCTGGGTCCTGGGGGCCGATGAGCTCGATCGCACTGATTACACGTGATGGGAGGGCGTGGTATGGGGATATCTGAATTGAATTTGCCGACATCGGTCAAGGCGCATCAGCTGAATGATGCCCGCGTACTTTCGGCAACATTGGCGGCTGATGTGGCCGAGCGCTTGCGCGCAGCCATCGCCGCGAAAGGGCGGGCTTGCCTGGTGTTGTCCGGTGGCCGCAGCCCGGTGCCGTTCCTGGAGAAGCTGGCGACCGAGGCCCTGGACTGGTCCAAGGTCACCGTCAGCCTGGCCGACGAGCGTTGGGTGCCGGTTGAGCACGCCGACAGCAATGCCGGTTTGCTGGCCCGCCATCTGTTCCAGGGGGGCGCTGCCAAGGCTCGTTTTGTCGGGCTGTATCAGCAGGCCGAGAACCTCGACGCGGCGGCCGCCCAAGCCGACCAGGCATTGGCCGATCTGCCGGCCATCGACGTGCTGGTACTGGGCATGGGCGACGATGGTCATACCGCTTCGCTGTTCCCCGGCAGCCCGAATCTGGCCGAAGGCCTGGACCTGAACAGCACGCGCCGCTGCCTGCCGTTGCTGGCGCCGAGCGTGCCGCACCAGCGCCTTTCGCTGACCCGTTCCCTGCTGGCCAGCGCCGCGTTCATCGCGCTGTCCGTGCAGGGCCCGGGCAAACTCGCTACCCTGCGCGCCGCGCTGGCGGGCAACGACCTCAATGAAATGCCGATTCGCGCCTTTCTTCACGACCCCTTGGACATCTACTGGTGCCCATGAGCAAAGGATCCACTGTCATGACCACCCTTGAACGCCCCCAGCCTCTGCTCTCGATGGCCGAGAAAGCCGCCCGGATCGATGCGATCTGTGGGGCGGCGCGCATCCTGCCGGTGATCACCATCGCCCGTGAGGAAGACATCCTGCCGCTGGCCGATGCCCTGGCCGCTGGTGGTATCCGCACCTTGGAAGTAACCCTGCGCTCGCAGTATGGCCTGAAGGCTATCCAGGTGCTGCGTGAGCAGCGTCCGGAACTGTGTGTCGGCGCCGGTACGGTGCTCGATCGCAGCATGTTTGCAGCGGTTGAAGCCGCTGGCGCGCAGTTTGTCGTTACCCCCGGGATCACCCAGGACATCCTCGAGGCTGGGGTGGACAGCGATATCCCATTGCTGCCGGGCATCAGCACGCCTTCGGAAATCATGATGGGGTATGCCCTGGGTTACCGCCGCTTCAAGCTGTTCCCGGCGGAAATCAGTGGCGGCGTGGCAGCGATCAAGGCCTTTGGTGGCCCGTTCGGTGATATTCGATTCTGCCCTACCGGTGGGGTCAACCCGGCCAACGTGCGCAACTACATGGCGCTGCCCAATGTGATGTGCGTGGGCGGAACCTGGATGCTCGACAGCAGCTGGATCAAGAACGGCGACTGGGCGCGGATCGAAGCGTGTAGCGCCGAGGCGATGGCTTTGCTGGACTGATACTGAATTTGTTGTGTGCTTTACGGCTTATGGGGCGCTTGGTCGGCGCCCTTTTTTTTGCCCGACGTTTTTGAATTGCCAGTGCCGACCCTTTTGCGGGTAACCTCGCTTTCACAGGCATTGCACAGCTTTCGAATTCTGTGAAGTCTCTATGGGAGCGGGTTGACCCGCGAAAGGCCGGTATAGGTTAAAAAAAGCCCGCATCAAAGATACGGACTTTCTCGTTCATCGCGGCACCGCTTAAGTCGATTTGGCTTTCTCCCGGCTCAGCGACTGTGACAGTAGTTAAAGGTAGTCAATCGCGAGAATTTGTGAATCCGGTTCAAGTTTATAGAAACAATGAGGAGTCCATTCTTCAATGAAAATGGAATCTCCCTCATTTAGTACCTCGTTGTGAAGATGTGGATGACTTCCCCATTTAACCCCTACTGTCCCAGAGAGAATGTATACGAATTCTCTAGCCTTATGTCCGGCGTTTAGTATTGCCTTCTCGGCCGATGGGAATAGAGGGGTAGTCCTGAGTACCAGCAGATTTTTATCTGAAGTTGTCTTGAGTAAGTGGCGGTAAAAATAGGCAGGCTCACCCTGCACGTGCCGTAGGCGATCGAATCGGATGAGTCCGCCGAAAACGCAGCTTTGAGATTTATCGTACTCGCCGCCTAATTCGTCAATCACATAGGCTGCTGTGACGTTAAGATATTGGGCAATTTTTTTAAGCTGCGTAGAGTTAATTGTAATGCCGTCGATGGTTCTATCATAGAGGCCTCGAATATTATCTAAAGTCATTTTTCGTTTTTGTATTAATTTCTGAAGGTCATCGAGTCTTGCTGTGATGTTAAACTCCATGTTGCCTTCCTTTCTTTATAGTGGAGCAAAGCATGGCCACATCGGTAAGGCTTATGGCACTTGATTTAATCATGGATACCTCTCTTACCAATTGCAGCAATTGCTGGACTTCATCATCTGAGCATGTGATTTGCAATTGGTCCAATGCGTATTTTATTGAGGCGCGTCCAGAATGTTTACCGACGATAATGTGACGTTCGCGCCCCATCACGCTTGGGTCGTAAGGCTCGAATGACTTGCCGTTGTTGAGAGTGCCTTTTGTGTGAATACCTGACTCGTGAGAAAAAATATTGCTGCCCACGATGGGCTGCCAAGGATTGATTTGAGAGCCAGTTGCATTGGCGACAATCTCAGAGAGTGTTTGAAGCTTTTCCGGCTTAACACCAAGGTCAATCCCGTATTGAATTTTTAGGGACATTACCATTTGCGCCAGGTCAGGCATTCCCCCTCGTTCACCAATACCGTTTACAGTGGCATGAAAATATTTTGCGCCTGCCTGCAAACCGGATAATGTATTGCTTACACCGAGGCCGAAGTCGTTATGAGCATGGCACTGGGTATCAATCTCCACTGCGGATACCACTGTACGGATGATGGAGTGGTACTGTTCAGGCGTAAGCACTCCAATCGTGTCAGAGAGCCGTAACCTATCGGCTCCCGCTTCGCAGATGTGGCCGGCATAATCAACGACAAATGACAAGTCTGAGCGGGCAACATCTTCAGCGCTGATGGAGACAAATACATCGCGTTGCTTTGCACAGTCTATTAATTCGCATGCCTGTCTGACAAGCCAGTCCTTTGATTTGTTTATGCTGTGCTTCAGGTGGACCTCTGAGGTGGGTAACCCGATATGTATGTATCGGTAGCCTGCGTCGAGTGATGCTTCTACGTCTGCACGTATCCCTCTATTCCAGCCTACCAGTCGAATATCAGTTCCCTGTGTGCGCTCTAGCATCTCACTTAATGTTCGACTCTCAGTGCCGCCCATCGCATATATGCCGCCTTCAATCCAGCGTATGCCCGCGTCGATAAGGGCATCGAATATCTTTAGTTTAGTTGCTCTTCCAAACGAAATGCCAGGTGCTTGCTCGCCATCTCGTAATGTCGTGTCTTCGACGATAATATCTTGGCGTAGATTCATGATGTAACACTCCGTCGTTGAGCGAGTAGTGAAAAGTATTGGCATTGGTCAACGTCGTCGCCAAAGGCGTGTCTGGCGTCGATGAAGCATTGGATCGCCATCGCTGTTGCTGGATAAGCCTTAAGGTCTGGTAATTGAGATTGCGCCAATTCCAAATCTTTACAGCGGACGGCCAGCGTCACATGACTAGTTGTCAACCCTGAGAGAATATAGTTCAGCGATACATGCATGTAGGCAGAACGACCGCGGCAGGAAGTGAATACCTTCACCATTGATTCGAGATCCAAGCCCAACGCCTGCCCTTGATGAATAACTTCCAGGGCCCCTGCTAGATTGATAGACTCTGCCAGATTGTTGAGGATTTTAAGTTGCTGTGCCTTTCCAGGTTGTTTAACGTAGTTGATTGTTTTGCAGATTTTTATGAGTATGGGATGTGCCGATGAGTAGGCTTGTTCATTACCTGAGACTATAGAGCATAATTTTCCCTGGAGAGCGCCCATTACTCCCCCAGAGATCGGGCATTCGATATAACTCACACCGATATTTCCGAACGCTTCATGTAGGTTGACCGCAGACTCCGCTGATAAGGTGCTGAAGTCAATTACGATTTTTCCTTCCTGGAGCGAATAAAGCAGTCCGTCAGTATCTGAGTAATAGATTGCCCGTAGTGCACTTTCTCCGCTAACACATACAAGAATAATGTTTGCGTTAGCTGCGAGCTCTCTCAAGTTGTTTTTCCAAAGTGCGCCTCGGTGTATCAGTTTTTCAGCTTTTTCGTACGTGCGGTTGTGGATTAATACCTCGACGCCAGTGTCTAGAAGTCGATGGCATATGGCATGACCCATTTGACCTAGGCCAATTAATCCGACGGTGATAGTCATGGTTTGATCCTCTATAATTCACAAGGCATGCATACCTGCAATTTCAAGTAGATAAAGGAGTGCAGCACGGCATGCTTGATGCCTGCCGGTTGAGCTTGCGTCAGTGACTAGTTTTCTAGAAGGTGGCTAGTGTGAAAATTATCCTATGCCACCTGGTCTGTTGTTTTTAATGCTAGCCATAGTTGATGGCGATAATTTCTGATTTCTCACCAGGTACATTGCTGACAAACCCGTGAGGTACATCGGGGAGAATGAAGATGGAGTCGCCCTCGTTCAATATCCCTTCTTTAAACTCATTGTCAGAGTCCAGCCACCGAACCCGTACGCTCCCTTTAGTTACGTATACAACTTCCTTTGATGAGTGCCCGTCATTCAAAGGCATGCATTGGAAGTCGTTGGCGCGTACATCCAGTCGTAGAGCCATTAATCGAGGGTCTTGATTGGTTGTAACCAAATGCTCATAAGTGTAGCAATGAGTACCATTTCTGATTTCTTCACGCTTGAAGCCAGTTCCTCGCCTAGCTATTTTTACGCCATCATCCAAGTCGGTAATAGTAAAACCTAAAAAAAGATCGCTCAGTGGCAATGCCAAGTAGCTAGCAAGCTCTCTCAATTGCTCAATACTTTCGAAGTAAGCAAATTTGTCATCGAGCTCCACATCACAAACGTGTGACATGGTCATCTTTCTCGAAGCAAGGAGTCTCTCAAGGTTGTTTTTGCAAATAGTTATTTTGTTGTTCATGGTTCCCTTCTCTCTGTGTCGGTTTGGCGATGGATCCTAGCCAAAGCAGTTAAACGCAATGAGTCGCGATCCGGTTCGTGCGTTGTGTGATGGCTGTGCAGCCATTTTTTCAGGGTGAGTGGACTGTGCGTGTTATCTTCATTTATAAGTGTTTTACAAGCGCCTATGGATATGAATGAGTGAGAATCAGACCCTCCTGTAGTGTCGAGATTTAATGTCGATGCTAATGTCAAGTATTTATGTATGTTAGTGAGGTCTTTGGCCGGGACCTCGATCGCGTTTATGCAGCGTTTTAAAGCTTCAAGATCTGAGCATGTCTTACCTGGCCAAAAAATATGGTGGGCTACTAGTTTAAAAGGTCTGCCTCGCTTCTCTAGCAGTCCATGAAGCGTATCCAGGGTATACGCGCTCGCTCGTCGATCAAGACTCAGCAGTGTTTCCAGGTCAGCATGCACGCCAATGTTCATATTGTTCGCGAGATGTAGCTCTGCACCGGGTAACACAAGGACACCGTTACAGATAACTGAGCCATCTCCCTGCGTGCTACCACCGAGGCGATTGCTGCAGAATAGACCCAGCATCAGTTTTTCGTAAGCATCAGCTTCGATGTGTTCGGTGATGCAGATTGCATCGAGTTCATTAAAGTTTGCTACTTTCAGCGTCTGGCTCACTGAGTTCCAATCCGGCGCTGCTTGCTGCTTCCACATGAGCAGATGCACATGAGCATCCAATATTGTCCTTTTCATTCATCACCTCATTACGGCCATGATGATTTTTTCATACCTTGAATACGCATTCACGAATCCATTGTCATACGGCGTGTCATCAAATTTTCGGATGGATAGCGCGTCATGGTGGTATGGCTGGTTTTGAAATGCCAAGATTTCTTCGCTTGTCATACGTCCCCCCTGGTTAAGTAAGCTTGACAGTGATCCCGAACTCAGTTGATCGTTGTAGTTTTCATTAACGGTGATTAAGTATCGCTTTGCATCGATATGGAGTTGAATGGGGATGCAGACTGACTGAGGGAACCATCGGTTTAGCCATTGGGCACCCAGATCAGCATGCTGGCAGTCCTTTTCATATGGAGTCATTTCCGGGTCACTGTTGCATAGGAAATGGCCAATGTCGTGGAATAACGCTGCGACAATCAGTTCTTCCGCACAGCCCTCAGTCAATGCCTGGTGAGCACTCCAAAGCGAGTGCTCCAAGAGTGTCTCGCCGTTGCTAAGCTTTACTTTTTTACATTCAAGCATGATTGTTTTGAGCATGTGGCAGGCAGCCTGCATGCTAGCTTTCTTGTCGAGCATAAATCAGCTCCGCATCCTTCAGTTCGTCGTAGTTCAGAAGTTGAAATACTTCGGAGAGCGAACAGATGTTATTGTCGATGTTGCAGATGCTATTGTCTGCCTGAATTTGTGCTGCTGCATTTCGCATTGCAAGCAATGAGGCCCGCATCATTTGGTTTGCACATATATACACCGAGACCCCAACTTCCTGTAGTAGCTCCGTCGACACGTTTTTGTAGGTTGTTGGGGCGACTATCAAAGGGCAGCGTCCTGCCCAGCACTTACTGAATTCCAATACGTCGAATCCGTCTGTCTCTTTGGAGTGTATAAAAATTCCATCGGCACCTGCTTCGTAGTACTGCTCCGCTCGTTTCAAAGCCGCCTGGACACTCATTCCGGCTACCAATGCTTCTGTACGAGCAATAACGATAAAGTCATCGTCCCGTTTCGAATCCTGCGCAGCTTTAATCTTTCCGCAAAATTCATCCACGCTACTAAGTGCGTGCTCATGGCTGACGAACGAGTTCATTTTAGGAAACTGTTTGTCTTCTAAAGAAACTCCAGCTATCCCATAGTGCGACAGGCGCTTAACTATGTGCCTTACATTATTGAAATTACCGAAGCCTGAATCTCCGTCGAAAAGAACAGGGATATTTACTGCGTCAGCTATGCATTGAGCAACCTCCATGACCTGACTCCATGATGCCTCATTGCAATCGCGAAGCCCCATCGCTGAGGAAATAGCGAGTCCCGACGCCCAAATAGCTGGATAGCCCGTTTCCTCGACTATTCTAGCGGAGAGCCCATTGTGGGCCTCCAGAATCAGGTCGAGCCTGCCGTTGAATAATAGTTTTCGGAAACTTCCTACAGTTTTTTTTCTTGACATCACAAACTCCGTTTTTTGTTGTTGTGGATGAGTTGCTGATTCAGTCTTAGTCGCACTTGGTGAAAAACTCAATGCCCTGTATGTTTTTTTTACATTTGCTCTTCCAGGGATAAAATTGTCACTGTCAGGTGACAATTCAACCTAATCTGCTGGTTGACGGTAGATTGGCCGCGATTTACGCTTCGTTGATTGATTTGTAACTAGTTAATTATGAACAATCAATCAAAGGCAATAACATGTCTGCTTCTTGCTTTCTTTGTCGAGGCGTGTGCAACGCAGGTGATTTTTATCTACGTACCGCTAAGCAGGCTAAGTGGGTCGGGGGATGAAGTTTTCTCAGCGCTGCTAAGAGCGACCGTTTATTTAGGTCCAGTTGCCTTTGGTTATTGGGCTGGGAGACTTGTGGATGGAGTTCGCTCGCGAGCCTTAGGTTTCTTGGTCGCGCTGGGGCTATGCTGTGATGTGGCGTTGTATGCGATTCGGCGAGGGGGATGGACGTTGTTAGAGACGTTTGTTCTATTAAGTGTGATTTCCATCGGGATATATATACTCAGCAATCTTCGTGCTTGCCTGATACCCCGTATCCTCCATAAAGATTTACTCCCGCGCATGAATGCACGATTACTTATCGTCGAGCACTGTGCGCTCATCCTATCGCCCGTCGCCGTCTCATATTTTTTGATGTTGCAAAATCCGGCGGTAGTATTTTATGGTGCTTCCATTTGTTTTTTGCTTTCAAGTTTTCTGTATCGCTACTCCTCTTTCGAACTCCCGCCTCGCATCGCCCCGGTTGTCCCCACTTCCTTTATCTCCAGCTATAGGGCGCTTGTGCAAAACAAGCCGCTGGTGCATGTTGTTTATATCGTCGTGGGCAATAATGCCTTCACAGCTATTTATCTTTTTTTCGTGCTCCTGAGTGCTGCGGACAGTGGGGTATTCAATATCAGCGAAACACCATTCCTTTTGGTTTCATATGCTTTGGGTTCCATTTTTTCCGGATTAGTCGCACCGAGGATGATGCGTGCATTAAATACCCGCATTGCTGTGTGTACATGCAGTGCTGGAATGGCTGCATCAGGGGTGTCGCCACTTGGACTAGGAACGTTTGAGTCTTACTATGTGTCGGCCTTTTTCGTGGGCTTCTTTGGGGCCTATGTGATCATTACAGCTTGGACATTGAGACAGGCGCTGGTACCCGCGGCTTTGCTTGGCAGAGTCACCGGAATTACCAGTGCACTCTTCAAAGTTTCGATGCTGCTTTCTGTCCCATTGGCAGGGTTGATAAGCAGTTCTTTTGGCAGCGCTGTAGCCATACTTGCGGGTATTGTGCCCGTAGGGTTAGGGCTCGCACCTATGGCAGTCGCTTCGTTGAAAGTGAAAATGGGTAGTCCTCATACTGACTGACGGGCCTGATTTTTCTTAAACTGTTGTTTAAGCTGGCTGACAGTCCAACTGGTGAATCCAGGGTAAAAAAAAGCCCGCATCACAGATGCGGGCTTTTTTGGGGGGGCAAGTTACGCGGCCTTGGCCTCTTGCTGGCTCAGCGAGCGGTTCAGCGCGCTGAACAGTGCCTTGAAGCTGGCCGTGGTGATGTTCTCATCGATACCCACGCCGTGCACAGGGCGGCCACCGGCCACGCGCAGTTCGATGTAGGCCGCGGCCTTGGCATTGGTGCCGGCACCGATGGCGTGCTCGTTGTAGTCCATGATCTCCACCGCAACCGGCAGGCCGGCTACCAGGGCTTCGAGGGCGCCATTGCCCTTGCCGCGCCAGTGCAGGGTAGTTTCGCCTTCACCGGCGACTTCCACTTCCACTGCGCTGTGGCCGTTTTCTTCCTGCAGGCGGTGGCTGACCAGTGCGTACGGGCTGTTGGCCTGGAGGTATTCCTTGTGCAGCAGGCTGTAGATCTGCTGCGCGGTCATTTCCAGGCCAAGGCGGTCGGTTTCACCCTGAACCACCTGGCTGAACTCGATCTGCATGCGGCGCGGCAGGCTGATGCCGTACTCCTGCTCGAGCAGGTAGGTGATGCCGCCTTTGCCCGACTGGCTGTTGACGCGGATCACGGCCTCGTAGCTGCGGCCGATGTCGGCCGGGTCGATCGGCAGGTACGGCACTTCCCACAGCTCGCCTTCCTGCTGCTTGGCGAAGCCCTTGCGGATGGCGTCCTGGTGCGAGCCGGAGAACGCAGTGTGTACCAGGTCACCGACATACGGATGCCGCGGGTGAACCGGCAGCTGGTTGCACTCTTCGACCACCTTGCGCACGCCGTCGATGTCGGAGAAGTCCAGTTGTGGGTCGATGCCCTGGGTGTAGAGGTTAAGCGCCAGGGTCACCAGGTCGACGTTGCCGGTACGCTCGCCATTGCCGAACAGGCAGCCCTCGGCACGGTCGGCACCGGCCATCAGGCCCAGTTCTGTGGCGGCGATGCCGGTGCCACGGTCGTTGTGGCAGTGCAGGCTGATGATCACGCTGTCGCGGCGGCTGATGTTGCGGCAGAACCACTCGATCTGGTCGGCGTAGATGTTCGGCGTGGCAACTTCCACGGTGGCCGGCAGGTTGAGGATGACCTTGTGCTCAGGCGTCGGGTTCCACACTTCGATGACTGCGTCGCAGACTTCCTTGGCGAACTCAAGCTCCGTGGCGCTGAAGGTTTCCGGCGAGTACTGGAATGTCCACTGTGTTTCCGGCTGCTGGGCGGCGTACTTGACGAACAGCTTGGCCGCGTTCACCGCGATGTCCTTGACGCCTTGCTTGTCCTGGTTGAAGACGATGCGGCGGAACGACGGGCTGGTGGCGTTGTACAGGTGGACGATGGCCTTCTTGGCCCCGCGCAGCGATTCGAAAGTACGCGCGATCAGGTCTTCACGGGCCTGGGTGAGCACCTGGATGGTGGTGTCATCCGGGATGTGACCCTCTTCGATCAAGGTGCGCACGAAGTCGAAATCGGTCTGCGAGGCGGACGGGAACGAGGCTTCGATTTCCTTCACGCCAACCTGCACCAAGGTCTTCCAGAACCGCAGCTTCTTCTCCGAGTCCATCGGCTCGATCAGCGACTGGTTGCCATCACGCAGGTCCGAGCTGCACCAGATCGGCGCTTCGGTGATGGTCTTCGACGGCCAGGTACGGTCTGGCAGGTCGATGGTCGGGAAGGCGCGGTACTTCTTCGAAGGGTCTTTGAGCATGGTCATGGAAGCAATCCTTTTGTGTGCGGCCGAGATCGGGCCTGCCGAGCGATAACGAGATGAAGAGGCGAGGCGACGCGATCAGCCTGGTAGTCGGGCGCTGACCAGGCAAAGGCTGCGATGTTGTCGGAGCAGGATGAGGGTGCTGGTGGTTTTCATGCCTTCAACCCTAACCAGTGGGGTGAGGGATGGCAAGCGCTGCCGAAAAATTGAGATAAATGCTTAAAAAAATCTTTATGGCGAGATTTTATGGCGGTTATTCGTCTCAAGCTTTACACCTGTTGCGCGGTATTTTTTGATCGCGCAAATCAAGCCAAGGGGTGCAAAAGGGCGGGCCCCATCGCCGGCAAGCCGGCTCCCACCACGACCGCGCAGTTCTTCCGGCCAGCGCTTTACCTGTGGAAGCGAGCGTCTTGCCCGATATCTCAAAGCCGGCGCAAATCCATGTGGGAGCCGGCTTGCCGGCGATGAAGGCGCCACGGATCAAGGCTGGAACGCCCCAATGAAGATGGCCGGATCCACCCGCGCATCATTCAGGCTAACGTTCCAGTGCATGTGCGGCCCGGTCGCCCGCCCGGTCGACCCAACCTTGCCCACCACATCCCCGCGGCGCAGCTGCTGGCCGACATTCACGTCGATCTTCGACATGTGGCAGAACATGCTGATGAAGCCCTGCCCATGGTCGACGAACACCGTGCGGCCATTGAAGAAATAATCGCCCACCAGAATCACCTTGCCATTGGCCGGTGTCTTGATCGGCGTGCCGGCTGGCACCGCGAAATCCAGCCCCGCATGCGGGTTGCGCTCTTCACCGTTGAAGAAGCGGCGAACGCCGAACTTGCTCGACAGCGGGCCGCTGACCGGCTTGTCGAGGATCAGGTTGCTCGGCAGGTTGGGGCTGAAGCTGCGGTAGGCCTTGATCTGCTCGGCCAGTTCACGGTCGATGCGCTTGAGGTCGGCGGGGTTAGGGTTGACCTGGCGCTTGTTCTTCAGGGTGATGTGCTGCTCGGGGTACTTCTTGGTGCCAACGCTGAACGGCAGGGTGCGCCCGCCTTGGGACAGCACGGCCGTGCCGGGCTTTTGCGTCAGTGGAATGCCGACGATGGCCAGCCAGTTGTCCTGCTCTTTGACCACCAGCACCGGCTTGCCGTCGAAGCGTGCGCTCGGCGCTGTGGCCGCCGGGCCCAGATCGACCACGGCAACGCCACCCGGGACAGGTTTGTTCAGGGTGCGGGTGATGTAGCTGGCCTGGGCGCCGCCAGCCAGCAACAACAGGGATAGGGCAAGCAGAGGGGCGAACAGGCGGGGCATGTGTCAGTCCAGTAGGGAAAGGGTGACCGGAGTCAGGTGGTTGTCCTCGACGCGCACCTGCAATTCGCCTTCATTCAGGCGGGCTGTCAGGCGCTGGCCGTTGCGGGTTTGCTCGGCACTGCGGATGGCTTGGCCATGCTCGTCGAGCAGGATGCTGTAGCCGCGTGCCAGGGTCGCCAACGGGCTGACCACTTGCAGCGTCTGCAGTTGCGCCTGAAAGCGCTGGCGACGGTCCTTGAGCACCTCGCGCATGGCCCGCGGCAGGCGCTCGGCGAGGCTGTCCAGGCGTTGGCTGAGCAGTTTCAACGTGCGCCCCGGATGTTGCGCGGCCAGGCGTGTGTCCAGGCGCGCCAGGCGTTCGCGGCGCTGGTTGAGGCCCTGCAGGAACGCGCGGCGCAGGCGCATGTCCAGGTCGTCCAGGCGCTGGGCCTGCTGGCGCAAGCGCTCGCCGGGGTGGCGCAGGCGCCGGGTCAGCGATTCCAGGCGCAGGCGGTCGTGGGCCAGGCGGTTCTGCATGCGCAGCAGCAGGCGCCGCTGCAGCCCCTCAAGGCGCTGCTGCAGCCCGCTGTTATCGGGGGCAAGCAGCTCGGCAGCGGCTGAGGGCGTAGGGGCGCGCACATCGGCAACGAAGTCGCTGATCGACACGTCGGTCTCATGGCCCACGGCGCTGACGATCGGTGTGACGCAGGCCGCGATTGCACGCGCCACGGCCTCTTCGTTGAAGCACCACAGGTCTTCCAGCGACCCGCCGCCACGGGCCAGGATCAGGGCATCGAAACCGCGGCTGTCGGCCAGGCGAATCGCGCGCACGATCTGCGCGATGGCTTCGCGGCCCTGCACCGCTGTGGGGATCAGGTTCAGTTCGACTTGCGGAGCGCGGCGGCCGAAGACGCTGATGATGTCGCGGATGACCGCACCGGTGGGCGAGCTGATGATGCCGATGCGTTGCGGGTGGGCTGGCAGCGCCTTCTTGCGTTCGGCACTGAACAGGCCCTCGGCCCCGAGCTTTTCCTTCAGTGCCTCGAAGGCCAGGCGCAGGGCGCCGTCACCGGCCGGTTCGACTGTGTCGAGAATCAACTGGTAGTCGCCACGGCCTTCGAACAGCGAGACCTTGCCACGCACTCGCACTGCCAGGCCATCACGCAGGGCCTGGCGGACCCGCGTGGCGCTCTGCCGGAACAGCGCGCAGCGCACCTGGGCGCCGCTGTCCTTGAGGGTGAAGTACATGTGGCCGGAGGCCGGGCGGGCGAGGTTGGATATCTCGCCTTCCACCCAGACACTGCGGAACACGTCTTCCAGCAGCACACGGGCACGGCCGTTGAGCTGGCTGACGGTGAGGACCTCGCGGTCCAGGCCGAGTCGTTCGAAGGGGTCTTTGATCATGGGGGCATGATAAGGGGGTGGGGGGAGGGCGCCAAGTGCAGGGGGCAATTTTGCCTTGGACTAGGTGGTTGCGCACAGAGGCCTCGGCTGTTGCAGCGATGGCGCCTGCGGCCTTGCGCTGACCAGGTCGCTACCTGGGCGCGTGAACGGTAGAATTGCCCGACCACCGCAATCCCCAGGCCCGTTTCGCCCATGAACACCCAGAGCATCATCGTCCCTAAACTTTCCACCGTACCTGTGCACGAGGCCCGCGCCCGGGCCATCCTGCGCTGGCTGGTGCGCGAAAAGGTGGTCGAGGAGCAACTGACCACCTGTGGTCGCACCGGCAACCGCATGGGCCATGCCCTGGCCGAAGGTGCACGCAAAATCGCCCTGCACCCGGAACAACTCCCGATCGGCGTGCCGGTGAACGGCCTTGAAGTGATGCTCAAACGCTGCATCTATACGCCCACCGAGGGTTTCCTCGAAGAAGCCGGCTGCCCCGAGTGCCGGCGCGAGGTGGGCGAACCTTTGTTCGAAAGCCTGGAGGAGTGGATGCCGGGGGTGAGTGACAACTTCACCTGCCCGTTGTGCGGCTTCGAAGACGACATCAATGGCTTCATTTACCTGCAGCCATGTGCCTTTTCCAACCTGGGGTTCATCTTCAACAACTGGGGCGAGGCCGGGTTTACCCAGGCCTTTCTCGACAGCTTCGCCGACTGGCTGGACCAGCCGGTGGCGGTGGTGCAGGTAAAACTGCCAGCACGCTGACCGAAGGCCCTTATTTTGCATTGAGCGGCGCGCCGTGGATGAGTATAATGGCGCGCTTCCATTTTTCCCGCCCGGGAGCCCCCGCGATGCTGCGTATCAGCCAAGAAGCCCTGACTTTCGACGATATCCTCCTTGTACCTGGCTACTCCGAGGTACTGCCCAATGAAGTCAGTCTCAAGACCCGTTTGACTCGTGGCATCGAGCTGAACATTCCTCTGGTTTCCGCCGCCATGGATACCGTGACCGAAGCGCGCCTGGCCATTGCCATGGCCCAGGAAGGCGGCATCGGCATCATCCACAAGAACATGACCATCGAACAGCAGGCCGGCGAAGTCCGCAAGGTCAAGAAGTTCGAGGCTGGCGTGGTCAAGGACCCGATCACCATCGACGCCGACGCCACTGTGCGCGACCTGTTCGACCTGACCCGCCTGAACAACATCTCGGGTGTTCCGGTGCTGGAGAACGGCGACCTGGTCGGTATCGTCACTTCCCGTGACGTGCGCTTCGAAACCCGCCTGGATGCCAAGGTGCGCGACGTGATGACGCCCAAAGAGCGCCTGGTCACCGTGCGCGAAGGCGCCGACAAGAACGAAGTCCGCGAGCTGCTGCACAAGCACCGCCTGGAAAAAGTCCTGATCGTTGACGACAAGTTCACCCTCAAGGGCATGATGACCGTCAAGGACATCGAAAAGGCCAAGGCCTACCCGCTGGCCAGCAAGGACGACCAGGGTCGCCTGCGCGTCGGCGCTGCGGTCGGCACCGGCAAGGACACCGGCGAGCGCGTTGCTGCCCTGGTTGCCGCTGGCGTTGACGTGGTTGTCGTCGATACCGCCCACGGCCACTCCAAAGGCGTGATCGACCGTGTTCGCTGGGTCAAGGAAACCTACCCGCAAGTTCAGGTGATCGGCGGCAACATCGCCACTGGCGCTGCGGCCAAGGCCCTGGCAGAAGCCGGCGCCGACGCCGTGAAGGTCGGTATCGGCCCAGGCTCGATCTGCACCACCCGTATCGTCGCCGGTGTCGGCGTCCCGCAAATCAGTGCCATCGCCAACGTTGCCGCCGCACTGGAAGGTACGGGCGTGCCTCTGATCGCCGACGGCGGCATCCGTTTCTCGGGTGACCTGTCCAAGGCCATCGTCGCCGGTGCTTCCTGCGTGATGATGGGGTCGATGTTCGCCGGCACCGAAGAGGCTCCGGGTGAAGTCGAGCTGTTCCAGGGCCGTTCCTACAAGGCCTACCGCGGCATGGGCTCGCTGGGTGCCATGGCGCAGGCGCAAGGCTCCTCCGACCGTTACTTCCAGGACTCCTCGGCCGGTGCCGAGAAGTTGGTGCCGGAAGGTATCGAAGGCCGCGTACCGTACAAGGGCGCCCTGGCCGCGATCATCCACCAGCTGATGGGCGGCCTGCGTTCGTCCATGGGCTACACCGGCAGCGCAACCATCGAAGAGATGCGCACCAAGCCGGAATTCGTGCGCATCACCGGTGCCGGCATGGCCGAGTCCCACGTGCATGACGTGCAGATCACCAAAGAAGCCCCTAACTACCGGGTCGGCTGAAGCCTCCAGCGGTAAGTAGCAAGCTCCAAGCGGTAGTTGCGTTGCAGCAGCTACCGCGTTTTCCCCGATCAACTTGCAGCTCGCAGCTAGACGCTTGCAGCTGCACCAGAGATTGAGTCATGGCCCTCGACATTCACGCTCACCGCATCCTGATCCTCGATTTCGGTTCTCAGTACACCCAGCTGATCGCCCGCCGCGTGCGTGAGATCGGTGTCTACTGCGAACTGCATCCGTTCGACATGGACGATGAAGCGATCCGCGAATTCAACCCGCGCGGCATCATCCTCGCCGGCGGCCCCGAGTCGGTCCACGAAGCCAACAGCCCGCGTGCTCCGCAGGCCGTGTTCGACCTGAACGTACCGCTGCTGGGCATCTGCTACGGCATGCAGACCATGGCCGAGCAACTGGGCGGCAAGGTCGAAGGTTCGGACCTGCGCGAGTTCGGTTATGCCCGTGTTGACGTGGTCGGCAAGAGCCGCCTGCTCGACGGCATCGAAGACCACGTCGATGGCGACGGCGTACTGGGCCTGGACGTGTGGATGAGCCACGGCGACAAGGTCACCCAGATGCCGGGCAACTTCAACATCCTGGCCAGCACCCCGAGCTGCCCGATCGCCGGCATGTTCGACGACGCGCGCGGCTACTACGGTGTGCAGTTCCACCCGGAAGTGACCCACACCAAGCAGGGCGGTCGCATCCTGTCCCGCTTCGTGCAGGACATCTGTGGCTGTGAAGCCCTGTGGACCCCTTCGAACATCGTCGAAGACGCCATCGCCCAGGTGCGTCAGCAAGTCGGCTCGGCCAACGTTCTGCTGGGCCTGTCTGGCGGTGTCGATTCCTCGGTGGTCGCTGCGCTGCTGCACCGCGCCATCGGCGACCAGCTGACCTGCGTCTTTGTCGACAACGGCCTGCTGCGTCTGCACGAAGGCGATCAGGTGATGGCCATGTTCAAAGAGAACATGGGCGTAAAAGTGATCCGTGCCGATGCCGAGAAGCAGTTCCTCGACAACCTGGAAGGCGAAGCCGACCCGGAGAAGAAGCGCAAGATCATCGGTCGTACCTTCATCGACGTGTTCGACGCCGAAGCCAGCAAACTGGAAAACATCCAGTTCCTCGCCCAGGGCACCATCTACCCGGACGTGATCGAGTCGGCCGGCGCCAAGAGCGGCAAGGCTCACGTGATCAAGTCGCACCACAACGTGGGTGGCCTGCCGGAGGAAATGAACCTCAAGCTGGTCGAACCGCTGCGTGAACTGTTCAAGGACGAAGTGCGCAAGATCGGCCTGGAACTCGGCCTGCCGTACGACATGGTCTACCGCCACCCGTTCCCAGGCCCAGGCCTGGGTGTGCGGATCCTCGGTGAAGTGAAGAAGGAGTACGCCGACATTCTGCGTCGCGCCGACCACATCTTCATCGAAGAGCTGCGCAAGGCCGACTGGTACCACAAGACCAGCCAGGCGTTCGTGGTGTTCCAGCCGGTGAAGTCGGTGGGTGTCGTGGGCGACGGCCGTCGCTACGCCTGGGTCGTGGCCCTGCGTGCTGTCGAGACCGTGGACTTCATGACCGCGCGCTGGGCGCACCTGCCTTACGACCTGCTGGAGACTGTCAGCGGCCGTATCATCAACGAAATCGACGGTATCTCGCGCGTCACCTACGACGTGTCGAGCAAGCCGCCGGCCACTATCGAGTGGGAATGAGTTGAGCCACAAGGGCGCCGCAAGGCGCCCTTGTTGTATCTGGGAAGGCCGATGAGCCCCCTGCGACGAGACTTCACTTAATCTTTCGCATTTGCAGGTGTATCGTATTCGCCCTTCATCGCCAGCCGTGCTGGCAGCTTGATTGCGCTCAAACGAGGTACCCGCACCGATGTCCTTCACCCGTCGACAAATGCTCAAGGGCCTCACTGGCCTGGTTGTAGTAGGCCTGGGCGCCGGAGGCGCAGCGCGGTACTGGCTGGGCAAGGTCGAGGATGAGAATGCCGGGCACGACTACGAACTGATCGCGGCGCCTCTGGAGGTCGAGCTCGTGCCTGGCTTCAAGACCGAGGCCTGGGCCTTCGGCCCGTCGGCACCCGGTACCGAGCTGCGGGTCCGCCAGGGCACCTGGTTGCGGGTGCGCTTCATCAACCACCTGCCGGTGGAAACCACCATTCACTGGCATGGCATCCGCCTGCCGCTGGAAATGGACGGTGTGCCGTATGTGTCGCAGTTGCCGGTCAAGCCGGGCGAGTACTTCGACTACAAGTTCCGCGTGCCTGACGCCGGCAGCTACTGGTATCACCCGCACGTCAGCAGCTCTGAAGAGCTCGGGCGCGGCCTGGTCGGCCCACTGATCGTCGAGGAGCGCGAGCCCACCGGTTTTGTGCATGAGCGCACGCTGAGCCTGAAGAACTGGCACGTGGACGAGCAGGGGGCCTGGCTGCCGTTCAGCATCCCCCGCGAAGCGGCGCGCAATGGTACCGCTGGCCGGCTGATCACTATCAATGGCCAGGCTGATGCGGTAACCGAATTACCGGCCGGGCAGGTTGTGCGCCTGCGTCTGCTCAACCTGGACAACACCTGGACCTATCGCCTGAACCTCAAGGGCGGTGATCACGAGGCCAGAATCTATGCCCTCGATGGCAATCCGGTCACCCCGCGTGTGCTCGATGACGAGTACTGGCTGGGGCCAGGCATGCGTATCTGTCTGGCGATCCGCATCCCCCAGGCAGGTGAAGAAATTTCCCTGCGCGATGGCTTCGTCCGCTTGGGCACGTTGCGCTCGGTGCCCAGCAATGATGCCCCCAGCGACTGGCCGCCTGCCTTGCCACCGAACCCGGTGGCCGAGCCGGACCTGGAGAATGCCGAAAAGCTGAACTTCAATTTCGAATGGGTGGGCAAGGTTTCGGTCAACACCGACAATGGCAGGCCGCCTAGCCTGTGGCAGATCAATGGTCAGGCCTGGGACATCACCGACAAGACCTGCGCCGACCGGCCGATCGCCACGCTGCAAAAAGGCAAGAGCTACATCTTCGAGTTGAAGAACATGACCCAGTACCAGCACCCGATTCACCTGCATGGCATGAGCTTCAAGGTGATTGCCTCCAACAGGCACAAGATCGTCGAGCCGTGGTTCACCGATACCTACCTGCTGGGCAAGAACGAGCGGGCCCAAGTGGCGCTGGTGGCCGATAATCCAGGTACCTGGATGTTCCACTGCCACGTCATCGACCACATGGAAACCGGCCTGATGGCCGCGATTGCGGTGGTCTGATGCGCCCACAGATCATCGATCGCAGCCATGATCAGGCGTTCATGCGCCTGGCCCTGGACCTGGCTGCACAAGGTGCCGCGCTGGGCGAGGTGCCGGTGGGGGCGGTGCTGGTGCAGCACGGCCAGGTCATCGGGCAGGGCTTCAATCGGCCGATCATCGACAGCGACCCCAGTGCCCATGCCGAAATGGTCGCCATCCGCGCGGCGGCGAAATCCGCCAGCAATTACCGGCTGCCGGGCAGCACCTTGTACGTGACCCTGGAGCCTTGCAGCATGTGCGCGGGGTTGATCGTGCATTCGCGGGTGGCGCGGGTGGTCTACGGTGCGCTGGAGCCCAAGGCGGGCATCGTGCAGAGCCAGGGGCAGTTCTTCAGCCAGGGCTTTCTGAACCATCGGGTAATGTTCGAGGGCGGGGTACTGGCTGAAGAATGCGGGCAGATCCTCAGCGACTTCTTCAAGGCCCGGCGGGCCAAGGCCTAGCCTGTTCTGGCCGCATCGCCGGCAAACCGGTCTACAGGTGCGGCGCTACGACAAGACTGGCGCTGCCCCTATGAGCACCGGCTTGCCGGTGATAGGGCCTTGAGCGTCACATCGGCGGCGACTGCTCTGCCGGCTTGTCCTTGTTCACGCCAGGCACATGCAGGCTGCCCTCGGCCACCTGGCCTTCCAACTGCGGCTGGGTCACCCAGGTGAGGATGTCGTAGTAACGGCGGATGTTGGCCACGAAATGTACCGGCTCGCCACCCCGGGCGTAACCGTACTTGGTCTGGCGGTACCACTGTTTCTGCGCCAGGCGCGGCAGCATCTTCTTCACGTCCAGCCACTTGTTCGGGTTGAGCTTTTCCCGTTTGGCCAGCGTGCGCGCGTCTTCAAGGTGGCCGCTGCCGACGTTGTAGGCCGCCAGGGCGAACCAGGTGCGGTCTGGCTCCTTGATGCTGTCATCGAGCTGCTGCTTGACCAGCATGAAGTATTTGGCGCCACCTTTGATGCTCTGCCTGGGGTCCAGGCGGTTGGACACGCCCATCGCCTGGGCCGTGCGCTGGGTCAGCATCATCAGGCCGCGTACGCCGGTCTTGGACGTGACTTCCGGTTGCCACAGCGATTCCTGATACCCGATCGCGGCCAGCAGGCGCCAGTCCACCTGTTCAACCTTGGCGTAGCTCTTGAAGTATTTTTCGTACTTGGGCAGGCGCTGCTGCAAATGCTGCGCAAAGGTGTAGGCGCCCACGTAACCGAGCACGTCGACGTGGCCGTAATAACGCTCTTTCAAGCGCTGCAGCGTGCCGTTTTTCTGGGATTTGTCGAGGAACTCGTTGACTTCGTTCAGCAGGCTGTTGTCTTCGCCTGGGGCCACTGCCCAGCGTTGGTTGCGGGTTTCGCCAAGGTCGAAGGCTACCCGCACGTTGGGGAAGTACACCTGGTTCATCGCCAGTTCGTTGGAGTCGACCAGGGTCAGGTCGATCTGCCCTTCATCGACCATGCGCAGCAGGTCGACCACCTCGACCGCGTCGGACTCTTCGTATTCCAGGCCCGGATACCGCCTTTTCAATTCGGCCAGCTGGTCGGCATGGCTGCTACCTTTGAGCACCATGATCTTCTTGCCGACCAGGCCCTGGGGGTCGGTGGGGCGCGAGCGGCCGTTGCGATAGATGACTTGAGGGGTCACTTCCAGGTAAGGATGGGAGAACCTTGCCTGGGCCTTGCGCCGTTCGCTGCTGACCAGGCCGGCCGCTGCCAGCACAGGGCCTGACGGTTTGCCCAGGTCGTCGAACAATTCGTCGAGGTTGTCGGCGGTCTCGATCTCCAGCTTCACGCCAAGATCGTCGGCGAAACGCTTGACCAGCTCGTACTCGAAGCCGGTTTCGCCGTTGCGGTCCTGGAAGTAAGTGGCCGGGCTGTTGCGGGTGATCACGCGCAGCACGCCGTCCTCCTTCACGCGCTCGAGGGTGCTGGGTTTTTCAACGCAGGCACCGAGCAATAGAAAGAGACCGGTTGCGAAAAGCCATTTGGCGCAACGCTGGCGCAAAGCAGTATGGGCGAACATAGCTTGCAGTATACGCAAAGGACGGGGGGCGCCATATCTCGACAACTGCCAGGTTGTCTGGTAGCGCGTTCTGTGATGCTGGCTCCCGGCAGCACGCCGCAAGCGGCAGGAAAAAAGCGACCTGCGCGGCACCTGTTTTTTCCTGCAGCGTGCAGCGTGCGGCCTGTCGCTTTTTTTGACCCCGAAGTCCGGTTCCGCCGCCCGGCAGCATTGCCCTCTGGCGGGTGCCGCAAGCCGCGGAATTAGGCTAGAATGCACGGCCTCTAAGCACACCCCTTCCTGAGGCTGTCCCGACGATGTTGATCCTGCGCGGCGCTCCTGCCCTTTCTGCCTTTCGCCACGGTAAATTACTCGAGCAACTGAGCCAGAAAGTCCCCGCTGTTACTGGTTTGTATGCCGAATTTGCCCACTTCGCCGATGTCGACGGCGAGCTGACCGCCGACCAGCAGCAGGTGCTGGGCCGTCTGCTCAAGTACGGCCCGAGCGTGCCGGTGCAGGAGCCGACTGGCCGCCTGTTCCTGGTCGTGCCGCGCCTGGGCACCATCTCGCCTTGGGCCAGCAAGGCCAGCGACATCGCCCACAACTGCGGCCTGCAGTCGATCCAGCGCCTGGAGCGCGGCATCGCCTACTACGTTGCCGGTGAGCTGAGCGATGCCGACGCCGCCGTGGTCGCCGCCGAACTGCATGACCGCATGACCCAGCGCGTGCTGGCCCAGCTGGAGCAGGCGAGCGACCTGTTCAGCCACGCCCAGCCCAAGCCGATGACGTCGGTGGATATCCTGGCCGGTGGCCGCGACGCGCTGGCCAAGGCCAACATCGAGCTGGGCCTGGCCCTGGCCGAAGACGAGATCGACTACCTGGTCAACGCCTTCCAGGGCCTCAAGCGCAACCCGAACGACATCGAGCTGATGATGTTCGCCCAGGCCAACTCCGAACACTGCCGCCACAAGATCTTCAACGCCAGTTGGGACATTGACGGCCAGGCTCAGGAAAAGAGCCTGTTCGGCATGATCAAGAACACCTACCAGATGCACAGCGAAGGCGTGCTGTCTGCGTACAAGGACAACGCCTCGGTGATCGTCGGCAACGTTGCCGGCCGCTTCTTCCCGAACCCTGAAACCCGCCAGTACGGCGCGGTGCAGGAGCCGGTGCACATCCTGATGAAGGTCGAGACGCACAACCACCCGACCGCCATCGCGCCGTTCTCCGGTGCCTCCACCGGCTCGGGCGGCGAAATCCGTGACGAAGGTGCTACCGGCCGTGGTGCCAAGCCCAAAGCCGGCCTGACCGGCTTCACCGTGTCCAACCTGCGTATCCCGGGCTTCGAACAGCCATGGGAGCAGGCCTACGGTAAACCTGAGCGTATCGTTGACGCCCTCGACATCATGATCGAAGGCCCGCTGGGTGGCGCAGCGTTCAACAACGAATTCGGTCGCCCGGCGCTGACCGGCTACTTCCGTACCTTCGAGCAGGCCATCAACACCCCGCACGGTGAAGAAGTGCGCGGCTACCACAAGCCGATCATGCTGGCTGGCGGTATGGGCAACATCCGTGAAGACCACGTACAGAAGGGCGAAATCACCGTCGGCGCCAAGCTGATCGTGCTCGGTGGCCCGGCCATGCTGATCGGCCTGGGCGGCGGCGCCGCTTCGTCGGTGGCCACCGGTGCCAGCTCCGCAGACCTGGACTTCGCCTCGGTGCAGCGCGAAAACCCGGAAATGGAGCGTCGTTGCCAGGAGGTCATCGACCGTTGCTGGCAGTTGGGCGACAACAACCCGATCGCCTTCATCCATGACGTCGGCGCTGGTGGTATTTCCAACGCCTTCCCTGAGCTGGTGAACGATGGTGGCCGCGGTGGCCGCTTCGAACTGCGCAACGTGCCCAACGACGAGCCGGGCATGGCCCCGCACGAAATCTGGAGCAACGAATCGCAAGAGCGTTATGTGCTGGCCGTCAGCGCCGTCGACTTCGAACGCTTCCAGGCCATCTGTGAGCGCGAGCGCTGCCCGTTCGCCGTCGTTGGCGAGGCCACCGAAGAGCCGCACCTGACCGTGACCGACAGCCACTTCGGCAATACGCCGGTGGACATGCCGCTTGACGTGCTGCTGGGCAAGCCGCCGCGCATGCACCGTTCGGTCACGCGCGAAGCCGAGCTGGGCGATGATTTCGACCCGAGCAAGGTGGATCTGGACAGCGCCGTGCAGCGTGTTCTGAACCACCCGGCGGTCGCCAGCAAGAGCTTCCTGATCACCATCGGCGACCGCACCATCACCGGCCTGGTGGCCCGCGACCAGATGGTCGGCCCGTGGCAGGTTCCGGTAGCCGACTGCGCCGTCACGGCCACCAGCTTCGACGTGTACACCGGTGAAGCCATGGCCATGGGTGAGCGCACGCCGCTGGCAGTGCTCGACGCGCCTGCGTCCGGGCGCATGGCGATCGGTGAAACCCTGACCAACCTGGCCGCCGCGCAGATTGAAAAGCTGTCCGACATCAAACTGTCAGCCAACTGGATGTCCGCTGCCGGCCACCCAGGCGAAGACGCCCGTCTGTACGACACCGTCAAGGCTGTCGGCATGGAGCTGTGCCCGGAGTTGGGCCTGACCATCCCGGTCGGCAAGGACTCCATGTCGATGAAGACCAAGTGGAGTGAAGAGGGCGTCGAGAAGAGCGTCACTTCGCCAATGTCGCTGATCATCACCGGCTTCGCCCCGGTCAGTGACATCCGCAAGACCCTGACCCCGCAACTGCGCATGGACAAGGGCGAGACTGACCTGATCCTGATCGACCTGGGCCGCGGCAAGAACCGCATGGGTGCTTCGATCCTGGCCCAGACCTACGGCAAGATCGCCGCCCAGGCGCCGGACGTCGACGACGCCGAAGACCTCAAGGCGTTCTTCGCCGTGATCCAGGGCCTGAACGCCGACGGCCACCTGCTGGCCTACCACGACCGGTCCGACGGCGGCCTGCTGACCACCGTGCTGGAAATGGCCTTCGCCGGCCACTGCGGCCTCGACCTGCAACTGGACCCGCTGACCGACAACAGCAAGGACGTGCCGGCCATCCTCTTCAACGAAGAGCTGGGCGCTGTCATCCAGGTTCGCCAGGATGCCACCCCGGACGTGCTGGCGCAGTTCAGTGCCGCTGGCCTGGGCGAAGGTTGCGTGGCGGTGATTGGCAAACCGGTCAACAACGCCGAGGTGTCCATCAGCCTGAACGGCCAAGTGCTGTTCGACGACGACCGCCGCATGCTGCAGCGCCAGTGGGCTGAGACCAGCTACCAGGTCCAGCGCCTGCGCGACAACGCCGACTGCGCCGACCAGGAGTTCGACGCCCTGCTCGAAGAAGACAACCCTGGCCTGTCGGTCAAGGTGGGCTACGACGTCAACGAGGACATCGCAGCGCCTTACATCAAAAAAGGCGTGCGCCCGCAAGTGGCGATCCTGCGTGAGCAGGGCGTCAACGGCCAGGTCGAGATGGCTGCCGCCTTCGACCGCGCCGGCTTCGCCGCCATCGACGTGCACATGAGCGATATTCTCGCTGGCCGCGTCGACTTCGAAGCCTTCAAGGGCCTGGTTGCCTGCGGTGGCTTCTCCTACGGTGACGTGCTGGGGGCCGGTGAAGGCTGGGCCAAGTCGGCCTTGTTCAACGCCCGTGCCCGTGATGCCTTCCAGGCCTTCTTCGAGCGTACCGACAGCTTCGCCCTGGGCGTGTGCAATGGTTGCCAGATGATGTCCAACCTTCACGAGCTGATCCCTGGCACCGAGTACTGGCCGCACTTCGTGCGCAACCGTTCGGAGCAGTTCGAAGCCCGTGTGGCCATGGTCGAGGTGCAGAAGTCCAACTCGATCTTCCTGCAGGGCATGGCGGGTTCGCGCATGCCGATCGCCATCGCCCACGGCGAAGGCCATGCCGAATTCGCCAGCGAAGAGGCACTGCTGGAAGCCGACCTGTCCGGTTGCGTGGCCCTGCGCTACGTCGACAACCACGGCAAGGTCACCGAGGCCTACCCGGCGAACCCGAACGGCTCGCCGCGCGGTATCACCGGCCTGACCAGCCGCGACGGCCGTGTGACCATCATGATGCCGCACCCGGAGCGTGTGTTCCGCGCCGTGCAGAACTCCTGGCGCCCGGATGAGTGGCAGGAAGATGCCGCGCTGATGCGTATGTTCCGTAACGCGCGCGTCTGGGTGAACTAAGGCGTGTACAAGCTCGCCTTCTTCGTCCCGGCCAGCCACGTCGACGTGGTCAAGGCCGCCGTATTCGCCGCCGGTGGCGGGCGTATCGGCGACTACGACCACTGCGCCTGGCAAACCCTCGGCCAGGGCCAGTTTCGCCCGTTGGACGGCAGCCAGCCGTTCCTCGGGCAAACCGGCCAGGTCGAGGTGGTCGAGGAGTGGAAGGTGGAGCTGGTGGTGGCTGATGACCTGATCGCTCAGGTCGTCGCTGCGCTGCGCCTGAGCCATCCGTACGAGACGCCGGCCTTTGAGGTCTGGCGCCTGCTGGATTTCTGAAACCAGTGGTTTTCAGCCAAAGGGCGAAGGGCCCGCGTCCGGGCTGTTGACGATGCTCCAGAAGCTCGTATCGGTTATTTTTTCTATTTCCTCGACGTGCTTGACGACAGTCTCCAGCGCCTCCCCTATACCCTTCATTGCTTCTGCCAATTCGTCTGTCTGCAACTGCCTGAGCGTTTCGACGGACTCCCCCTGCTCGATCCGTTGTGGATTGGCGAGCGCCCAGTCCTTGACGATCTGATCGAATCGGTCGGTGTCGTAGGGGTGAACAATCATGCCCTCAGCCAATACACGGGGGTCGCCAGACGCTGCGCTGTTTTCCTGCCAGTGATCGAACATCGCTTGGCCTACGACCTTCACGGCTTCTGTCGCCATCTGTACCGCCAGGGTGTGGAAGGGATGCGTGTCGTGGTCCTTGGCCAGTTGTGAATGGGTTGCCAGGGCGCTGGCATCGCTGTTGGGGTCAGTGTCCAGCAGCGTTTGCAGGGTTGCGATGTGATCGCCTGCCCATTTGAGCAGGGGCTTCTTGATCAGGTTGGTGGCGTAGCCAATCGCCTCGTTGGGCAACTGAGCGACTTTTGTCACCTGGTTGATCCAGCGGTAGATCTCGTTTTTACGTACGTTGTCGCGGGCCTTCAGGTAGAGCTCATACGCATTGCGCAGCAGAGGATCCTCATCCTCGAGCAATATCAGCATGACCTGGTCGAAATCGCTGCGTTCGCCAGGCTCGGGCGTGGGGGATGACGCATCACCATAGAGCAAGTTGGCCAGCGGGTCGGCGACGCTACCGACGATGTCCAGAGCGCCGAACATGCCGGTGACCACAGGCCAGGCATGCCTGCTGTTTTCTCTGGCCTCGATCCCCGTGGTCCAGACCAGCACCTTGTCGTGCCCCAGTTTTTTCAAGCTGAGCTCGACAAAGTTCGAATGGGCAAAGTAGTCCTCGAGCACGTGCAAGGCCTCGCCAAAGTGGCGCATGCCCTCGGTAGTCATGCCCTCCTTCTTGGCCGCCTCCAGCTGTTTGACCATGTAGGCTATCGATCGGCGGATGTAACGTTTCATCGAACGCTTGGGTAGCACCGCATTCTGCTTGTGTTCAGGGAACACAAGGGCAGTGAAGTCTTTGTCGATGCTGCGCGGGTCGAAGGCATTGCGGTCCAGCGTGGTCGGGTTGTCGATGTGTTCGTGGGCCCGGTAGACCCCAAGCATCTGTGGGGTCACCCGGTAGTGCGCGCGGTCTTCGGGTGTCTGCTGCAGGCTATGGAATTCCTTCAGGGCAAACAGGTCGACAATGGCTGTCAGCTTCTTGCGCGAGACTCTCGGCAGTTGGCCTTTGGCGATGCTCTGAATGATTTCAGCGGTATCGACGCCTGCACCTTGCACCGGATGAACCAGTTTTGGGTCAATCAGTTGCGAGTAGTCCCGCAACCAGTTGCCGAAGTAGATGGCCTTGCGCTGGGCGCTGTCGAAGCCGGCGACCTCCAGTGCGTCCTCAATCGATTCATGGCCGAAGGATCTATGGCTGGCTTTCTTGTCGCCCCGGCCGGCACCGAATTCGTCAGTGTGGGGTGGCTCCTGGGTCGGGAACGCCACAACCAACGGTGTTTCAGTGCCTGAGTGGGTAAAGATCGCGAACGTCCTACCCGCTTCGATCGGCTCATTGTAGAAGAGCAGCGTCTGGGCAAAGGCGACCCCGAGGTTTTCTGGTGGGGGCTCGGTTGCCGGCTCGGTGCCTGCTGCGCCCTCATATCGACGAAGCTGCTTGTGAACATGCAGGGCAAAAATCTGCATCAGCGCCAACAGCAACGTGGCGGTGATCTCCGGATTTTCAAGTGCCTGATCTATGACTTCGCGCTGTACCTGGATCTCTTCCGCGTCCGAGTCATAGGCGGTCCATGTCGGCAGGCCCGTCTCGACCCTGAATGCGGGGTTGGCCAGCGTGTCGTCAGCCAAATGCCGTTGCAACTCGACAAATACCGCAGGCGCGAAGCCACTGCCGAACACCGACCTGAACAGGTGGGTGAACAGCTGGGCATCGAGGGTTTTGGCGAGATTGCCCAGCTGCTCCAGGGCAAGGCTGCTGCTGAATGTGGTGTCGTCAATGACGTCTGAAGTTTCAAGGAGCTCGTTCATGGTGTTCCTCGCGATGGGATCGGATGAACAAGCAGCATGTAGACGAGGCATTACGAAGTTAACGAGGCAGCGCTACCGAAGCAGCTGATGCCCCTCTCACGTTGTCGGCACACCCGCCTTGCTGTGGACCAGCGCGCAGGCCACCAGGCCCAGTTCGAACAGTATCCACATGGGCACTGCCAGCATCGTCTGCGAAAACACGTCCGGCGGTGTAAGAATCATCCCCACCACAAAGCACCCAACGATCACGTAGGGCCTGCTACGCCGCAACGTGGCCACATCGGCCAGCCCCACCCACACCACGATGAACGTTGCCACTGGGATTTCGAACGCCAGGCCGAACGCCAGGAACAGCGCCATGATGAAATCCAGGTACTGGCTGATGTCCGTCATCATCGCCACGCCATCGGGCGTCACGCTGGCAAAGAAACCGAACATCATGGGGAATACCAGGTAGAACGCGAAGGCCATGCCGGCGTAGAACAGCACGATGCTCGACACCAGCAAGGGCAGGGCGATGCGCCGTTCGCGCCGGTAAAGGCCCGGCGCAAGGAAGCCCCAGGCCTGGTGCAGCAGCAGCGGCATGGCCAGGAACAGCGCGCACATCGCCGTCAGCTTGAACGGTGTGAGAAAGGGCGAGGTGACACTGGTGGCGATCATGCTGGCGCCTTCCGGGAGGAAGCGGCGCAGCGGTTCGGAAATCAGTGTGTAGAGCTGTTGGGCGAAAGGGAACAGGCCGGCGAACACTACCGCGACCAATAGCAGGCAGCGCACCAGGCGCTTGCGCAGTTCGCGCAGGTGCCCGGTGAGCGGCATGTGTGCCGCTGGGTCCAGGGCGATGCTCATGAGGTGGTCTCCCGAATGACGGTAACGGGTGCAGCGTCAGGCGCCGGTTCCGCCTTCAGGCTGATGCCCTGGCGCAGTTGCTGCTCGAGGCGCTGCAGTGGCGCGCTGTCGAGGTCGGGCATGTCGATTTCCCGTTCCATCTGCGCGCGCAGCCCGCGCATTGCCCGGCGCGCCTGGCCCAGGCCACGGCCCAGCGTACGCGCGGCGACGGGCAAGCGTTCCGGGCCAAGCACCAGCAGCGCGACGATGCCTACCAGCAGCATCTCGCTGAAGCCTACCTCGAACATCAGGCCTGCCGATCCGCGTGCGGTTGTGGGGCCGGCGAACGGGTCAGTGGCTCCTGTTGTACCTGCTGCGGTGTGGCTGCGGTGCTGGCATCGCTGTCACCGCCCATGGACTTGCGAAAGCCCTGGATCGCTTCGCCAACATCACTGCCCAGGCCCTTGAGGCGCTTGGTGCCAAACAGCAGAAACACGATCAGCAGTACGATCACCAGTTGCCAGATTCCGATGCCACCCATAACGACCACTCCTGTAAGGCCATGAAAAGAAAGGCCAATCCTGCCTCGCGTAGATGACGCGAACATGACTGCAAGGTATTTGCAATCTGCCTGCAACAACGCCCCTGTTGACTGGCGCCTTGTCTGGTAAGAGGAGTGCTGCGCCATGGGTGGCAAGCGACAGCAGGGCGCCGCACTGCTGATGGTGTTGGTGGTACTGGCGATGCTCGCGGCGGGGATGGCCTGGCTGGTGGAGGATGGGCGGCGTCAGGTCGATGACGTGCAGTTGCTGCGCCAGCGGGTACAGGTGCGGGCCATGGAACAGGCTGGCCTGGCCTATGCCGAGCAGGCCTTGCGTGACCCCGCCTGGCGGCTCAGCCCGCTGTTCTGGCAGGCGCTGCGGGGGCAACCGCTGAAATACGACTTTGGCGCCGGCCAGGCCCAGCTGCGGGTGTACGACCAGCACACCTGTTTCAACGTCAATGCGCTGTTGGGGGATGACGGTGAACGTGCCGAACGCCAGCTACGGCGTTTGCTGGGTGACAACATGGCCGCCCAGCGTCTGGTCGACGCCTTGGCAGACTGGCTCGACAGCGACAGCGATGCGCGCCTGCAGGGGGCCGAAAGTGCTCAGTATCTGCGCCAGCAGCCGCCTCGTCTGGCGGCCAACCAGCCGATGCTCGATACCAGTGAGTTGAACCTGCTGCTCGAGCCAGATGCCTCGCGCCAGCACCGTTATCCAATGTTGTGTGCGTTGCCGCAGACCACCGGCTGGCGCCTGAATGCCAATGCCGTAGGGCTGGAGCATCTGCCATTGCTCGAAGCGCTTTATGAAGGGCGGTATCCCCGTTCGTTGCTCAGCCGCATCGTCAGTGGTCGGCCGGCGTCGGGCTATGTAGATGCTGCGGCATTGCGCCAGGCGCTGGGGGCGGTGGACGACGAAACATTCGAACGGTTGAGCGAGGGGTTGCTGCTCAACAGTGGGCATTTTCAGTTGCAGCTTTCGTTCGAAGAACAGGGCAGGACGATACGCAGCGCGTTTGAGCTGGAGGCCGTGGGGGTGGTGCAGTGGCATGCACGGGTGCCGGCGCAGCAGGTGCGGGTGAAGAGTCGGGCGCCGATGGTCTGGTGATCATGTTCAATGGCTGTCGTGCAGCCCATCGCCGGCAAGCCGGCGATGGGCTGCAAAGCGGCCCTGATGCACAAGCCGATCAGGCAGTCCCGATTTCCCCGCCATCATCACGCTGGATCACCACGGTCGAAGCTCTCGGCCGTACCGTGGTCCCCGCCGGGGTCACATCGGTGGCCTTGTCGGTGTAAGGCCAGTTCTGCGGGTGCTGGATGTTGACGAACATCGACTTGTTGTCCGGGCTGAAGGCAATGCCGGTCACCTCGCAGCCGTTAGGCCCGACGAAGAAGCGGCGCAAGTCCACCTGGTTCTGGGCATTGACCGGTATCTGTTTGCCAGTGGCATCCACCAGGTCGGTAGGGATCACCGCCAGCACCTGATCATTGGTGTAATCGGTGACGGTGCTCTCGCCGTTGTCCGTCTCGAACCACAACACGCCACGGCTATCGAAGCTCATGCCGTCAGGGCTGGCGAACTGGTTGAGCTCGGTCAGGCCCGAGCGGTTGATATCGGCGGTACCGGCAGCGTTGGCGCCGAACACGAAGATGTCCCAGGTGAAGCTCAGGTGATCGTCGCTGTCGTGCCAGCGGATGATGTGGCCGTGGCGGTTCGGGCCACGCGGGTTGGCCGCATCGACTTTGTCCGGAGTGCGCGCGCTGTTGTTGGTCAGCGTCAGGTAGACATCGCCATTGAGCGGGTGGACCGCTGTCCATTCCGGGCGGTCCATCGGCGTTGCACCCACTGCATCGCCCGCGCCGCGGGTGTTGAGGATGATGCCTGCCAGGTCACCGTACAGCGCCCCGAGAGTGCTGCCGCCAGTGGTAGCGGTGGCCACGTCGAGCAGAATCCACTCGCCTGTGCCGTCTGCATTGAAGCGGGCCACGTAGAGGTTGCCCTGGTCCATGTACTTGGCGCCGGTGGCCAGGCGGTCGGCCGGGGTTGCGTCGGCGGCATCCCACAGCGCGCTGGAGACGAACTTGTACAGGTACTCGTTGTTGGAGTCGTCGCCCATGTACCAGACCAGCGGTTTACCGGCCACCGCCAGGCCCGGGCAGCAGCCCTCGTGGCGGAAGCGGCCGAGCGCGGTACGCTTGGTGGCCAAGGTGCTGCTGTTGTACGGATCGATCTCGACGATGTAGCCATAGGTGCTGGCTTCGTTGCGGTAGTCGTCGGTGGCGCTGGCCCCTTTGATGGTCACGTCGAAGCGGGCGAACTCATCGCTTTGTTCGGTGCTGTCACCGGCAGCGGTCTCCCACTTGTACTGGCCGCTGGAGGTGCCGACGCCGATGCGTCGCTGGTCTTCCGGGCGAGTGTCTTTGTTGACGAAGATGCCAGGCCAGTTCTCTTCGCAGGTCAGGTAAGTGCCCCACGGGGTGTAGCCGTTGCCGCAGTTGTTGTTGGTGCCGCGGCAGTGGGTACCGTCAGCCGAGTACTTGGTCTTGACGTGGTCGGTGCCGCGCATGGGGCCGGTGATTTCCATGCGTGAGGCGGTCGTGAAGCGGCGGTTGAGCGGATCGTTGTCGACCACCTGCCAGCGCCCGTTGAGCTTCTGCAGGCGCACCACGCCAGCACCGTGGGCGTTGATTTCCTTGCGCACTTCTTCGGCCGGGCGATTGCCGCTGGCGTCGGTGGTCGGGCCGTTGGGGTGCAGGGCGGCGGCATCGATGTATTCGAAGTTGATCGCCAGCAGGCCGTCTTCGGAGCTGCCATTGATAGGGAAGAAATGCATGCCGTCATGGTGCATGCCCATGGCGTTGGCCTGGTCGCTGGAGGTATTGCTGCCGTCCGACTTCCACGGGTTGCCGTTGCTGTTGATCGGCGTGCCCCATGGTGCCAGCACGTAGGCGCTGTAGCCTGCGGCGACGACACAGGCATCGGTGCGTGAGCCCGCGATGGACTGGAAGCCCAGTGCCAGTTTCGGTACTTCAGGTTCGGTAACCGGCGGCTCGGTTGCCGGGTCATCGTTGTCGGAATCGCCACTGTCGAAGCAGCCGGTCAGGCCGGTACCGGCAATCATGGCGATAGCGGCACCCAGGCTGCCACGCATCACGCTGCGACGGCTTAGGTAGGCGTCCATGACGCTGGCCATCGGCAGGTTGCCACTGTGGTTGCGGTCCAGGTTGTCGCCGGTTTCTCGACTCATCAGGGTGTCCTTGTATTGGCTGAGTTGGAGGAAACCGCGACTTTAGAGCGCAAAGATGATGATTCTTTGGCAGAAATATTAACGTCGCTTTAAAACTTTAAGTTCTTATCGCTTGGCCAGACAGAACAATCTGGAATGGTTGTCGGATTTCTGCCATCAAACTGTAATGCCAACGCCGCAACATCCGGGGCCCAGAAAGAACTCGATAAGGATGGCGGGCCCGATGGCAAGCAGTGTGTACAGGCGCGAAATGATCAGATGGATGGGTGTCGGTGCCCTGGCACCGTTGCTCGGTGCCTGTTCTGCATTCCCGGGCCAGCGCGGCGGCAATGCCAGCCTGGACCTGTTGTACGTCGCCGACACTCTCGATGCGCGCCAGCCCGGCCGGCCCGTGGTGCCGGCAACGCGCCTGGGCCCGGTCAGCCACCTGGGCCGGGCACCGTGGATGACCGGCGCCAGCGCCAGCGCGGCTCACCCTGAGCTCGCGCCTTTGCTCGATGCCAGCCAGGCGGCCAGCGTGCAACTGGGTGGCTATGCCGTGCTCGCGGCCCTGTTGGAACAACTGCGCGCCGAGGCGGGGCCGGGCAATAGCCTGACCCTCGAGAATGGCCAGGGCTGGAACGGAAGTGGCCTGGCCTATCTGACCCAGGGCGAGAGCGGTGTGCAGGGTAGCCAACTCTTGGGTAGCGAAGCCCGTGTGAGCAGTGATGAACGCGTGCTCTGGCCACAGCGCAGTGCCGCGCTTTACCACCAGTCTTCGGCGATGACGCTTGCTGCAGGCATTGCCGATGATCAACGTAAAACCTTGGGCCTGGAGCCTTTGCACGTCTTCGAGCGCGGCGGTGCACGCATCGCCGTGGTGGGCGTCACCGACCCATACGCCCAGGACCAGAAAGCCTCGCTCAAGCAGTGGTACCAATCGCTGCTGCCGACCTTCGAGCAGGCCCGCCGCGAAGCGGACCTGGTGGTGGCGCTGGCGGATGTCGGCACCGGCCCAGGCCTGTGGCTGGCCGAGCGCGTGGCGCAGATCGATGTGCTGCTCTGCGCGCGGGGCCAGGACCTGTGGCCCACACCGGTACAGGCGACCCAGGCCAGTGGCCGGCGCATACCGGTGTTATTTGCCGGTTGCCGGGGCAGCGGTGCATTCCGCCTGCGTTGCCAACAGGTCGCTGGGCAATGGCAGTTCGATGGGCGTTTTGTTCCGGCAGTGGCCCAGCAACTCTCACCCGCAGCGCAGTTGCGCGCCAGCCAGTTGCAGGCCGAGTTGCGTCAGCAGCGTGCAGGCCATGCAGCGTGGCTCGACCAGCCGCTTGCGCTTGCGCCCCAGGCGCTGTGGCGTCGCGACACGCGTGGCGGCAGTTGGGACGCGTTGCTGCACCAGGCCCTGGCCGATGACAGCAGTATGCCGGTGCTGTTGCCGGGCCTTCGCTATGACTACCCATTGGCCGCTGGCGAGGCCATCACGCGCGAGCACCTGATCAGCCTCACCGGTGGCTACCCGGCACCGGTGGTCGAGGCGCCGGCCCGGCAGGTCGAGCAGGTGCTGGAAAACGCGGCCGAGCAACTGTTCGGTGACCCTTTGCTGCTGGACAACAGTCAGGACCTGCCACGCTGGCAGAGCCAGGCCTGGGGGGTGAGCTACAGCCCACAAGGCAAACGCATTACTGGCCTGGAGCCGGTGCAGGGCCTGTGCCGCACCTTTGGCCTGCAATTCGAGCAGCAGGCGGGTGAGCCGTTGTGGCAGCGGGTCGAGGCCTGGCTCGGGCGACAGCGGCCGGGTTGGCAACTGGCGGCCTTGCAGGTACCGCAGGTGCGCTACGTGCAAGGCCACCCAGGCTGGCACCCACGGCAGCTGGTGTCATGACACTCGCCGCTCGCCTGATGACCGGCAGCCTGCTCACGCTGGCCGGGTGGCTTGCCGCCCAATGCGTGCTGCAACTGGCGCGCCAGCCGCAACCGGCCAGCGCCCCGGTCACCCTCGACGCGCCGCTGCCGGGGTTGCTGGTCGGCCATTGGCAGGCCCCAGGCGACGATGGCTCGATTGCGCTCACCCGCTTGCCATTGCAGTACCTCGGCGGCCTCAAGGCACAGCCGTTGTCGGCCAGCGTCGTGGTGCTGCGCTATGGCCAGCAGGTGCGTACCTTGGGCCGTGGCCAGCGCCTGGCACCAGGGATCGTATTGCAGGACATCGACGCCGATGGCCTGATTTTCGACAACCAGGGGCGGCGCGAACGCTTGCCCTGGCCGCCACGCCCCGTCGTGACCGGCTTCAAGCGGCAAGGATGAACGATGCGGGTGAAATATTGCGTGGCCGCTGCCTTGGCCCTGGCCCTGTCTGCGGCCTGGGCAGAGGAACCGGAAACCTTCGATGACAACGGCACACCGCTTTACGAGGTGAACTTCGTCGACACCGAGCTGGGCGAGTTCATCGACAGCGTGTCGCGCATCACCGGCACCACCTTCATCGTCGACCCGCGGGTCAAAGGCAAGGTCACGGTGCGTACCGTCGACCGCCACGATGCCGATGCCATCTACGATATCTTTCTTGCCCAGCTGCGTGCCCAAGGCTATGCCGCGGTCGATCTGCCCAATGGCAGCGTGAAAATCGTCCCCGACCAGGCCGCGCGCCTTGAGCCGGTGCCGGTGGAGGCCGCCGGCAAGCCCAGCGAAGGCAGCGATGGCGTGGCCACCCGCGTATTCAATGTGCGTAACGCCGCCAGCGAGCAGATGCTCGGTATTCTCAAACCGCTGATCGACCCCCGTGTCGGTGTGATCACTCCTTACCCTGCGGCAAACCTGCTGGTGGTCACTGATTGGCGCAGCAACCTCGAACGCATCGACAGCCTGTTGCGCGAGCTGGATCAGGTCAGTGACGAACCCCTGAAGGTCATGCCGCTGCGCCATGCCAGCGCCGCCGATACCGCCCAGTTGCTGACCCGCCTGTTGGCCCGCGAGCAGGGCGCAGATAGCACCCAGGTGGTGGCTGACCCGCGCAGCAATGCCTTGCTGGTACGTGGCAGCACCGACCGTGTGCGAGCCTTGTTGGGCCAGCTCGATCAGCCCAGTGAAAACCGGCACAGCAGCAACACCCAGGTGATCTACCTGCGCCATGCCAATGCTGGCGAGGTGGTGAAGGTGCTGCGCGGGTTGAGCCAGGAAGGCGTCGTGCCTAGCGAGGGAACAGGCGAGGGCGAGGCCAAGGACCAGCCGGTGATGGCCGCCGCCAGCGACTCGGGCATACGCCTGGAGTACGAGGAGGGCACCAATGCCGTTGTCATGGTCGGCCCCGACAGCGAACTGGCCGCCTATCGCTCCATCGTCGAGCAGTTGGACATTCGCCGCGCCCAGGTAGTGGTCGAAGCAATCATCGCCGAAGTGTCCGACAGCCGCGCCCAGGAGCTTGGCGTGCAGTGGCTGTTCGCCGACGAAAAGTTCGGCGCTGGCATCGTCAACTTCGGCAGCAACGGGGTGAACATCGCCAACATCGCGGGCGCCGCCGCCAGTGGCGACAACGAAGCGCTGGGCGACCTGCTGTCGGCCACCACAGGCGTGACGGCCGGTATCGGCCACTTCGGCGGTGGCTTCAACTTCGCCATGCTGATCAACGCACTGAAGGGCAAGAGCGGCTTCAACCTGTTGTCCACGCCAACCCTGCTGACCCTGGACAACGCCGAAGCATCGATCCTGGTCGGCCAGGAAGTGCCCTTCGTCACCGGCTCCGTGACGCAGAACAACGCCAACCCCTACCAGACCATCGAGCGCAAGGAAGTAGGGGTGAAGCTGCGCATAAAACCGCAGATCAATATCGATAACAGCGTACGCCTGGATATCGTTCAGGAAGTTTCATCGATCGCCGACTCCAGCGCCGCCAGCGACGTGATCACCAACAAGCGCGAGATCAAGACCAAGGTCATGGTCGAGGACAACGGCCTGGTGATCCTTGGCGGGCTGATCAGCGATGAGCTGAGCACCAGCGATCAACGTGTACCGTTTCTCGGTGATATTCCAGGGCTGGGCCGGCTGTTCCGGTCCGAGGCCAGCAAGAACACCAAGCAGAATCTGATGGTTTTCATCCGCCCGCGGATCCTGCGTGACGGGCCCAGCCTGGCGGGTTTGAGCGAAGACAAGTACCGCACCCTGCAGCAGACCACGCCGCTCAAGCTGCCAGGGCTTGCGCAGGACGGCCAGCTGCTGCGGGTGTTCCCCGCCAGCCGCGCACGCCTGGACGGGGGTGACTGGTGATGTTGCCCTATCGCCTTGCGCGTCAGGCCGGGCTGGCCATGGCCCCGACCGAGGCTGGCTGGCAGTTGTGGCTGCGCCGCGATGCCGACAGTAACCAGCTGCAGGAGCTGCTGCGTGTGCACGGCCAGCCCGTGGCCCTGCACTACCTGGAAGCTGCGGCGTTCGACGAACGCCTCGGCCAGTTGTATCAGGCCGGGGATGCCGCCACCGAAGCACTGATCGAAGGCATCGGCGAACAGGTCGACCTGGACAGCCTGATGAGCGAAATGCCGCGCATCGAGGACCTGCTCGAAAGCGATGATGAAGCGCCGGTGATCCGCCTGATCAACGGCCTGTTCGGCCAGGCCCTGCGCCTGCGCGCTTCGGACATCCATATCGAGACCTTCGAGCAGAGCCTGGTGGTGCGTCTGCGTGTCGACGGCCACCTGCGCGAGGTGTTGCGCCCGCCGCGCGCGCTGTCGGCCATGCTGGTGTCGCGGATCAAGGTCATGGCGCGCCTGGACATCGCCGAGAAACGCCAGCCCCAGGACGGCCGTATCACCTTGCGCGCCGCCGGGCGTGAGGTGGACGTGCGCGTCTCGACCTTGCCCGGCATCCACGGTGAGCGCGTGGTCATGCGTGTGCTCGACAAACAGGCCAGTTTGCTGGCGTTGGACAACCTGGGCATGCCCCCGGCAGTACTGCGCGGCCTGCGCAGCTGCCTGACAAGGCCAAACGGCATTGTGCTGTCTACCGGGCCGACCGGGTCGGGCAAGACCACTACCCTGTACGCCAGCCTCAACAGCCTCAATGACGGCAGCCGCAATATCCTCACCGTGGAGGACCCGGTGGAATACGCCATCGCCGGCATCGGCCAGACGGCCATCAACCCGCGCGCCGGGCTGACCTTTGCCAGCGGCCTGCGTGCCATCCTGCGCCAGGACCCGGATGTGATCATGCTCGGCGAAATCCGCGACCAGGAAACTGCGCAGATCGCCGTGCAGGCGAGCCTCACCGGCCACCTGGTCCTGTCGACGTTGCACACCAACAGCGCAGTGGGCGCGGTCACCCGCTTGCGCGACATGGGCGTCGAGCCGTTCCTGATCGCATCGTGCCTGCGCGGTGTACTGGCCCAGCGCCTGGTGCGGCGGTTGTGCCATTGCGCCGTGGCGCAGCCCCTGCAGCCGGCCGAACGTGCGCTGTGGCCTGAGCTGGCGGCGCTGGGCAGCAGTTACCACGCGGTGGGCTGCGAGCAGTGCCAGGGCACTGGCTATATCGGCCGTTTGGGCCTGTACGAATTCATCGAACTGGACGCCGGTCTCATCGGCCTGCTGTATGACGGCGCCAGTGAACTGGCCATGCAGGACTACCTGGCCGAGCGCCGCCAGAGCCTGGTAGCGATGGCCAGTGACTGCCTGGCCCGCGGCGAGACCAGCCTGGCCGAAGTACTGCGCGTGGTGCAGGGCTGACCCATGCCGACCTTTCGTTACCAGGCCGTTGATCTGGCCGGCAAGACCCACAAAGCCAGCCTGCAGGCCGATAGCGAACGCCATGCACGCCAGTTGCTGCGCGAGCAGGGTTTGTTCCCCCGCCAGTTGCAGCGCTTGGAAAACGGTGCCCGACAGCCTCGCCGACAACGCCTGAGCCGTGCCCAGCTGTGTGAGCTGACACGCCAGCTGGCGACCTTGACCGGCGCGGGCATCCCCCTGGTCGATGCCTTGGCGACGCTTGAACGCCAGTTGCGCCAGCCAGCCCTGCACGGGGTGCTGGTGGCCCTGCGTGGCTCGCTCGCCGAAGGCCTTGGCCTGGCCCGCAGCCTGGCCCGCCAGGGCGCGCCTTTCACCGGCCTGTACTGCGCGCTGGTGGAAGCCGGTGAGCGCTCGGGGCGGTTGGCCCAGGTGCTTACCCGGCTTGCAGACCACCTGGAACAGGTACAGCGCCAGCAGCACAAGGCGCGTACCGCACTGATCTACCCCTGCGTGCTGATGGGCGTATCGCTGGCGGTGGTGATCGGCCTGATGACCTTCGTCGTACCCAAGCTCACCGAACAGTTTGCCCATGCCGGGCAGAGCCTGCCGCTGATCACCTCCTTGCTGATCGCCCTGAGCCAGGGCCTGGTGCACGCCGGCCCCTGGCTGCTGGGGCTGGCTGCCCTCACGTCGCTGCTGGCCAGCTGGTTGCTGCGCAAGCCGCACTGGTGCCTGCGCCGCGACGACCTGCTGTTGCGCCTGCCGCGCGCAGGCGGGCTGTTGCAGGTGCTGGAAAGTGCCCGCCTGGCGCGCAGCCTGGCGATCCTCACCAGCAGCGGCGTCGCGCTGCTCGAAGCCTTGCAGGTGGCCACTGAAACCGTCGGCAACCGCCGCATCCGCCTGGCCATGGAGCAGGTGCGCCAGCAGGTGCAGGGCGGCACCAGCCTGCACCGGGCGCTGGACGCCTGCCAGCAGTTCCCGCCCTTGCTGGTGAACATGGTCGGCAGTGGCGAGGCCAGCGGCACCTTGGCCGACATGCTCGAGCGGGTGGCCGACGACCAGGAGCGTGGCTTTGCCCGCCAGGTGGATACGGCCATGGCGCTTTTCGAACCCCTGATGATCCTGGTGATGGGCGCCGTCGTGCTGTTCATCGTGCTGGCGGTGCTGCTGCCGATCATGCAACTCAACCAGGGCCTGCAACTGTAGATGACTAGGAGCAACCCCATGCAGCATCGACGCAAGCGCCAACACGGCTTCACCCTGATGGAAATCATGGTGGTGATTTTCATCATCGGCCTGCTGATCGCCGTGGTCGCGCCCAGCGTGCTGGGCAACCAGGACAAGGCCATGCGGCAGAAAGTCATGGCCGACCTGAGCACGCTCGAGCAGGCGCTGGACATGTACCGGCTGGACAACCTGCGCTTTCCCAGCAATGAGCAAGGCCTGGCTGCGCTGGTGAAAAAACCGGCCCAGGAGCCGCTGCCGCGTGCCTGGCGCAGCGATGGTTATGTACGCCGCCTGCCGGATGACCCGTGGGGCACCCCGTATCAGTACCGTATGCCTGGCGAGCATGGCCGGGTCGATGTGTATTCGTTGGGCGCCGATGGTGTGCCGGGCGGCGAAGGCCAGGACGCCGACCTGGGCAACTGGGCGCTGTGAGCGATGCGCCTGCAGCGCGGTTTCAGCCTGCTCGAATTGCTCGTGGTGCTGGCCATTGCCGGCCTCATGACCGGGCTTGCCGTGGCCTGGCTGGACAGCGGCAAGGCCAGCGTCGATCAGGCGTTGCAGCGGCTGGCTGCGCAGGTCCGCTCCCAGGCTGCACTGGCCCGGCATGCCGGGCAACTGCGCGGGTTGCGCTGGACCGGCCAGCGCCCAGAGTTCGTGCGGCGTGAGCGCGAGGGCTGGGTGGCCGAACCCGCGAGCGTTGGGGACTGGCCCAAAGGGCTGCGCCCCGACTGGCCGGCCAGCCTGCAGCCGCCTCTGCAGTTCACGCCGCAAGGGTGGGCTCAACCGGGTTCGGTGCGCTGGCACTGGGCCGGTGGCAGCCAGCGCTGGGCGTGGGGGCGTAACGGCCAGTTGCGTGTGGGGGTGGAACCATGAAGCGCAGGCAACAGGGCTTCACCCTGCTGGAGGTGACCGTGGCCCTGGCGATTGCCGCCGTGCTGGCGGTGATCACCAGCCAGGTTCTGCGTCAGCGCCTGGCCGTTCAGGACAGTGTGCAATGGCATCGCCTTGGCGTGCTGTGCGCTCGCGAGCTGCAGGCACGCTTTGCCGTGGAGCAGTACTGGCCGGCCAGCAACCAGCCCAGTGGTGTGTTGAGCCAGGGCGGGCAGGCGTGCCACTGGCAGCTGCAGCTGCGCCGTACCGGTGTGCGCGACCTGCGCCGCGGCGAGATGCAACTGTATGCCGACCGCGATCAACGCCTGCCGCTGGGCCAGTACACGGTTTTTCTGGAGCGTCCATGAAGCGGCGGCAGGCAGGCTTGACCCTGATCGAACTGATGGTGGCCATGGCCTTGACCGCGCTGCTTGGGGTCATGCTCGCGGCGCTGGTCAATGGCTGGCTCAAGGTTCGCGAGCGGCTGCAGGTGACGGGCCAGGAGTACAGTGTGCTGGAGTTCTGCCTGGCCCTGGAGCGGCGCTTCGACAGCCCGGTATTACGCCGGGTGTATGAGCAACGCCTGCCACTGGCCAGCCGCTGGCTCGACTGGCAGCCCGACCGCCAGCAGTTGCTCTGGGTGGCAGCCACGGCTGTGCCTGAGGCCGAAGGTGGCTCGCGCCTGCAGCGCCAACGCCTGCGCTTCGACGCCCGTGAGCAGCGCCTGATACTGGAAACCTCGGCAGACTTGTACGCGGCCAGCGAACCCCGTTGGATCATGCGTGAGCAACTGCAGCAGGTCAGTGCGCTGAATGTGCTTTATCACCAGGGAGGCCGCTGGCTGCCCTGGCCTTCTGATCAACCCGTGCACCCCGGCCGGGGTGTGCGCGTGCAATTGCAGCGCGACGGAGCCCCCTATGTCTGCACCTTCACGCTCCCTTGGGGGCGTTCATGAAGCTTGAATGGCGTCGACGTGTGCCTGCGCGGCCATGGTTGCTGCTGCGCCCGGGCGTGGTCTGGGACTGGCTGTTGGTCGAAAACGGTGTGGCCCAACGGCAAGGGCAGGGCGAACCCCCGGCGAACCTGGGTGCACGGGTAGCGCTGATCATCCCGGGCGAGCGGTGCAGCCAGTTTCAGCTGGCCGCGCCGCCAGGCCTCAAACGTGACGAGTGGCCCATGCTGCTGGAAGACCACTTGCTGGAGAACGCCGAACAGGTGCAGTGCGCTTGCCTCGCTCGCCAGGCAGGGCAGTTGCGCCTGTTGGCGGTAGCGCGGGCGGCGCTCGAGGAATGGCGTGGGCAGTGCAGCCAATGGGGGCTTGAGATCGAGCGCTGTTGGGCCGAGTTCCAGCTGTTGCCCACGCCTGAGCCCGGGACGGGCTGGCAGTGGCAGCGCGCACCTGGCTTGTGCCTGTACCTGGGGCACAGCGAAGAGGGGCAGGCCCATTGGCTGGCCTGGCCTGACGCGCTGGGAGAGGTGCCGCAGCAGCCCTGGGGTAGCCTGCGTAATGCCAGCCAGGTCGGGCGCTGGCCAGGTACCCTGGCGCCGCTCGACACCCTCCCAAGCCTGTTCCAGCGCATCCGTCAGGCACGCTCCGCGCCCCGAATGCCTGTTCTGCCGCGTGGGCTTGTTGTCGCCTGCCTGATGCTGGCCGTGGTGTGGTGCGGGCTATGGGCGGGCCAGCAATGGCGGCAGGTGCACACCTGGCGCGCGCAGGTGCTGGCCGTCACCGGCGCCCAGGCCAGCCCTGGGCAAGCGGCGCAGGCCCTCAAGCGCCTGCGCGAAAGCGAGCTGCAACAGCACCTGCGCGAGCGCCAGCTTCAAGACCTGCAGGCACGTCTGCAGGCCTGGCTGCATGAGCACCCAGGCTGGCGCTTGCAAGCGGTGCGCTTTGACGGCCAGCGCTGGCACCTGCGCCTGCAGGGCGAGGGGGGCGAGCCGCCCTGGCACGAAATGGCCAGCGCCGCCGCTGCGGCGGTGCAGGTATTGAGCGCTGCACCCTCGGCACACGTGGTTTTCGATCTGGGAGCGCCAACATGACCCGCGAGTGGTTTGAGCGTCATCGAATGTTGCTTGCCGGGTGCCTGATCGGCGTTCTGCTGGCGTTGCTGGCCCTGCGTCAGGGTGTGTCGCAATGGCGCGAGCTCAGCCAGTGGCATGGGCTGGCTGTGCAGGCCGCCGCCTTCCACAGCGGCCCAGCCGTGAGCCTGGAGCGGCTGCGCCAGTCTGCCCAGGCCCGGCGCATCGACGTGGCCGAGGTCGAGGTGCAAGGCAAGGTGTGGCAGTTGCGCGGCCTGGTGGCCGATGAGCAGGTGTTGCAGCGCTGGCTGCAGGCGTTGCGTGCAGAGGGGGCTCAGCCGCTGCAGTGGGGCTTGGAGCAGGATGCCGAAGGCCTGCGTTTCGACGTGGTGGTGCAGCCATGAGCAGCCGTGGTCTGCTGTGGGCCGGGCTGGTGTTCAGCCTGACGTTGCTGGTGCATTTGCCGGCATCCTGGGTTGCACTGGGCTTTGGCCTGCCGATGCAGGGCGTCAGCGGCAGCCTGTGGCAGGGCCAGGCGCAGCAAGTCGGGCCTGTCGGGCCGGTGCGCTGGGCGTTGCAGCCGTGGCGCTTGCAGGCCAACGCACAGCTGGGCTTTCAGGGCCAGGGCTGGCAGTTGCAGGCCGAAGGCTGGCCATGGCGCTGGCGGATGCACGTTACCGCAGAGGCTCCCCAGGCGAGTGTGCAGACCGCCTACCGCCTGGCCGGGCAGTGGCAGGGCACGCTGCGCCTGCAAGGCGCGGGGCGGCAGTGCCGTACCAGCGAAGGCCGCATCGCGGTCACTGACCTGGCTTTGAGCGAACCTTGGTCGCTGGGGTTGGGGCAGGGCTGGGTAGAAATGGATTGCCGCACAGGCTGGCGCCTGCATGGGCAGCTGATACAACAGCGTGAGCATCGGTTGGCGCTGGATGCAGACCTTCTGGGGCGCCAGGCAGTGATAGCGGCCGAACTGCAGCCGGACGCCGCACTTACACCGCTGCTGCGTGCTGCTCGGCTGCTGGGGCCACAGGCACTGACGGGGCAACAGACGTGGCGTTGGTAAGCAGCGGTTGCCGGGCAGCTCATGGCCCTGTCGCCGGTTTGCCGGCGACAGGGGCTCTGGGTCAGTTGGCTTTGCCTTCAACCCCTGCAGCCCACTGCTCACTGCGGCTATGCCCACTGGTGCGTAGCAGGCCTAAGTCCAGTGCATTTTCGCCGTCTGCGGCGCCTTTGCCTTTGCTGATCTGGGCAATGGCGGTACTCAGGTCTACCGGCGAATTCGACGCATCGATCGATACATCGCGGCGGTAATCATTGCCGCTCAGCGTTTGCTTGGTCACCGCGCTGGCGGTTAGTGTGACGTCAGCCATGGCCGATTGCACGCGTGCGCCCGTCAGGTGAGCGTCACCACCCACCGCAAGGTCTACCCCCTCGCTGCCCTTGAGCGTCGTCTGCTGGGCAACGCCATCACGCTGAACATGCGACACATCGAGACTGAAGGTTGGCGAAACGCCCGGGTCGACCTTGGCCAGGGCAGAACCTGCTTTTTCCCTGACCTTGCCTCCCAGCGGCCCCGCGACGGCCGTGGCAGCGTTCACATAGCCCTGCGGGTTTTGCTCTTTGCTCAGCCGTGCATCGCCGTTTACGGTCAGGGTATCGACGCTGTCCTTGCGGCTGGCGATGCGCAGGTTGCCATCAATTGCGCCGCTGATGCGCCCGGCCTCCAGGCTCACGCCTTCGATGCGGGTGTCGCCGCGGCTGTGCAGGCCGATACGCTCGGCGCGCAGGTTGCCGGCGTTCCAGATCAGGTTGTCGCGTTTGTCCAGGTCGACTCGGGCACGCCCATGCAGCCCAAGGGTGTCGGTGTCGCCCTTGGACGTGTTGAAACCGGCGCCAGCGGTGATGTCCAGGTTGTCGCGGCGCTCGACAGTGGATGACGCTTCGACCAGCACACCGCCCTTGGCGGCGTCGATGTCGATGTACTCGGCCGATGCCTGGAGGCCCGCCAGGTGCACAGCGATGTCCTCGCGAGCGCGGCTGCCGAGGGTCAGTTTGCCCGCGCTTTGCAACTGCGCATCGATTGCCTGGCGAGCATCCTCGTTCTTCTTGCCGTGGTTGAAGTGGCCCCCGATGGCGCCACCTTGGGTGGTGCCGGTCTTCACGGCCAGCTCCAGACCGCCGCCCAGGCCCCCGCCGGTGGCCTGCCGGGTATTGCTCGCAGCCTCGATTTGCAAGCGGCCAGCGCTTTGCAGGAGGGTGTCACCGACCTTGGCCTCGCGGCTGCCGATACGCGTGCCTTCGAGCAGCATGTCGCCCCCGCTGGTCAGGCGCACTTGGCCTTTGCCGTCGATCTGCGCCACCTGGGCATTGGTTTGGGTTGCCTGCTCCCAGGCATGGTTGAGATAGCCTCGGCCGTCGACGCCAGTGCTGCCTGGGCGATTGCCGACCTTGGCCCAGGCGTTGCCATCGAGCTGGCGTGAGCGCTGCTGGGTGTGGTCGGTGGCTTGGGGCAGTGACAGGGTACCGGCACTCTGGATCAGCACATCACCTTCACCGCCCTCGATGCGTGTGCCTTCGTAGCGGCCATCGCTGCCCAGCTGAACCTGAATGCCCTGTTGCCCATACAGGCTGCCCGGCACTGCAGTGCGGACGACCGCCTGTTTGTCCTGCGAGCCGCCCTTGCCGGAAACGCGTACGTTCAGGTCACTCCCCGAACTGGTATCCACGCGCAGGTCGCCACCGTAGGACAGGCGCTGGAGGCTATCCTCCCGGGTGTTTTCGGCGGCGCGCAGTTGGTGGTGCTGCGCGTCGACCTGCAGGGCGCCGGCGTTGGCGCGCCAGGCGGTGCCCTGGTCATCGAGGGTATCGGCCTTGACCTTCACGCTTGCCCCTGCCAGTTCGCTCACCTGGGCAAAGCCACGGCGCTGGTTTTCCAAGCGCTTGAGGTGGTCGAGGGTCATGTCGCCGCCACCGCTCGGTGCCACCATTGCGTCTTCGGGCGAGGCCTGCTGGAAGCGCGCTGCTTCTTCACCCTGGACCAAGCGTTCGATCGGCCGGGTCACGTCACGGTACTCCAGGCTGGCGCCGAGGCTGCCTGACCCGTCATTGCGTTGCACTTCACGGTCATGGGTGTCCTGCACGGCACGGTTGTCGATGCGTTTGGCAGTGATCTCGAGGGTGTTGCCTGCGTTGGCGCTTGCCGCTTCGGTGATCAATTCGTCGGCGCTGAGCTTCAGGTCGCCGCTGGCCTGCAAACGGGTGCGTTGCGTCTTGCTGTCGCGCTCGGTGACGCCTTCGTTGTTGCGATGGCCTTCGAACAGGCTGCCCAGCCGGTCGATACCGCCAGTCACCTTCAGGCCGCCGCCGCTGTGGGTAGAGCCGCTGGACGACTCGCGCTCGTTGCGTGTGGCGCCAAGGGTCAGCTGTTTGGCCTGCACGTCCAGGTCGCCGGCTTTGGCCTGTACGTTGGAGCCGTTGACCTGCAGGTGCGCGCCGCTGTTCAGGCCAACCGTAGCGCCCGTCAATTCGCTGGCCACCTGCGATGTTTCACGCTGTTGGCCTGTGGTGGTGACCACTTCGTAAGCAACGCCTGCGGCGTACTGGCGCGACTCGGGCTTGCCGTCTTCGGCCGTTTCGGTCTGTTTGGCGCTGGCCGTGAAACCGCGTCGCTGGCTGCTTGTTTGGCTTTCATCGCGTGACTGCGTGCTGCCAATCGACAGGTCGCCCTTGGCCTCGACCTGCAGATGCCCGGCGGCCGTCACTTTCGAACCCTGGATACGCAAGTCTTCGGCACTGGCCAGCCGCAGGTTGCTGGCAGAGCTGACGTCACTGCTCAACACCTGCTGCTTGTGTTGCGTGCGCTCGCGATCGTTGCCAATCAGGCCGAACAGCTTGCTGCTGCTGTCGCGCTCGGTGGCAACGGTGCTGGCGTGGTCGGCCTCGATCGCCAAGGCGCCTTTGTCGCTGTGCAGCACCGCGTCCTGGGCGCCGTGGACGTTGCTGCCCTTGATGCTCACCTGTTCGGCCGCAACCTTCAGCTTGGCATCGGCCGTGACCGCGCTGCCGGCCAGGCGCTGCCCCTGGGTATCGTTGCCCTTGCGGCCACCAAAGAAAGTGCCCGATACCAGGTCGCCTCTGTAGTTGCGGTCTGTACCCTGCTCCTGCAGCGCCGTAGTGCCGATGTCGACGTTCCTGGCAGTGATGTCCAGGTCGGCACGGCTGTGCAGTTTGCTACCTTGCACGGTGAGGGTGTCATCGGCCTTGACCGTCATGCGCGCGGCATTGAGCGTGCTGCCTTGTGCCGACTCCTGGTACTGGCTGGTATCACTGTCGCCGCGCCACAGGTCTTTGCGGTGGCGTACCTGCTCCTCGATACGTTGGCTGGTGGTGCCGGCGGCAATGCCCAGGTCGGCAGCGCTGTCGAGCGTCAGGTCGCCCCCTGCAGCCACGTCGGCTGCCACCAGGCGCATGTCGGCGCCGGACTTCAACAGCACGCTGTCACTGGCTTGCAGCTGTGTGCCGCGCACGTGCTGGTCGGTGGTGGTTCGTTCGCGTTGGTAGGTCTCGCGGGTGATGAACAAAAACTTCTTGTTCCAGCTTTCCTGCTCGCGGGCGATGCTCTGGCGGCTTTCGGCGTCCAGGGTGAGCTTCTTGCCTGCCTTTATCTCGATGCGCTCGGCCTTGCCGTCGACGGCGCCAAGGCGCAGGTCATCGGCGGCGGTGAGTTGCAAGGCGCCGTGGTCGGTGCTCAGTTCCCCTGACTGGTCTGCATGGCCACTGACCTGCAGCGCGCCGGCAGACTGCAGGGTGATGCCCTGGTCGGCCTTGAGCTGCACCGGCCCCACCCGCACCCCCGCGCCCTCGGCAGTGCTGACGACACGAATGCGCCCAGCGCGCATGGCGCCGAACAGGTTGGCGTCGATGCTCGACGGCGTACCCGGCAGATGCTCGATGACCTGCCCGTCGTCGTGGCGCAGGCGGTTACGACCAACGGTGACGTTGAGGTCGCCCTGGGCCAGGAGTACGCCTTTGCTGTCGAGCTGTGGCGCGATCAGGTCAAGCGCACCTTCGGCATTGCGCTGCCCGCCTGCGAGCACTTGCAGAGTGCCGCTGGCATTGAGGGTGTTGAGGTGTTTGAGCTGTTCGTCCTGCAACTCCGGCGTACCGACCAGGAACCCGGCCCGGGTGGTGTTGATGAAGCTCCCGCCGTTGAGGGTGATGCCGTTCGGGTTGGCCAGGATGTAATCGGCCGGGCGGCCGAAGATCTCCTGTGGGCCCTCGATCAGCGAGGCGTTGCGGCTGATCACCTCGTTGAGGATGGTCGAGGCTGCGTGGCCCTGGAACTGGGGGTTGGCCGCCAGCGCGCCGGCCAGTTGCGACTGCCCGGCCTGGAGCGCGTTGTTCAATACCACGCCGGGGCGGGCGACGTTGTAATCGAGGAACTGGTTGTGCGACAGGCCGTTGGCATTGGGCGCGACGATGTCGATAACCGGTACGCCATGGTTGTTGTTGATGAGCGGTGTACCCCCAGGGCCGGTGGCCGCCTCCAGGCCGTTCTGGGCCAGCGCACTGGTGGAGGCGAGCAGGGCGAGAAAAATGGCCCAGCGCAAGGTATCGGGACGGATAGCGGGTATCTGCGAGAGTGTAAGCATGTTCTCGTTCTCTTTGTTGTGGGTCAGTCAGATGTTCAGGGCCCACTCAAGCACCCAGAATCCGGGTTCGAGCATCGGGCGGTGCAGGTCGCTGGCATAGAGGGCACGCTGATAGTCCAGGCGCAGCCGGCTGTGCGGCAGGGTCACTTCGATACCCGCCGTGGCACCTGCCAGCCGGCGCGGCGAAGCGCCTTGCGCCAGCCGTTCCCAGCCCAGGTCCAGGCCCAGGTAGGGGCGCACCGTAGCCGGTGTGGCCCAGGGCAGTGGCAGCGGTTGGCTGAAGGTATTGCGCCAGGCGGCGGCGCTGGCGCCACTGTAGGTACGCAGGCGAAAGCCACGCACGGCCGAATCGTCGCTCAACAACATCTGCTCGACGGCCGGCAAGGCATCGGTGCTGTACTGCAGGCCAAGCTCGCTTTGCCAGCGCCACGGCCAGTTCGCAGGCCCCTGGCGCAGGTGCAGCAGGCTGGCGCGGTATTTTCGATAGTCGGGCTTTGGCGCTGTCGCGTGCCTGGCGGGTTGCTCGGCACCCAGCCAGTGGGTGCCTTGGGCGACGCCGATGTAGGCGTGCCACAGGCCGTGGTCCAGCCAGAGCAGGTTGAGCCCGGCCTCCACGCTGGTCAGGGTGGGGCTCTGCAGGCCGATGACGGCAGAGCCGGCGCGGTTGATCAGGCGTTTGCGGTCCAGCCGGGCGCTGGCGCTGAGCATGCCGTACTGGTTGCGCCAGAGCATGCGCTCGGCGCTGACGCTCTGGTAGCTGCTGCTGCCGTTGCTGTCGTACCGCCCCTGCGGAATCGGCGCGTTGTAGCGCAGCTGGCCGACATTCAGCGTGAAGGTCCATGGGCCGTAGGGCAGGCTGTAGTAGAGGGCGACGCCCTGGCTGCGCCCCGGCGCATCGATGACCGTGGTGGACAGCGACAGGCGCAGGTCGTCGTTCAGGCCCAAGGGGCTGTCCACGCCAAGGCCGAGGTTCAGGCGGTGACGCCCGGTCAACGGGCTGCCCCGGTTATCGAAGCGGCTGTCCAGGTGCCAGCGTGAAGCCACGTGGCGAGGCTGCAGCAGCACCCGCGTGCCGCCCTGCAGTTCGCCTGGCAACAGGTCGACACTGAGCTCGTAGGCGCGCAGGCGGTTGAGCTGGTCCAGCCCCTGCTCTAGGTCTGGCAGGTACAGGGGGTTGCCCAGCAGATCGGGGAATGCGTTGTGCAGGGAAAGCGGCAGCTCGGCATCCAGCTCGATCGATTCGACGAAGCCTTCGATGATGACGATGTCCAGCGGTGCGTCATGCGCTGGTGCTTGCCGCAAGTAGGGGCGGCTGGCCGGGTAACCGGCGAGCACGTAGCGCTGGGTGATGGCCTTGAGCACGCGATTGATGTCGGCGATGCCCAGGCAGGGTTTTGTCAGTGCCTGGATGGCCGGCTCAAGGGCCTGTGCCGAAAGCTGGCGGTTGCCGGCCAGACGAACGCCGGTGATCGCCCAGCAGTGGCTGTCGCGGGGTGGGTTCGGCGAGAGGGGGGCATCGGGTTGCGCGGCTGGAGGGCGTTGCCAGCGCTGCAGCCGTTGCTGCTGCTCGAACTGGCGCAGTGTGCGCTGTTGATCCCGCAGTTGCAGGCTGGCAGGGTCGTCCGCCAATGCCTGTGGCAGGGCCAGCAAGCTGGTCATGCAGCAGGCAAGCAGCCTGCTGGCGATGTGGCGGTATCGGGATGGCATTGGGGATCCCCGCAAATGGCGTACGGCCTGCGTACTCGTTTGCGTGGATGCTAAAAATTTTGCCAGTCGATTGGATGCAGTCTGCTACCTACACTGCGGTAGGGCAGATGCTTGATTGAAGTGGGAAGGTTCCTACAGCATCAACCGGAATGCCGGACTATCAGGGCCGAATCTCGATCAATGTGCCGTCTGGTACCAGGTCCCAGACCTCGCGCATGTCCGAGTTGCGCATGGCGATACAGCCATCGGTCCAGTCAAGCGTATGGAAATACCATTCGGGATACTCGTCGTTGATCGGGGTGCCGTGGATCATGATCATGCTGCCGGCACTCCAGCCTTCGCGTGTGGCACGGGCGGCGTCGCTGATGTTCGGGTAGGTGATGTGCATGGACAGGTTGAAACGGTCGCTTTGCTTGCGCCAGTCCAGCCAGTACAGGCCCTCGGGGGTTTTCTTGTCGCCTTCGCGCTGCTTGGCGCCCTTGGGCTGCTTGCCCAGCGAAATACGGTAGGTTTTCAGCGGTTCGCCACGGCTGATCAGTTGCAGGCGGCGCTCGGACTTGATCACCAGCACCTTGTCGATCAGCGGCTGCATGGCTGCCTGCGATTGCGATGTTGCCGGCAAAGGCGGCTGCGGCTTGCGAATGATGGTTTCGGTGAAGGCCGCCTGGGACACCGAGGTAACGCAAAGGCAGAAAAGGGCAAACAACCAGCGCATGAAGCGGTACCTGCAAGCTTAAGTGGTGGGCGAAACGTTCATCGGTGGCAGGTACTCATGGCCTATGGGGTAATGCTGCCCGATGCGGTCGCGATAATAGCATTCTAGTGTGCGTGTGACGGTCCGGAAAGCCAGCTCGCCCCACGGTATTTCGTGTTCGTCGAACAACCGCACCTCCAGGCTTTCGGTGCCGATGTCGAAGTCCAGGTCGGCCAGCTCGGCGCGGAAGAACACATGCACCTGATTGATGTGCGGCAGGTCGAACAACTGGTACAGGGCCATCGCGCCGACCCGGGCGCAGGCTTCTTCGACAGTTTCACGGCGGGCGGCCTGGTCCAGTGTTTCGCCGTTCTCCATGAAGCCGGCGGGCAAGGTCCAGAAGCCGCGGCGGGGCTCGATGGCTCGCCGGCACAGCAGCACCTGGCTGCCCCACACCGGCAACACCCCGGCGACGATGTTCGGGTTCTGGTAGTGAATGGTCTGGCAATGATCGCAGACATACCGCAGGCGGCTGTCGCCTTCGGGTATCCGCTGAATGACCGGCTGGCCGCACGCGCTGCAGAATTTCATGCTGTTCTTCCCTTGAGCCCAGGCTATCTTGGCGCGCCAGGCATGCCTGCCGCAAGCGTACAGGGCTTGGGTGCTTCGCGGCTTTGGTGCATCATGCAGGGCAGGCCTTGGAAACGAGAGTGCGCAATGCTGGACGAGCTACTTCGCCGAATGAGCAACCACCAACCAGCTTCACTGGAAACCGACCGACGGTTCCCCGAGGCTGCGGTACTTCTGCCCATTACCCGCAGCGAAGCGCCCGAGCTGGTCTTGACCCTGCGTGCCAAGGGCCTTTCCACCCATGGCGGCGAAGTCGCCTTCCCCGGTGGCCGGCGCGACCCGGAAGACCCCGACCTGGTGTTCACCGCGCTGCGCGAGGCCGAAGAAGAGATCGGCCTGCCGCCAGGCCTGGTGGAAGTACTGGGCCCCCTGAGCCCGCTGATTTCCCTGCATGGGCTGAAAGTGACGCCATTCGTCGGGGTTATCCCCGATTTCGTCGAATACCGCGCCAATGATGCAGAGATCGCGGCAGTATTCAGCGTGCCGCTCGAATTCTTCCGCCAGGACCCGCGTGACCACACCCACCGTATCGATTACCAGGGCCGCAGTTGGTATGTGCCCAGCTATCGATATGGCGAATACAAGATCTGGGGGCTGTCGGCGATCATGATCGTCGAACTGGTCAACTTGCTGTATGACGCAGGCATCAGCCTGCATCAGCCACCCGAGCGTTATGTAGAGATCTGAACGGCGCCCCCCTTCGCCGCTGATACCCTGAGGAGCGAGAATGAAATACCGCCTGGGCGACCTGCGGGTCGAGAGCCATGCCACCAGTTGGGCCGCCCCCAATGCCATGCTGATTGGCAAGGTGCGCCTGCAGGCGCGCGCCAGTGTGTGGTTCGGCGCGGTGCTGCGCGGTGACAACGAGTTGATCGATATCGGCGAGGACAGCAACGTCCAGGACGGTACCGTGATGCATACCGACATGGGTTCGCCGCTGACCTTGGGCAAGGGCGTGACCATCGGCCACAACGCCATGCTGCATGGCTGCACGGTTGGCGATTACAGCCTGGTCGGCATCAATGCGGTGATCCTCAACGGTGCGCGCATCGGCAAGCACTGCATCATCGGCGCCAATGCGCTGATCCCCGAGGGCAAGGAAATCCCCGATGGTTCGCTGGTGATGGGTTCGCCTGGCAAGGTCGTGCGCGAACTCACCGAGCAGCAAAAACGCATGCTCGAGGCCAGCGCCGCGCACTATGTGCACAACGCCCAGCGCTATGCGCGGGACCTGGAGATGGACGATGAGTGAGGTGATCGCCACTGAGCGCCCGGTCGCTTCGCCCTGCGTGAGCATCTGCGCGCTGGACGAGCAGGATGTGTGCACCGGGTGCCAGCGTACCGTGGCAGAGATTGGCCGTTGGGGGCGGATGGACAATACCGAACGCCGGGCCGTGCTCAAGCGTTGCCATGAGCGGGCGGTGGCTGCCGGATTGATCATGTAAGCGCTGCGGTTGACTCGAAAATCAGGTAATCTGTGCCGCTTGCCGGACGGTCACTGCCCATGTTCTTTCTAATCGCTTACATCAGCAGCGTTGTACTGATCAACTTTGCCTTTTCCAGCGCCCCGCATCTGGACGTGATCTGGTCCGCCTGGGGCGGGCTGGTGTTCATCCTGCGTGACATGGTGCAGACCCGCTACGGCCATGGCGCGCTGATCGCCATGCTGCTGGCCCTGGTGCTGTCGTACGTGACCTCCGAGCCGACCATTGCCCTGGCCAGTGCCACTGCGTTCTTCGTTTCCGAGCTGATCGACTGGCTGGTGTTCAGCATCACCCGGCGCCCCTTGCGTGACCGCTTGTGGTTGAGCTCGGCACTGAGCATCCCGGTGGATACCTTCATTTTCTTCGGCATGATCGGTGCCCTGACACCGGCCGTGATCGGCACCGCAATGGCCTCCAAGTTCGCCGGCGTGACTGCGGTGTGGCTGGCCATGGCATTTCGTGCGCGGCGGGCTGCCGTGGCCGGCTGATGGTGTAGAATACCGGTCCTTTTTCAGCGGGCGGCGCTAAGACTGGCGCGGCCCCGGACGCCTTCGAGGACCTGAAATGACCCGTATCGGAACCCCATTGTCGCCTACCGCGACCCGTGTACTGCTCTGCGGCTGTGGCGAGCTGGGCAAGGAAGTGGTGATCGAGCTGCAGCGCCTGGGCGTCGAAGTGATCGCCGTGGACCGCTACGCCAACGCACCGGCCATGCAGGTCGCGCACCGCAGCCACGTGGTCAACATGCTCGATGGTGTCGCCCTGCGCGCCATTATCGAGGCTGAAAAACCGCATTACATCGTCCCCGAAATCGAAGCCATCGCCACCGCTACGCTGGTCGAGTTGGAGAACGAAGGGTTCAACGTCGTGCCGACCGCCCGCGCCACCCAGCTGACCATGAACCGCGAGGGCATTCGCCGCCTGGCGGCCGAAGAGCTGGACCTGCCAACCTCGCCGTACCACTTCGCCGACACCTTTGAAGACTACGCCAAGGCTGTGGCCGATGTCGGTTACCCGTGCGTGGTCAAGCCGGTGATGAGTTCGTCCGGCAAGGGCCAGAGCCTGCTGCGCAGCGATGCCGACCTGCAGAAGTCGTGGGACTACGCTCAGGAGGGCGGCCGCGCCGGCAAGGGCCGCGTGATCATCGAAGGCTTCATCGACTTCGACTACGAGATCACCTTGCTGACCGTGCGCCATGTTGGCGGCACCACGTATCTGGAGCCAGTCGGTCACCGTCAGGAGAAGGGCGACTATCAGGAGTCGTGGCAGCCCCAGGCGATGAGCCCGAAAGCCTTGGCCGAGTCGCAGCGTGTGGCGAAGGCGGTCACCGATGCGTTGGGCGGCCGTGGTTTGTTCGGCGTCGAGCTGTTCGTCAAGGGCGATCAGGTGTGGTTCAGCGAAGTCTCGCCACGCCCGCACGATACGGGCCTGGTCACCCTGATTTCCCAGGACCTCTCGCAGTTCGCGCTGCATGCCCGTGCCATTCTGGGCCTGCCGATCCCGGTGGTACGCCAGTTCGGCCCTAGCGCTTCGGCGGTGATCCTGCCTGAAGGCCAGTCGCAGCAGACCAGCTTCGCCAACCTCGGCGCAGCGTTGAGCGAGCCGGATACTGCGATCCGCCTGTTCGGTAAGCCGGAAATCAACGGCCAGCGCCGCATGGGTGTGTGCCTGGCACGTGATGAGTCGATCGAAGCGGCGCGCGCCAAGGCGACCCGCGCGGCGCAGGCGGTCAAGGTCGAGTTCTAAGCTTTGAGCTGCAAGCTGCAAGCTGCAAGGGGATGCCTTTGCTTGCAGCTTGAGGCTTGCAGCTTCAAGCCTGCAGCTTCAAGCCTTCAAAGCTCCGTGTGGCGGGTCTCTTTCAGGCACAGCACAGCGATCAGGCTGATTACCGCCGCAACCGATACATACCCACCTACCCAGCTCAGCCCGCCCATGCTCACCAGCTTCTGAGCAAAGAACGGCGCCGCCGAAGCTCCGACGATGCCGCCCAGGTTATACGCTGCCGATGCGCCGGTGTAACGCACGTGAGTAGGGAACAGCTCTGGGAGCAATGCGCCCATCGGTGCGAACGTCACGCCCATCAGAAACAGCTCGATGGCCAGGAACAACGCAACACCTGTGGTCGAGCCAGAGGTCAGCAAAGGCTCCATGGTGAAGCCCGAGGCCACCGCCAGCAGACCGCCGACGATCAGTACCGGCTTGCGCCCGTAACGGTCGCTGAGCCAGGCCGACAGCGGCGTGGCCAGGGCCATGAAGACCACGGCGAAGCAAAGCAGGCCAAGGAAGGTCTCGCGGCTGTAGCCCAACGTCGTGACGCCGTAGCTCAGCGAGAATACCGTCGAGATGTAGAACAGCGCATAGCACACCACCATGGCCGCGGCCCCCAGCAGCGTCGGCAGCCAGTACTTGCTGAACAGGTCCACCACCGGCATTTTCACCCGCTCGTGGCGGGCCACGGCCTTGGCGAACACCGGGCTTTCTTCAAGCTTGAGGCGTACGTACAGGCCTACCAGCACCAGCGCGGCACTGAGCAGGAACGGGATGCGCCAGCCCCACTCACGGAACTGCTCGTCGCTGAGCAGCAGGGCCAAGGTCAGGAACAGGCCGTTGGCCGCCAGGAAGCCGATCGAAGGGCCTAGCTGCGGGAACATCCCGAACCAGGCACGCTTGCCCGCCGGCGCGTTCTCGGTGGCCAGCAACGCCGCACCACCCCATTCTCCGCCCAGGCCAAGGCCCTGGCCGAAGCGCAGCAGGCACAGGATGATCGGTGCCCACACGCCGATGCTGTCGTAGCCTGGCAGCACGCCTATCAGCGTGGTGGATACCCCCATCAGCAGCAGCGAGGCGACCAGCGTCGACTTGCGCCCGATGCGGTCACCGAAGTGCCCGAACAGTGCGGAACCCAGCGGGCGGGCGAGGAAGGCGATGCCGAAGGTAAGAAAGGCCGCCAGCATCTGCGCGGTGCCCGACCCCGAAGGGAAGAACACGGGCCCGATCACCAGCGCAGCGGCAGTGGCATAAACGTAGAAATCGTAGAACTCGATGGCGGTGCCGATGAAACTGGCAGTGGCGACCCGCGCGGGGGAGTTGACCGGCGCGTCAGGCGCCTGGGCATACGTGCTGCTGGTTGTCATTAAGTAGGTCCCTAACAGTCTGGTCGTGCTCCATGGGCTTTGCCCGCGAAGGTTTCCGCCGGCCAGTAAAGGGCAGGTACGGTTCGCGGACGCCGGAGCGTATTGTTCTTGTTCGCCCGACTGACGATAGCCCAAGGGGGATAGGGGCGGGAGCGGGCACTGTTCAGGGTGTTGAAGCAGGACCGCAGGGCGCGTCAGTGGGGCGCGCTGGCCGTGAGGCGCCGGGTGCGGGTAGCGGGCGGGACGGCAGGGCTGGGTAAGCGTGACCCGAGTATAGCTAGCGGGTCACGGTCCACACCAGTACCTTGCTGGCGCAATTGTCCTCTGTTTCGAGGATTTCCAGGCGATAGCGGCCGATCTTCAGGCACACAGCGCTTTCCGGGATGCTTTCCAAGGCCTCGGTGACCAAGCCGTTCAGGGTCTTCGGCCCACCGTCGCTGGGCAGGTGCAAGCCCAGGGTGCGGTTGATTTCGCGCAGCGAAGCGGCGCCCTCGATGACGAAGGTGCCATCGGGCTGTGGGTGAACATGGGGGTTGTCGAGGCTGTGCTCTTCCTCGAACTCGCCGACGATCTCTTCGAGTATGTCTTCCAGGGTGACGATACCCAGTACCTCACCGTATTCGTCTACCACCACGCCTAGCCGGCGCTGCTGCTTGTGGAAGTTCAGCAGCTGCAATTGCAGTGGCGTGCTTTCGGGGACGAAGTAGGGCTCGTAGCAGGCATCGTGAAGTTTCTCCAGCGTCAGCTCGGCCTTGGGCAGCAGGTGGCTGATCAGCTTGGTGTTCAGGATGGCTTCGACTTGGTTGATATCGTTGTGATACACCGGCAGGCGCGTGTGGCGGCTGAGGATCAACTGCTCGATGATGCGCTCGATCGGCTCGTCGAGGTTGATGCCGTCGACCTCGTTGCGCGGCACCAGAATGTCGTTGACGGTGACCTTGTTCAGCGAGTGCAGGCCATCGAGCAGGCCGTGGCGCGGCATGTCGTGGTCTTCATCGTCGCTGAAGTCATCATCTGCCTGCGGGTGCAGGGCCACTGCGGTGGGCGGCACGCGAAACGGCCGCAACAGCAGCCTGGCGCAGCCGTCCAGCAGGCAGGCCACGGGTTGCAGCAGCGCCAATGGCAGCTTCAGCAGGCTGACGCCCAGGCTGATGAAGGCCTGCGGATTGCGCCGCGCCAGGCGCCGCGGCAGGTACTCGGCAAAAATCAGCAAGCCAGCGGTGGCGGCCAGGCCTGCCAGCCAGAAACCATGCTCGCCGTTGAAGCGTTGGCCCATCAGGCAGGCCAGGCCCAGCACCAGAAGCTTGCCCGCGCTGGCACACAGCACGAGGGCCTGGGCTGGTAATACGGGGTGCTCGTCATGACCGGGGCGTAACGAGCCGTTGAGCTGCAGGCGGGCGGCATCTACCGCGCTAAACAGCGCCGACCACAGCAGCGCCAGTGCCAGAGTGCCGAGTAGCGGAGCGTACGGCAGGGTGTCCATGGGCGACCGTCAGATATGCAGGATGAATTCGCGAACCAGCTTGCTGCCGAAATAGGCCAGCATCAGCAGGCAGAAACCGGCCAGCGTCCAGCGGATCGCCTTGTGGCCACGCCAGCCCAGGCGGGTGCGGCCCCACAGCAGTACGCTGAAGACGATCCAGGCCACGCAGGCCAGCAGGGTTTTGTGTACCAGGTGCTGGGCAAACAGGTTGTCCAGGAACAGCCAGCCGGAGATCAGCGACAGCGACAACAGGCACCAGCCCGCCCAAAGGAAGCCGAACAGCAGGCTTTCCATCGTCTGCAACGGTGGGAAGTTGCGGATCAGCCCGGAAGGGTGCTTGTTTTTCAGCTGGTGGTCCTGCAGCAGCAGGAGCAGCGACTGGAACACCGCGATGGTGAACAGCCCATAGGCCAGGATCGACAGCAGGATATGGGCGAGAATCCCCGGCTCTTCATCGATCAGCGGAACGGTGCCGGGTGGGGCGAACTGGGCCAGCAGGGCCGTGATGGCGCCGAGCGGGAACAGTAGCACCAGCAGATTTTCCACCGGTATGCGCAGGCAGGCCAGCAGGGTCAGGGTAATGACCGCCACGGCGATCAGGCTGGCGGCGCTGAAGAAGTCCAGGCTCAGCCCCAGCGGAGTGATCAGTTGAAAGAACAGTGCGCCGCTCTGGGCGATCACGGCGAGGGCGCCGAGCAGGCCGAGCAGCCGTTTGTCGGCTTTGTTCGACTGGGCCAGGCGCGAACCCTGATAAACGGTCGCCGCTATATATAGGCCGGCGGCGATCAGGTTGGGGATGAGGCTGGGTGAGGAGACCATAAGTCCTGGTGGGCAAGCCTTAAAGAAACGGAGTTTGGCATAGATCGCGCTGGGGGGGCTAGTGAGCTGCATGCTTCAAGCGGCACGCCGCAAACGAAGGCAGATCCGTGGGGGGAGGGGATTTTCTGGTGGTTCGCGGCTTGCGCCTGGCAGCTTCAAAGGTGCCGCCGGGAAGCTGAGGTGTGCGCCGCCGCCGCTCTTCGCTATAATCGCCGCCTTGCTGTGCCCAGCGCGTGTGCATATTCATCTGGGCGCCTGACAAACCTCGGCTTTTACTTGGCCTGAAAGGATCACCATGTTCGAAAACCTGACCGACCGCCTGTCACAGACGCTGCGCCATGTCACCGGCAAGGCCAAGCTGACTGAAGACAACATCAAGGATACGTTGCGCGAAGTGCGCATGGCCCTGCTCGAGGCCGACGTTGCCCTGCCGGTGGTCAAGGATTTTGTCAACAGCGTGAAAGAACGCGCCGTCGGCACCGAGGTGTCGCGCAGCCTGACCCCGGGCCAGGCGTTCGTGAAGATCGTCCAGGCCGAGCTGGAAAGCCTGATGGGCGCGGCCAACGAAGACCTCGCGCTCAATGCTGCCCCGCCTGCAGTGGTGCTGATGGCCGGCTTGCAGGGTGCGGGCAAGACCACCACCGCCGGCAAGCTGGCGCGCTTCCTCAAGGAGCGTAAGAAGAAAAGCGTGATGGTCGTTTCGGCCGACGTTTACCGCCCGGCAGCCATCAAGCAGCTGGAAACGCTGGCCAACGACATCGGCGTGACCTTCTTCCCGTCCGATATCAGCCAGAAGCCTGTGGCCATTGCCGAAGCGGCGATCCGCGAGGCCAAGCTCAAGTTCATCGACGTGGTCATCGTCGACACCGCCGGCCGTTTGCACATCGACGCCGACATGATGGACGAGATCAAGGCGTTGCATGCTTCGGTCAAGCCGGTCGAGACCCTGTTCGTGGTCGATGCCATGACCGGCCAGGACGCCGCCAATACCGCCAAGGCCTTCGGTGAAGCCCTGCCGCTGACCGGCGTGGTGCTGACCAAGGTCGACGGTGATGCCCGTGGCGGTGCTGCGCTTTCGGTGCGTGCCATCACTGGCAAGCCGATCAAGTTCATCGGTATGGGTGAGAAAACCGAGGCGCTCGAGCCCTTCCACCCGGACCGTGTGGCATCGCGCATCCTCGGCATGGGTGACGTGCTCAGCCTGATCGAGCAGGCCGAGCAGACCATCGACAAGGCCAAGGCCGACAAGCTGGCCAAGAAACTGAAGAAGGGCAAGGGCTTCGACCTCGAAGACTTCCGCGATCAGTTGCTACAGATGAAGAACATGGGCGGCCTGGGCGGCCTGATGGACAAGCTGCCGAGCATCGGCGGGGTGAACCTGTCGCAGATGGGCAATGCCCAGGGCGCGGCCGAGAAGCAGTTCAAGCAGATGGAGGCGATCATCAACTCCATGACCCCGGCCGAGCGTCGCGACCCTGACCTGATCAGCGGTTCGCGCAAGCGCCGGATCGCCCTGGGTTCTGGTACCCAGGTGCAGGATATCGGGCGGCTGATCAAGCAGCACAAGCAGATGCAGAAGATGATGAAGAAATTCTCCGCCAAGGGCGGCATGGCCAAGATGATGCGCGGCCTGGGCGGGATGCTGCCGGGTGGCGGCATGCCTAAGCTGTAACCCTTATTCCGGGCGCTTGTCTTTTGCAGGATGAGCGCTCAGAACCCCCGCTGCGGCGGGGCAACGGCCACGCAATCCGTGGCTCAACCGGCAAATCTGGACGGCAGGGCGAGGCCTTGTCGAAAAAGTCATTTGCAAATGTCCGTGTATTCCCCGAGAATATGCGGCCTTTTGGGCACCCGTGTGCCTATTTGGCATTCAGATTTGCAGCACCGACTATAGGAACGATGTTCACATGGTAACCATCCGTCTTGCCCGTGGCGGCTCGAAAAAGCGCCCTTTCTACCACCTGACCGTGACCAACTCGCGTAACGCCCGTGACGGCCGTTTCGTTGAGCGCGTAGGTTTCTTCAACCCGATCGCTGCTGGCGCTGAAGTCAAGCTGTCGGTCAACCAAGAGCGCGTCAGCTACTGGCTGAGCCAAGGCGCACAGCCGTCTGAGCGCGTTGCTCAGCTGCTGAAGGACGCTGCCAAGGCCGCTGCCTGAGCAATATGAACGCGACGCCAGAAAAGGCTGACGACCTCATCGTCGTTGGCAAGATTTTTTCGGTTCACGGCGTTCGCGGCGAGGTGAAGGTGTATTCCTTTACCGATCCGATTGAAAACCTGTTGGATTATCCAAGCTGGACGCTTCGGCACGAAGGCAAGGTAAAGCAGGTCGAGCTGGTCAGCGGTCGTGGCTCCCAAAAGGGCCTGGTCGTTAAACTGAAAGGCCTCGATGATCGTGATGAAGCGCGTCTTCTGAGCGGCTACGAAATCTGCATTGCGCGGAGCCTTTTGCCCAACCTGGCCGCAGACGAGTACTACTGGTACCAGCTGCAGGGCCTGAAGGTCATCAACCAGGACGAACAGCTGTTCGGCAAGGTCGATCACCTGTTGGAGACCGGTGCGAACGATGTCATGGTGGTCAAGCCCTGCGCAGGCAGCCTGGATGATCGCGAGCGTCTGTTGCCCTATACGGCGCAATGTGTGCTGGCAATCGACCTGGAAGCAGGCGTGATGCGGGTTGAATGGGACGCGGACTTCTAAACGATGGGTAACCTTCGCGTAGACGTCATCACGTTGTTCCCCGAGATGTTCTCGGCCATCACGGAGTACGGCATTACCAGCCGCGCGGTAAAACAGGGGTTGCTTCAGGTGACCTGCTGGAACCCGCGGGACTACACCACAGATCGCCACCACACGGTGGATGATCGGCCGTTTGGCGGTGGCCCGGGCATGGTGATGAAAATCAAGCCTCTGGAAGACGCCCTGGTTAGCGCCAGGCAAGCGACCGGAGCATCGGCAAAGGTGATTTACCTTTCGCCGCAAGGCCGCAAGCTGACTCAGCAAGCGGTCAAAGGCCTGGCCGAACAGGAATCGCTGATCCTGATCGCCGGTCGTTATGAAGGCATCGACGAGCGTTTTATCGAAGCTCATGTCGATGAGGAGTGGTCGATTGGCGACTATGTGCTTTCCGGTGGCGAGCTGCCGGCCATGGTACTGATCGATGCGGTTACACGGCTGCTGCCCGGAGCTTTAGGGCATGTGGACTCGGCGGAGGAAGACTCCTTCACCGACGGTCTGCTCGATTGCCCGCACTACACCCGACCTGAGGTGTATGCGGATCAGCGTGTTCCCGACGTGTTGCTAAGTGGCAACCATGCACACATCCGGCGTTGGAGGATGAAGCAGTCCCTTGGTAGGACCTTCGAACGACGCGCCGATCTTCTGGAAAGTCGCTCGCTTTCTGGAGAAGAGAAGAAGCTGCTCGAGGAATATCTCCGCGAGCGGGACGATAGTTAAACGTATCGATGGTGGATCACGTATCCATCTTAGGAGCACAGCATGACCAACAAGATCATCCAGCAGCTCGAAGCCGAGCAGATGAGCAAGGAAATCCCGACCTTCGCACCAGGCGACACCATCGTCGTTCAGGTTAAAGTGAAGGAAGGTGAGCGTTCCCGTCTGCAGGCGTTCGAAGGCGTCGTTATCGCCAAGCGTAACCGTGGCCTGAACAGCGCCTTCACCGTGCGCAAAATCTCCAGCGGCGTTGGCGTTGAGCGTACCTTCCAGACCTACAGCCCGCAGATCGACAGCCTGGCCGTGAAACGTCGTGGTGACGTGCGTAAAGCCAAGCTGTACTACCTGCGCGACCTGTCCGGCAAAGCCGCTCGCATCAAGGAAAAACTGTCCTGAGTACAGTTTGCCCGGTGGCTCTGGCCGCCTAGCGAGAAAAAAGCAGCCTTCGGGCTGCTTTTTTGCGTTTTGAAACCCGAAAGAAGTGACGGACATGACCAGCCGAGACCAGGAAATTCAGCGCCGTACCGAGTTGTCGGTGACCCGCGTGACCAAAGCGGTATTCCCCAGCACCACCAACCACCACAACACCTTGTTCGGCGGCACTGCGCTGGCCTGGATGGACGAAGTGTCGTTCATCGCCGCTACGCGCTTTTGCCGGTTGCCGCTGGTGACCGTCTCCACCGACCGCATTGACTTCAAGCACCCGATCCCGGCGGGCACTATCGTCGAGCTGGTGGGCACGGTGATCAAGGTCGGAAACACCAGCCTGCAGGTTCAAGTGGACGTATTCGTCGAGAACATGTACCTGGATGGGCGCGAGCGGGCGATCCATGGAGTGTTCAGCTTTGTCGCCATCGACGAGGACAAGCGCCCGGTGCCGGTGTTGCCACAGGCCTGAGGGCTCAACCCGGCGCGGCAGTCGTCTCGGTGACGGGGGCCGGTTCTACCAGCGCCACCAAGGTCCAGCCAGGCTGCGGCGCAAACGGGTTCTCGGGGCTTGATACATGCACCCAGCCCTGGGTATCCCGGGCAAACAACAGATGTGCGCGCTCGCCATGCAGCGCCTGGTAATTGCCCCAGTCGAAGCCCTCGGTCAGGTTGGTGCTGTACAGCTCCGCGCCATGATGCAGGCGATTGGCCATTTGCTGGTAGGTCATCGGGCTGGAGCCCAGCAAATGGCCGCGGTGCTCTTCGCTGGCCCGGTGTTTGTCGCTGCGCTGCTTCTCCAGGCCGCTGGCCAGCACATACAAACGGCCGTGGCCGAAGTCATGGCGAAAGCGCGCACAGGCCAAGGCGTTGATTTCCCCGGCAGGTGACAGCCCTAGCAGGTGGCCGAGGCCTACCAGGTCCAGGTGCGCGTCGGCATGTTGCGAAGCCGGGTTGCCAAAGTAGGTTGGCAGCCCCTCCATGCGTGCCGCACGAATGTTTTCCCAGCTCGAATCGGTCAGCAACACACGGCAACCCAATTGCTGCAGAGCCTTGCCGAGGGTGCGTGCAGGCTCGTTGGCGCCGACGATGAGAAAACCGCTGGGCGCAGGCTCCGCGACTTTCAGCAGGCGCGCCAAGGGGCGCGCCGTCGCGCTCTGCAGCACGACCGTGCCGATGATCACTGCGAAGGTGAGCGGCACCAACAGCAGCGCGTCCTGATGCCCGGCCTCATCCAGGCGGATGGCGAATATCGCCGACACTGCGGCGGCTACGATACCGCGCGGTGCGATCCAGGCCAGCAGCGCCCGTTCCCGCCAGTTCAGCGTGGACCCCAGCGTTGACAGCAAGACATTCAACGGCCGCGCCACCAGCTGGATCACCAGCAGCAGTGCCAGTACGGCCGGGCCCAGCCCCAGCAGGGCGTGCAGGTCGAGCCGTGCGGCCAGCAGGATGAACAGGCCAGAGATCAGCAGTACGCTGAGGTTCTCCTTGAAGTGCAGGATCTGCCGTACATCCACGCCACGCATGTTGGCCAGCCACATGCCCATGACCGTCACCGCCAGCAGCCCGGACTCGTGAACGATCTGGTTGGCGGCGATGAAAATACCCAGTACGGCAGCCAGCGACGCCAGGTTGTGCAGGTATTCCGGCAGCCATTGCTCGCGCATGATCTGCCCCAGTAGCCAGCCGCCGGCGGCGCCCAGGGCGCTGCCGCAGAAGATCACCCCGGCAAAGGTGCCCAGGCTCTGGCTCAGGCCATCGCCATCGGCGCTGGCGATGATGAAGCTGTACACCACGACGGCGAGCAGGGCACCGATCGGGTCGATGACGATGCCTTCCCAACGCAGGATGTTGGCAATGGTTGCCTTGGGCCGTACCACGCGCAGCATCGGTACGATGACCGTAGGCCCTGTCACCAGGGTCAAGGTGCCGAACAGGATTGCCAGCGGCCAGTCGAACCCCAGCAGCCAGTGCGTGGCCAGGGCGATCACCAGCCAGGTCGACAGGGCGCCGACGGTGACCAGTCGGTGCACCACGCTGCCGATCTCCCGCCATTGCGAGAGGTGCAGGGTCAGGCTGCCTTCGAACAGGATCAGTGCCACCGCCAGTGACACCAGAGGCATCAGCAACGGGCCGAACAGCGCTTGCGGGTCGAGCCAGCCGAGCAACGGCCCCAGCGTTATGCCGGCCAGCAGCAGGAAGAGAATCGCCGGAAGCTTCAGGCGCCAGGCCAGCCACTGGCAGGCGAGGGCGGCGGCACCGATACCGCCCACACTGAGAAGGATCTGCTGTTCGTTCATGCGGGCTCCCTATGCCGGCGTTGTTATGAAAGACTAAGCGTCATTTCGTCGTTTGCCACCGAGTTTTCATGCCTGCCCTTGACCACCCCTTGATCGACCAGTTCCTTGATGCCCTGTGGCTGGAAAAAGGCCTTTCAGACAACACTCGCCTCTCCTATCGCAGTGACCTGGCACTGTTCAATGGCTGGCTGCAGGATCACGGCCTGGCTTTGCCTGAGGCCGGTCGGGAGCTGATCCTCGATCACCTGGCCTGGCGCCTGGATCAGGGTTACAAACCCCGTTCTACAGCGCGTTTTCTCTCCGGTCTGCGTGGCTTTTTTCGCTACTTGCTGCGGGAAAAGCTCATTGCCGTCGACCCGACCCTGCAGATAGAGATGCCGCAGCTGGGCAAGCCCTTGCCCAAGTCGCTGTCGGAAGCCGACGTCGAGGCCCTGTTGCAGGCCCCTGACCTTGGCGAAGCCATTGGCCAGCGCGACCGTGCCATGCTTGAGGTGCTGTACGCCTGTGGTCTGCGCGTTACCGAACTGGTCAGCCTTGCCCTGGACCAGGTGAACCTGCGCCAGGGCGTGCTCCGGGTGATGGGCAAGGGCAGCAAGGAGCGCCTGGTGCCCATGGGCGAAGAGGCGGTGCTGTGGCTGCAGCGCTACCTGCGCGACGGGCGCGCCGAGCTGCTCAGCGGGCGCCCGAGCGATGTGTTGTTCCCCAGCCTGCGCGGGGAGCAGATGACCCGCCAGACGTTCTGGCACCGCATCAAGCATCACGCGCGGGTAGCCGGTATCGACAAGCCACTGTCGCCGCACACCTTGCGTCACGCCTTCGCCACTCATCTGCTCAACCACGGTGCCGACCTGCGCGTGGTGCAGATGCTGCTGGGGCACAGCGATCTGTCGACCACGCAAATCTATACCCATGTGGCCAAGGCCCGCCTGCAGCAACTGCACGCACAGCACCACCCACGTGGATGAATGATTTTCATGTTCCGCCGGCCGGTACTCGCAGACCCCTTCACCGGTAGCGTGTTGTGGTAGGCTTGGGCGGTTTGCACCAAGGGCCGCACGGTCGCCGCGTTTTTCCGCAGGTGACGCCCCACGGCCCCTGTCCGCCTTCAGGAGTTCCCATGCGCGTGACCCAGATGTTCGCCGCCGCCGCGTTGGCGCTGGCCAGTACCTTTGCCGTTGCCGCGGCGACCGACAGCAATGCCGCTGCCGAGCAGGCGATTCGCAAGTCGTTGCAGAACCTTGAGCTGGAAGTGCCGGTCGAGAGCGTGGCCAGCAGCCCGCTCAACGGCCTGTATGAAGTCAAGCTGCAGGGCGGCCGTGTGCTGTACGCCAGCGCCGATGGCCAGTTCGTCATGCAGGGCTACCTGTACCAGATCCAGGACGGCAAGCCGGTCAACCTGACCGAAAAGACCGAACGCCAAGGGGTCGCCAAGCTCATCAATGGCATTCCAGCCGCCGAGATGGTGGTTTATCCTGCAAAGGGCCAGACCAAGTCGCACATCACCGTATTCACCGACACCACCTGCCCGTATTGCCACAAGCTGCACGCCGAAGTGCCAGAGCTCAACCGTCGCGGTATCGAAGTGCGCTATGTCGCCTTCCCGCGCCAGGGGCTCGGCTCGCCGGGTGACGAGCAGCTGCAGGCCGTGTGGTGCTCCAGTGACCGCCGCGCAGCGCTGGACAAGATGATCGACGGCAAGGAAATCAAAGCCGCCAAATGCACCAACCCGGTGGGCAAGCAGTTCCAGTTGGGCCAGTCGATCGGCGTCAACGGCACGCCGGCGATCGTGCTCGAAAATGGCCAGGTGATTCCAGGTTATCAACCGGCACCGCAAGTGGCCAAACTGGCCCTGGCCGGCCAACAGCAGGCCGCCAAGTAAATCATTCAGTACGCCGTCGTCATGGGGTGACGGCATGTTTCACGGTCGGCGCAGGTGCCGGCCGTTCAATGGGGAGTTCACAGTGAAACCGGTCAAAGTAGGCATCTGTGGGTTGGGGACCGTCGGTGGCGGAACCTTCAATGTACTTCAGCGCAACGCCGAGGAGATTGCCCGCCGTGCCGGGCGCGGTATTGAAGTGGCACAGATCGCCATGCGCTCGCCTAACCCGAACTGCCAGATTACCGGTACCCCCATTACCGCTGATGTGTTCGACGTTGCGAGCAACCCGGAGATCGACATTGTCATCGAGCTGATCGGTGGCTACACCATCGCCCGCGACCTGGTGCTCAAGGCCATCGACAACGGCAAGCACGTGGTCACCGCCAACAAGGCGCTGATCGCCGTACACGGCAACGAAATCTTCGCCAAGGCCCGTGAGAAGGGCGTGATCGTCGCCTTCGAAGCCGCAGTGGCAGGTGGCATCCCGGTGATCAAGGCGATCCGCGAAGGCCTGTCGGCCAACCGCATCAACTGGCTGGCCGGGATCATCAACGGCACCGGCAACTTCATCCTCACCGAGATGCGTGAAAAAGGCCGCGCCTTCCCCGACGTGCTGGCCGAAGCGCAGGCGCTGGGTTATGCCGAAGCCGACCCGACTTTCGACGTCGAAGGTATCGATGCCGCGCACAAGCTGACCATCCTGGCGTCCATCGCCTTTGGTATCCCGCTGCAGTTCGACAAGGCCTACACCGAAGGCATCACCCAGCTGACCACCGCCGACGTGAACTACGCCGAAGCCCTGGGCTACCGCATCAAGCACCTGGGTGTGGCCCGCCGCACTGCAGAAGGCATCGAGCTGCGCGTGCACCCGACGCTGATCCCGAGCGACCGTCTTATCGCCAACGTCAATGGCGTGATGAACGCCGTGATGGTCAATGGCGATGCGGCAGGCTCCACCCTTTACTACGGCGCCGGCGCCGGCATGGAGCCCACCGCCTCCTCGGTGGTCGCCGACCTGGTCGACGTTGTCCGCGCCATGACCAGCGACCCTGAAAACCGCGTACCGCACCTGGCCTTCCAGCCGGATTCGCTGTCGGCGCACCCGATTCTGCCGATCGACGCCTGCCAGAGCGCCTACTACCTGCGTATCCAGGCCAAGGATCACCCGGGCGTGCTGGCCCAGGTGGCGAGCATCCTCTCGGAGCGCGGCATCAACATCGAGTCGATCATGCAGAAAGAAGCCGAGGAACAGGACGGCCTGGTGCCGATGATCCTGCTGACCCACCGTGTGGTCGAAAAGAGCATCAACGACGCCATCGTTGCTCTGGAAGCCTTGCAGGACGTGGTCGGTAAGGTCGTGCGCATCCGCGTCGAACAGCTCAACTAAGCGGCAAGCTTCAAGCTGCAAGCTGCAAGAAAAGCAGTTCGGTGTTGAGGCTTTTAACAGTTTAAATTTGCGGCAAGGGCAGTGCAGGGCGTAAGAGAAATGCCGATCGGCTTTTTCTTGCAACTCGCAGCTTGCCGCTCAAACCGAAGGTTTGCATATGCGCTATATCAGCACCCGCGGCCAGGCACCGGCCCTGAATTTCGAAGACGTCCTGCTGGCTGGCCTGGCCAGCGATGGCGGCCTGTACGTGCCAGAGAACCTCCCACGCTTCACCCAGGAAGAAATCGCTTCCTGGGCGGGCCTGCCGTATCACGAGCTGGCTTTCCGTGTGATGCGCCCGTTCGTCGAGGGCAGCATTGCCGACGCCGACTTCAAGAAGATCCTGGAAGAGACCTACGGCGAGTTCGCCCACGCCGCGGTCGCTCCGCTGCGCCAGCTGAACAGCAACGAGTGGGTTCTTGAGTTGTTCCACGGGCCGACGCTGGCCTTCAAGGACTTCGCCCTGCAGCTGCTCGGGCGCCTGCTCGATCACGTGCTGGCCAAGCGCAACGAGCGCGTGGTGATCATCGGCGCGACCAGCGGCGACACCGGCTCTGCCGCGATCGAAGGCTGCCGCCGCTGCGACAACGTCGACATCTTCATCCTTCACCCGCACCAGCGCGTGTCGGAGGTTCAGCGCCGCCAGATGACCACCATCTTCGGCGACAACATCCACAATATCGCCATCGAAGGCAACTTCGATGACTGCCAGGAGATGGTCAAGGCCAGCTTCGCCGACCAATCGTTCCTCAAAGGCACCCGCCTGGTCGCAGTCAACTCGATCAACTGGGCGCGGATCATGGCCCAGATCGTTTACTACTTCCACGCTGCCCTGCAGCTTGGCGGCCCGGCGCGTTCGGTGGCGTTCTCGGTGCCGACCGGTAACTTTGGCGACATCTTCGCCGGCTACCTGGCACGCAACATGGGCCTGCCGGTCAGCCAGCTGGTGGTTGCCACCAACCGCAACGACATCCTGCACCGCTTCATGAGCGGCAACCAGTACGTCAAGGAAACCCTGCACGCGACCTTGTCGCCGTCGATGGACATCATGGTCTCGTCCAACTTCGAGCGCTTGTTGTTCGACCTCCATGGTCGCAACGGCGCGGCTATCGGCGAATTGATGGCCAACTTCAAGCAGGGTGGCGGTTTCAGCGTCGACCAGGACCGCTGGACCGAGGCGCGCAAGCTGTTCGATTCGCTGGCCGTCAGCGACGAGCAGACCTGCCAGACCATCGCCGAGGTCTTCGCCAGCACAGGTGAAGTGCTCGACCCGCATACCGCGATCGGTGTGAAGGCCGCGCGCGAATGCCGTCGCAGCCTGGATACCCCGATGGTGGTGCTGGGCACCGCGCACCCGGTCAAGTTCCCGGAGGCCGTGGAGAAGGCGGGGGTCGGCAAGGCGCTGGAGCTGCCTGCGCACCTGAGCGACCTGTTCGGCCGAGAGGAGCGCTGCACGGTTCTGGCCAACGACCTCAAGGCCGTCCAGGCCTTCGTCAGCCAGCACGGTAACCGCGGCAAGCCGCTTTAATCGTGATGAAGGGGGCCGCTGCGCGGCCCCGCTTTTAGACTTTTCCCTGGTTTTATTCAGATTTTTCCTATGTAAAACGCGTTAAGCGCTGCATACAGTGGCCCGTCCTTCCCTCAGGAGCGGCTCATGCATCAGCCCTACGTGTTGATTCACCAGGCTCGGCCTTCCCACCAGATTCTTCTGCATCAGGCGTGCAATGCCCTGGGCGTTTTCGACGTGCGCATCACCCATGATCTGGTTGACCTCAATGCCTGCCTTGCACGCAAGCGCGGTGCCGACCTGCTGATCCTCGACCATTCGATGAAAGGCGGCCAGGCCCTGCTCGAACGTCTGCAGCGCAACCGCTGTTCACGCGCCTTGCTTTTTGTCGGCTGTGCCAGCGAGCACCGTCCCAACCTTGCCGAGCAAGCACGCGAGCGTGGCCTCTGGGTGCTGGCCGATTTGCCGTGGCCGCTGCCGGTGCGGCGCTGGCAACAGGCCTTGCAGCGTATTCAAAGGTTCACATCCCCCACGCATGCTCATTGAAACAGCTCAAGCGTAACGAACTTTCCGTTGCGCTTGCTGGTCAGTTTCTTCATAGACCACCACGCAGCGAGTGATCCGGATGGAAAGAATCTGCAGCCTGCTTAATGACGCACTGAGCCCTTATCAGACCCAGCTTGGCGCCGCCGATGCCAGCGGTAATCGGCAACTCACCGTTTTCGACAGCCTCGGTGGCATGACCTTGCGCCGAACGGTCAGCCAACGCCAGTTACAGGAGCAGCGCCTGCTGATCGACCTGGTCGATGGCCTTCACCGTGACCTGCAGATCGCCGAAGGGCGCCTGCAGCCCTGTGTCATCGCGGCTTTGCAGCAACGCCAACAACCTGCGGGAACCTTTGCCTGAGTGGCGCATCAGACACAGTAGGGCAGCCAGCCAGCACACAGCTCCGGTGATGGCGGGTTGTCACGGGAAGTCCATGAGGACTTTCGATTGGCCCCGGGCGTCCTCCCCAGCGTCCCGGGGTTTCTTTTTTATCGCCCTTCGAAAAAATGCCTGCTCTGCTCCAGGTACTCTGTCTGGAACTCCGCGTCCAGCCACCTGGCATAGAGCGCTGGAAGTGTGTCCTGGCGCAGCGCGGACAGCAGTTGGTCTATATGCGTGATGGCTGCGCGCCCCGATGGCGTATCGGAGCAGCCCACATGCAGGAACTGATAGCGGTCCACGCCTTGTATCGGGTGAAACTGATAGTCATCAAGCGAGCCGCCTTGTTGCTGGATCAGGTAGCGCACTTCCGGCCAGTAGCCGAGCACCAGTTGCAGGCGCCCCAGGCGCTGCATCTGCAGTAGGTTGGCAGTGGCATCGTTACCATAGTGGCGGCTGAGAACCGAGTCGGGAAGCGGGTGCAGGATCGCATCGATCTGGGTGCTGTAGCTGCGCCCGGCGACGATGCCGAGCTTCAGTTGCGTGTCGCTCAACAAGCGCTTGAGATCGATCTGCGCGCCATCCAGAAACGGTGCCAGCAGTGGTTCGGCTTGCTTGCGCACCACCAGGCCACCGCTCATCGCCCCCAGCGCCGGTTTGGAGAAGTGCACGAACTTCGCGCGCTCCGGTGTCCACATCAAGGTCGGGTCGCAGGTGAAGCTGGCAGGGTCCTGCAGCATCTGTATGCCGCGCGCCCGAGTGACGCGCACGATGTCGTGGTCGTATTCGGGCATCTGCTCGATCAGCAGCCCCAGCATCCGGTCGATCGCACCTTGGCCTTTGGCCGCACCCTCCAGGATGGTGAAAGGCGGCAGGTCGCGGACCAGCCATAGCAGGCGTTCCTTGGCCTGCACTGGCGCGATGGCCATGGCGAGCAGCAGCCCGCACAGCAGGGACAGGCGCGCGCGCACGGGCGGAGGCGACCTCAGACCGCGCCGGCCTGGCGCAAACGGGCGATGGCGGCGGCGTCATACCCCAGGGTGCCAAGCAGGGCGTCTGTGTGTTCGCCTAGCGCCGGGCCCACCCACTCGGCCGAGCCGGGTGTCTCGGACAGCTTGGGTACGATGCCGGGCATCTTGAACGCTTTACCGTCTGGCAGGCGGGCCTGGAGGAACATTTCGCGGGCCAGGTACTGCGGGTCGCTGAACATGTCTTGCGCCGAATAGATGCGGCTGGCCGGAACATCGGCGACGGTCAACGTCTGCATCAGCTGCTCCAGCGGCAAGCTGTTGGCCCAGCGGTCGATAACGCCATACAGCTCGTCACGCCGTGCATCGCGGCCATCATTGCTGGCCAGCGTCGGGTCGTCGGCCAGGTCGTGACGGCCGATGGCCTGCATGAAGCGTTTGAAGATCGCATCGCCATTGGCACCGATCTGCACGTGCTTGCCGTCGGCGCTGGTGTGGATGGAGGAGGGCGTGATGCCTGGCATGATGTTGCCGGTGCGTTCGCGAATGAAGCCAAACACATCGAACTCCGGGACCATGCTCTCCATCATGGCGAAGATTGCTTCGTACAGCGCCACGTCCACCACCTGGCCCTGGCCGCCGTTGACTTCGCGGTGACGCAGCGCCATCAGTGCGCCGATCACGCCCCACAATGCAGCGATCGAGTCGCCGATGGAGATGCCGGTGCGTACCGGTGGGCGGTCATCGAAGCCGGTGATGTAGCGCAGGCCACCCATCGACTCGCCCACGGCGCCGAAGCCTGGCTGATCCTTCATCGGCCCGGTCTGGCCGAAGCCTGAGAGGCGCACCATCACCAGTTTCGGGTTGAGCGCGTGCAGCACATCCCAGCCCAGGCCGAGCTTTTCCAGCACGCCCGGGCGGAAGTTCTCGATGAGAATGTCGGCCTCGGCCAGCAGCCGCTTGAGGATCTCGCGGCCATCGGGATGCTTGAGGTTCAGGGTCAGTGACTGCTTGTTGCGCGCCTGCACGAACCACCACAGCGACGTACCCTCGTACAGCTTGCGCCATTTGCGCAGCGGATCACCGCCGTCGGGCGACTCGACCTTGATGACCTCGGCCCCGAACTCGGCGCAGATGCGCGAGGCGAACGGGCCAGCGATCAGGGTGCCAAGCTCGATCACTTTCAGGCCGGCGAGGGGTTTGCTCGGTGTAGGCATGGGGCATCCGGGGCGAATGGGCAGAGGCGTGGTTTTATCATAGGTCGTTGGCGGCAGATACTGCTGCGGCGCAACGAAGAGCAGGATCGGTTAGACTGTGTGACTTTTCTTTGCGCAAGAAGCCCGTCGACCATGGCCCAGCCGTCCACCACCTACAAATTCGAACTGAATCTGACCGATCTCGATCGCGGCGTGTACGAAAGCGTCAAGCAGACCATCGCCCGTCATCCTTCGGAAACCGAGGAGCGCATGGCCGTGCGGCTGTTGGCCTACGCACTTTGGTACAACGAGAATCTGTCGTTCGGCCGCGGCCTGTCGGATGTCGACGAGCCTGCCCTGTGGGAGAAGAGCCTGGACGACCGCGTGCTGCACTGGATCGAAGTGGGCCAGCCTGACGCTGATCGCCTGACCTGGTGTTCGCGTCGTACCGAGCGCACCAGCCTGTTGGCCTACGGCAGCTTGCGGGTATGGGAGTCCAAGGTGGTGGGCGCGGTCAAGAACCTGAAAAACCTGAACATCGCCGCTGTACCGCAAGAGGTGCTCGAAGTGCTGGCCACGGACATGCCGCGCAGCATCAAGTGGGACGTGATGATCAGCGAAGGCACGGTGTTCGTCACTGACGACCGTGGCCAGCACGAAGTGCAGCTGCAGTGGCTGCTCGGTGAGCGTGGCTGAGCCAACCGACCCATGCGTATCGAACCCCGCCCGCTGCCGCCGACACTGCCGTTTCTCGGTAACCTGCCACCCTTGCTGACCCGACTGTATGCCGCCCGTGGCGTGCAATCTGAGGCAGAACTGGACAAGAGCCTGGCGAGGCTGTTGCCGTACCAGCAGCTAAAGGGCATTGATGCCGCGGTAGACTTGCTGGTCGAAGCGCTCGACCAGCGCCAGCGCATCATCATCGTCGGCGACTTCGATGCCGACGGCGCCACCGCCAGTACGGTCGGCGTACTCGGGCTGCGCCTGCTGGGGGCAGCCCATGTCGACTACCTGGTGCCCAACCGTTTCGAATATGGCTATGGCCTGACGCCAGAGATCGTCGAGGTGGCGCTGCAGCGCCAGCCACACTTGCTGATCACGGTCGATAACGGCATTTCCAGTGTCGAGGGTGTGGCGGCAGCCAAAGCGGCCGGGCTCAAAGTGCTGGTCACCGACCACCACCTGCCAGGCCAGCAGTTGCCGGACGCCGACGCCATCGTCAACCCGAACCAGCCAGGTTGCGGCTTCCCGAGCAAGTCGCTGGCCGGGGTCGGGGTGATCTTCTATGTGCTGATGGCCTTGCGCGCCCGCCTGCGCAGCCTGGGCCGCTACGAAACACAACCACAACCGAACATCGGTGAACTGCTCGACCTGGTCGCGCTGGGCAGCGTTGCCGACGTGGTGCCGCTGGATGCCAACAACCGCATTCTGGTGCACCAAGGCCTTGAGCGCATCCGCGCCGGCCGGGCACGGCCGGGGCTCAAGGCGATTCTGGAGGTGGCACGTCGCGACCACCGGCGTATCACCTCCACCGACCTGGGCTTCATTTTAGGCCCGCGGCTCAATGCCGCCGGGCGCCTGGACGACATGAGCCTGGGTATCGAGTGCCTGTTGTGCGAGGACGAGGCGCTGGCCCAGGACATGGCGCAGCAGCTCGATGGCCTGAACCAGGACCGCAAGTCGATCGAGCAGGGCATGCAGCGCGAAGCGTTGGCCCAGCTCAAGGATTTGCCGGTCGAGGCTATGCCGTACGGCCTGTGCCTGTTCGATGCCGAATGGCACCAAGGTGTGATCGGCATTCTTGCCTCGCGCCTGAAGGAGCGTTACCACCGCCCGACCATCGCCTTTGCCGATGCTGGCGACGGCATGCTCAAGGGCTCCGCACGTTCGGTGCCGGGATTCCATATCCGCGATGCGCTGGATGCAGTGGCGGCGCGCCATCCGCAGTTGATCAGCAAGTTTGGCGGCCATGCCATGGCTGCAGGCCTGTCGTTGCCCGAAAGTCATTTCCCGGCGTTCGCCGAAGCGTTCGATGAAGAAGTCCGTCGCCAGTTGCGCGAAGACGATTTGACCGGCCGTCTGCTTTCGGACGGCAGCCTGGCGGTGGAGGAGTTTCACCTGGACCTGGCCAAGGCCCTGCGTAATGCCGGGCCTTGGGGGCAACACTTCCCCGAACCACTGTTCCATGGCGTGTTTCAGTTGGTCGAGCAGCGTGTGGTCGGCGAGCGGCACCTGAAGGTGGTGCTAAAGAGCGAATGTGGCTCGGTTCGTCTGGACGGCATCGCCTTTGGCATTGACCGCGAAGTCTGGCCCAACCCGACCGTGCGCTGGGTGGAGCTGGCGTACAAGCTGGATGTGAACGAGTTCCGCGGGAACGAAAGTGTGCAGTTGATGATTGCGCATATGGAGCCGCGCTGAGGAGCCTGCAGGTGCCTGACTTGTCTTTGAGGGGCGGTGCTCGATTGCCCTGGCGCCGTAAACCTAAAGGTCAAGACCTAGGCTCCCTGACACTTTAGCCATCCGAAGAAAGTTAGCCTGTCATGCCTAACTCGGCATCATCCATCAGTGCCTTGGCCATGGCACTGAGGTAGTGGGATGCCCAGATCATCATCGGTTTTTCATCCATCAGGCCGATGATGGTCAGCTCTCGTACATAACCCATCAATTCCGAGGCCTGCTCACGGGCATCGCGGCAGGGAATCCCTGGCTCGATGCGGAACAGTGGGTGAGTCTGGTGTTCACCTTGAAAGAAGGTGGTCTTCCCGACAGTAAAGTGGGTGTCGTCTGTGGTCATCGAATTCCCTCCTGAAGTTTCTCGATTGCTTGTTCTGGCCTCTTTTTGGGCAAGCTCCCACAGGTCATCTGCAAGTTTTGAGGATTGGGATGCCCCGGTGGCTGCGGGGTTACCCGCGAAGAGGCCAGTGGATCCAACCTCAATGCAGGGTAGTAGTACGCTCCAAGGCCAATGACAGCGCATCCGCTTGGCCCCAGGCAATCTGCAGGGCACGCAGCCCATTCACAAGCGATTCCCGGGAGCTGTCATCTTCGACGGCATCGAGGACTCGATGGCAATGGTTGTAAGCGAGCATCAGGTAATGGGTGACATTCATCAACACGTGATCGATTGGCACGATGCCTTCGTTCACGGCGTTGGTCAGGGTCTTGTCGGAGGGAAGGTCGAAATGGTGCGGTGGATCGGGGACTAGTTTTTTCATAGTGAACGACTCGTAAGGTTACTGATTGACCGACCTGTCCGATTCCACACGGATGGGTGGCAGTTGTACGCGGTGTGGAATCCAGGCTACGAGTAAACCCGGTAGGCTTTGCGGCCTCCCGCGCACAACTGCCATGACGACAGCAACTCAGTAATTGACAGGATTCCACTCCCGGACGCCAAACATCAGCGACGCAAGAAGCCTAAAGGGTGGGGTTTCCAGGGACAATCAGCCGCGAGTCGACAAGATTCGTAGGATATTTTCCTGATGTAAGTATCGCTAGCTCATGTGTGTAGGAAATATCTGGTGCGCGCGTCGGAGCAGTCAGCAATCTGAGGGAACCTTCCCCCCCACCAATCTGGTCTAGTCTGATTAATGACCGGCACCGGGCCAGGGATGTGCACTTGAATGCCCGGGCCGGATCACCATTGGAGTCCTTGGGAGGTGCCCTCATGAGCCTGCTGCTCGAGCCTTACACCCTGCGTCAGCTGACGTTGCCCAACCGCATCGCCGTCTCGCCGATGTGCCAGTATTCCGCCGTCGATGGCCTGGCCAACGACTGGCACCTCGTTCATCTGGGTAGCCGCGCCGTCGGTGGCGCCGGGCTGGTCATCACCGAAGCGGTAGCCGTGACCGCCGAGGGCCGTATCACTGCCGAGGACCTTGGGCTGTGGACCGATGATCAGATCGCGCCATTGCAACGCATTACGCGGTTCATCACTGCCCAGGGCGCTGTGCCGGGCATCCAGCTGGCCCACGCCGGGCGCAAGGCCAGCACCTATCGCCCTTGGCTGGGCAAGCATGGCAGCGTCAAAATCGAGGAAGGAGGCTGGCAGCCGGTGGGCCCCTCGAAAATTGCCTTCGACCCTGAACACACGGCGCCGCGTGAGTTGAGCAAGGACGAGATCCAGGATGTTGTAGCCGAGTTTGTCAAAGCCACCGAACGCGCGTTGCAAGCGGGCTTCAAAGTGGTCGAAATCCACGCCGCCCATGGCTACTTGCTGCACCAGTTCCTCTCGCCGCTGAGCAACCAGCGCCGCGATGAATATGGCAGTTGCTTCGAAAACCGCATCCGCCTGACGCTGCAGGTGACCGAGGCGGTGCGTAAGGTCTGGCCGCAGGAACTGCCGCTGTTCGTGCGTGTGTCGGCGACCGACTGGGTAGAGGACGGCTGGAACCCGGACGAAACCGTGGAACTGGCCCGCCGGCTACGTGTGCTCGGGGTCGACCTGATCGACGTGTCCTCCGGCGGTACTTCGATGAATGCGGAAATCCCCACCGGCCCCGGCTACCAGACCCGTTTCGCCGAGCGTGTACGCAAGGAATCGGAAATCGCTACCGGCACGGTGGGCATGATCACCGAACCGGCCCAGGCTGAACACATCCTGCGCACCGGGCAGGCCGACCTGATCTTCCTGGCTCGCGAGCTGCTGCGCGACCCTTACTGGCCGTTGCATGCCGATGATGACCTGGGCGGTAACAGGGCTACATGGCCGGCGCAGTATCAACGGGCTACCAGCCGGGCGAATCCGATACATGAGTCGGATCTGCGCGACTGATTGGCCCCCTCAGCTGTAAGCGGCCTTGCGCAGCGTATCGCTGACCCACTGATTGATGCTTTTCCCGCCAGCTCGGCCTTTGCGGCCACGCTGGCGTGAAGGATGGGCTCAAGGCGCAGACTCAGCTTCCCCGAATAGGTCTTGTGCGGCTCACGGCCAAGGCGTTCGCAGGTTTCGAGGTGTCATCAACGGCCTCCTCGACAGCCGGACTGTAGGAGATAGGGACCATGCTTGAAGGAAAGGCCCTAGGTATCCATGCGAGGACGATCGCCACTTTGTACCGGCCTCCTTGCTGACTTGTCTCAGCAGAGGCCGGTAGCTTCACATCACGTTCAGTGCTTGATCATCACATGCCGCACGCAGGTGTAGTCCTCAAGCCCATACATCGACATGTCCTTGCCATACCCCGAATGCTTCTGCCCGCCATGGGGCATTTCGCTGACCAGCATGAAGTGGGTATTGACCCAGGTGCAGCCATACTGCAACCGCGCCGCCAGGCGGTGGGCGCGGCCGGTGTCGCGGGTCCACACCGACGAAGCCAGGCCGTACTCCGAGTCGTTGGCCCATTCCAGCGCCTGCGCTTCGTCAGTGAAGCGTGTTACCGACACCACTGGGCCAAACACCTCGTGACGCACGATCTCGTCATCCTGTAGCGCATCCGCCAGCACTGTTGGCTCGAAGAAGAAACCCTCCCCCGGTAGTGCCTTGCCTCCAGTGACCAGGCGAATGTGCGGCTGGGCGATGGCGCGCCCGACCAGGCCGGCTACCTTGTCACGGTGCTGGGCGCTGATCAGCGGGCCGAGTTCGGTGTCCTCGGCATCCTGCAGGCCGGTTTTAAGGCTGGCCACGGCTTTGCCGAGGCGTTCGACGAAGCGTTCGTAGATGCCCGCCTGCACATACAGGCGGCAGGCCGCAGTGCAGTCCTGCCCTGCGTTGTAGAAACCGAAGGTGCGGATGCCATCGATGGCGGCATCGATGTCGGCATCGTCGAACACCAGCACCGGCGCCTTGCCGCCCAGCTCCATGTGCATGCGTTTAACGCTGCCCGCCGTGGCGCCGATGATGTGCGCGCCGGTGGGGATCGAACCGGTCAGCGAGACCATACGCACCTTGGGGTGGGTCACCAGTGGGCTGCCCACCGTCTGGCCGCGGCCGAAGAGGATGTTGAGCACGCCGGCCGGCAGTACGTTCTTGGCCAGTTCGCCGAGGCGCAGGGCGGTCAGCGGGGTGAGTTCGGACGGCTTGATGACCATGGTATTGCCAGCCGCCAAGGCGGGGGCGATCTTCCACGCCAGCATCATCAGCGGGTAGTTCCAGGGTGCGATCGAGGCCACTACGCCCAGCGGGTCGCGGCGGACCATCGACGTGTGCCCGGGCAGGTATTCACCAGCCGCCGAGCCACCGAGGCAGCGGGCGGCGCCGGCAAAATAGCGGAACACATCGGCGATGGCCGGTATCTCGTCGTTCAGGGCCGCTGCGAACGGTTTGCCGCAATTCTGCGACTCCAGCCTGGCCAGCTCATCGGCATGCGCCTCGATCGTGTCGGCCAGCGCCAGCAGGGCCAGCGAGCGCTCTTTCGGGCTGGTCTGCGACCAGCTGTCGAAGGCCTGGTCGGCGGCGCGCACTGCCGTATCGACCTGGGCCTCGGTGGCTTCGTTGATCTGTGCCAAGGCACTGCCTTCGGCGGGGTTGAGCACGGTCCAGGCCGGGCCATCGCCTGCGACCAGGCGACCGTTGATCAGCATGTTGGTTTGCATCGGGGGCTCCTTGTGGGTCATTTGCCGCTGCCCGCAACGCTTTCACCGTCGCGGGTCAGGTAATAGGCGCCGAGGATCGGCAGCATGGTCACCAGCATCACCAGCATGGCAACCACGTTGGTCACCGGCACGTCGCGCGGGCGGCTGAGTTGGTTGAGCAGCCAGATTGGCAGGGTGCGCTCGTTCCCGGCAGTGAAAGTGGTGACGATGATCTCGTCGAACGACAGGGCGAAGGCCAGCATGCCGCCGGCCAGCAGCGCCGAGCCCAGGTTGGGCAGGATGATGTAGCGGAAGGTCTGCCAGCCATCGGCTCCCAAGTCCATCGAGGCCTCGATCAGGCTTTGCGAGGTGCGCCGTAGGCGGGCAATCACGTTGTTGTAGACGATCACCACGCAGAAGGTGGCGTGGCCGACCACGATGGTGAACAAGCCAGGCTCGATACCCAGGGTCTTGAACGCCGACAACAGGGCGATGCCGGTAATGATGCCGGGCAGGGCGATCGGCAAGATCAGCATCAGCGAGATGCTCTCCTTGCCGAAGAAGCTGCGCCGGTACAGTGCCGCCGAGGCCAGGGTGCCGAGCACGAGCGCGATGAGCGTGGCCAGGCTGGCCACCTGCAGCGACAGCTTGATGGCTTCGAGCACGTCCGGCCGGGCGAAGGCGACGGCGATCCATTTCAGGGTGAAGCCTTTGGGCGGGAAGCTGAACGCCGCCTCTTCGGTGTTGAAGGCGTACACGAAGATGATGAGGATCGGGAAGTGCAGGAACAGTAACCCGCCCCAAGCCGCCAGGCGCAGGCCTGTGGACGCTTTTTCAGAGTGCATCGAAGGCCCCCAGGCGCTTGACGATGGACAGGTACACCGCGATCAGCACGATCGGCACCAGGGTGAACGCCGCGGCCATCGGCATGTTGCCGATCGCGCCTTGCTGGGCGTAGACCATGCTGCCGATGAAGTAGCCGGGCGGGCCGACCAGTTGCGGTACGATGAAGTCGCCCAGGGTCAGCGAGAAGGTAAAGATCGAGCCGGCCGCGATGCCGGGTATCGACAATGGCAGGATCACTTGGGTGAAGGTCTGCGCCGGCCGTGCGCCAAGGTCTGCCGATGCCTGCAGCAGTGAAGGCGGCAGGCGCTCCAGCGACGCCTGCACGGGCAGGATCATGAACGGCAGCCAGATGTACACGAACACCAGAAAGCGCCCGAGGTGCGAGGTCGACAGCGTGCTGCCGCCCACCGCAGGCAAGGTCAGGAGGGCCTGCAGCAGGCCTTCGAGGTGCAACTGCTGAATGAACCACTGAGCCACACCCCCCTTGGCCAGCAGCAGGGTCCATGCATAGGTCTTGACGATGTAGCTGGCCCACATCGGCAGCATTACGGCGATATAGAAGAATGCCCGGGTCTTGCCGCGGGTGTAGCGCGCCATGTAATAGGCGATGGGGAAAGCCAGCATGGCGCAGGCCAGCGAGACTGCCACGGCCATGGCCAAGGTGCGCAGGATGATGTCGAAGTTCGACGGGTTGAACAGCGCGGCGAAGTTGCCCAGGGTCAGTTGCGGGGTGACTGCCATGGTGAAGTCGTCGAACGTGTAAAAGCCTTGCCACAAAAGGTTGAGCAGCGACCCTAGGTAGACCGCGCCGAACCAGGTCAGCGGTGGGGTCAGCAGTAACAGCAGGTACAGGTTGGGGCGGCGGTAGAGCAGGTTGGAAAACCTGCGTGACGGGCTCAGGGCCAGGCTCATGTCACTGGCCCTCGGTCAGGACAGTTTCCTGCAGCACCGTCATCGCTTCACGTGGCCAGTGGGCCTGTACCCGTTGGCCGGGTTGCAGGGGGTGTGGCTGGTCTTGCCAGCGGTCGTTGGCCTGGCTGACCGCCAGCGATTGGCCGCTGTCCAGCTGCACTTCATAGCGGGTGGCACTGCCTTGGTACTGGATATCACGCAGCAGGCCGCTGACCTGTACATCGCGGCCGGCCTCGGGCTGGCCGAGCAGGCGAATATGCTCGGGGCGAATGGAGAACGGCGTTCGGCTGCCGCTCAGGTGCTGAGCCAGATCGCCGCGCACCACGTTGGAGGTGCCGACGAACTGGGCGACGAAGGTGGTAGCCGGTTTCATGTACAGCGTGCGCGGTGCATCGACCTGTTCGATACGGCCGCGGTTGAACACCGCTACCCGGTCCGACATCGACAGCGCTTCGGTCTGGTCATGGGTGACGAAAATGAAGGTGATGCCCAGCTGGCGCTGCAGCTTTTTCAATTCGCCCTGCATCTGTTCGCGCAGTTTCAGGTCGAGGGCGCCGAGCGGCTCGTCGAGCAGCAGCACCCGCGGCCGATTGACCAGGGCGCGGGCCAAGGCAACACGCTGGCGCTGGCCGCCGGAAAGCTGTGCCGGTTTGCGCTCACCGTAGCCTGCCAGGGCCACCATCGCCAGGGCCTCTTCGGCGCGGGCATGGCGTTCGGCCTTGGCTATGCCTTTGACCTTCAGGCCATAGGCGATGTTGTCGCGCACGTTCATGTGCGGGAACAGTGCGTAGTCCTGGAATACGGTATTGACGTCGCGCTGGTAGGGCGGCACGCCAGCGGCTTCGACGCCATGGATGCGGATCGAGCCGCTGTCGGGCTGCTCGAAACCGGCTATGAGGCGCAGGCAGGTGGTCTTGCCCGAGCCTGAGGGGCCGAGCATCGAGAAGAACTCACCATCGATGATGTCGATGCTGACCTGGTCAACGGCCTTGACCTCACCGAAGGTGCGCGACACCTGGGTGAACTGGACGGCTAGGGGCATAAAGGGCTCCAGGTTGAAGCTGGGGCGCTTTGCGCCCCTTTGGCGACACAAGGCCGCTGCTGGAGAAACCGGGCGGCCCTTGTTCCTTCAGGCAATGCCACGATGCTCCGGGGGCGCTAGCGCCCGCCCATGATCGCAATGTAATCCTGGGTCCAGCGGCTGTACGGCACGAACTTGCCGCCCTGTGCCTGCGGGGTTTTCCAGAAGGCGATTTTGTCGAAGTTGTCGAAGCCATTGGTCTTGCAGCCCTCGGGCCCCAGCAGCGCATTACCGTTGCAGGCCGCAGGTACTGCTGGCAACGAGCCGAACCAGGCCGCCACGTCACCCTGCACCTTTGGCTGCAGCGACCAGTCCATCCATTTATAGGCGCAGTTGGGGTGCTTGGCCTCGCTATGCAGCATGGTGGTGTCGGCCCAGCCGGTGGCACCTTCCTTGGGCAGGGTGGAGGCCACCGGCTGGTTGTCCGCCTTGAGGCTGTTGACCATGTAGCCCCAGGAACTGGAGGCGACCACGCCTTCGTTCTTCACATCGCTCATCTGCACCGTGGCGTCATGCCAGTAGCGGTGGATCAGCGGTTGCTGCTGGCGCAGCAGTTCGAGCACTGCCTTGTACTGTGCTTCATTCAGTTCATAGGGGTCCTGAATGCCCAGTTCGGGCTTGGCCGACTTCAGGTACAACGCCGCGTCGGCAATGTAGATGGGCCCGTCATAGGCCTGAACGCGGCCCTTGTTCGGTTTGCCGTCGGGCAGGTCCTGCGGTTCGAACACCACGCTCCAACTGGTGGGGGGCTGCTTGAAGGTGTTGGTGTTGTACAGCAGTACATTCGGCCCCCACTGGTACGGGGTGCCGTAGACCTGTTTGTCGACCACGTACCAGCCACCGTCCTGCAGGCGCGGGTCGAGGTTTTTCCAGTTGGGAATCAGCGCGGTATTGATCGGCTGCACCTTCTTGCCGGCGATCAGGCGCAGCGAGGCATCGCCGGAGGCGGTGACCAGGTCGTAACCGCCCTTGTTCATCAGGCTGACCATTTCATCGGAGGTGGCTGCGGTCTTGACGCTGACCTTGCACCCGGTTTGCTTTTCGAAGCCTGTGACCCAGTCATAGGCCGTGTCGCTCTCGCCGCGCTCGATATAACCGGGCCAGGCGACGATATCCAGCCGGCCTTCGCCGGCACCGAGGGCCTTGGGCAACTCGGCGGCCTGCAGGCCTGCACTGGCCAGCAGTGCGCCGGTCACGGCGCCGAGCAATGCGGTCTTGTGCGCTGACATGGTGTTCCCTCTTTTGTAGAGCTTGGTCGGGGCAGTCATCAAGAAAGCAGTGGAGCGATCGTCATAGGTGTAAAGCGCTTGTGGCGAAATCGAGTCTAGTTGGCTTTTTGCCCACCGATGCAACATCCGGAAGCAAATCCATGGGTGGCCCTGGGCCCTGCAGGCCTTACTCTGAACGTCATTTTCCGCAGCGTGGAGCCATGCCAATGAATACTCGGGGTCTGCTCGATCAACTGCTCAAATCCGGCCAGGAACTGCTGAACAAACAGGGCGGCGCAAGCAAGCCGGCCGCAGGCTCAGGCGGCCTGGGCAGCCTGTTGTCCGGCGCTGGGGGCGGGGCGCTGGGTGCTGGCGCCCTGGGCTTGCTGTTGGGCAACAAGAAGGCGCGCAAGTACGGCGGCAAAGTGATCACCTACGGTGGCCTCGCCGCGCTCGGTGTGCTGGCCTACAAGGCCTATGGCAACTGGCAGGCCCGCCAGGGCACCGGGCAGGGGGCCGAACCGCAAACCCTCGATCGCCTGCCGCCGGCCCAGGTCGAGCAGCACAGCCAGGCGGTATTGCGGGCGTTGGTGGCAGCGGCCAAATCCGATGGTCACATCGATGACCGTGAGCGTGCGTTGATCGAAGGCGAATTCACCCGCCTGGACAGCGACCGTGAACTGCAGCACTGGTTGCACGCCGAGCTGAACAAGCCGCTGGACCCGGCCGAAGTCGCGCGCGCCGCACAAACGCCGGAGATGGCTGCCGAGATGTACCTGGCCAGCCTGATGATGGTCGATCAGGAGAACTTCATGGAGCGTGCGTACCTGGATGAACTGGCCCGCCAGCTTCGCCTGGACCCAGCGTTGCGTCAGGAACTGGAAAGCCAGGCCCGCCTTGCCGCCGCAGGTCAATGACGCGCACATGATCTGATCTCAAGGCAAGGATGCCTGATTACCCCGTATATTCAGCCGCCTAAGCGTAGGAAGCCTGGGCTATACTTCGGCGATTTTTCCCGCTCGTTGTGAATTCCTGAGGGCTGAATGTGAAGAACTGGACCTTGCGCCAACGGATCCTGGCAAGTTTCGCTGTGATCATCGCCATCATGTTGCTGATGGTGGTAGCTGCTTACTCGCGGCTGGTGGCGATTGAAAGTGCCGAGCAGGCAGTCGGTGACGACAGCATTCCCGGGGTCTACTACAGCTCGATGATCCGCAGTGCCTGGGTCGACAGCTATGTCACCAGCCAGCAGTTGGTGGGGTTGTCCGGCCACCGCGAGATCACAGCTGCTGACATGGAGCTGTTCAAAAGCTTCGATGATCGCCTCAAGCAATACCTGGCCAGCTACCAAGGCACCATTCACGAAAAGGACGACCAGGCCCATTTCGACGCCTTCATCCAGATGGAGGCGAACTACACCCAAATCATTGGTCAGGTGATCGAAGCCTACCGTCGGCGTGATTATGCCGAGGCAGAGCGGTTGATCAAGGACGTACTGACACCGGCGTGGTCGCAAGGCCGTAATCATCTCAACAAGATGATCGAGTACAACCGCGAAGCCGCCGACACCGCTAACCACCAGATCGTCGGTGCCGTGAGCACTGCCAAAGGCAGCATGATCGTTTCGCTGTTGTTGGCAATCATCGCGGCGGGCATCTGCGGCCTGCTTCTGATGCGTGCCATCACCGCCCCGGTGCAGCGCGTGGTGCACGCCCTCGACAAGCTGCGCTCGGGCGACTTGAGCATGCGCCTGAGCCTGGACCGCAAGGACGAGTTCGGCGCCATCGAAAGCGGCTTCAACGAGATGGCCGAGGCCCTGGCCAAGCTGGTGTCCCAGGCTCAGCGTTCTTCGGTGCAGGTGACCACCTCGGTCACCGAAATTGCCGCCACGTCCAAGCAACAGCAGGCCACCGCCACCGAAACCGCTGCGACCACCACGGAAATTGGGGCCACTTCGCGCGAAATTGCGGCGACATCGCGCGATCTGGTGCGCACCATGACCGAAGTCACCAGTGCCGCCGACCAGGCCTCGAGCCTGGCCGGTTCCGGCCAGCAAGGCCTGGCGCGCATGGAAGACACCATGCACCAGGTCATGGGTGCAGCCGACCTGGTCAATGCCAAGCTGGCGATCCTCAACGAAAAGGCCAGCAACATCACGCAGATGGTGGTGACCATCGTCAAGGTCGCCGACCAGACCAACCTGCTCTCGCTCAATGCTGCCATCGAAGCGGAAAAAGCCGGCGAGTATGGGCGCGGCTTTGCCGTGGTAGCCACCGAAGTAAGGCGCCTGGCGGACCAGACGGCTGTCGCCACCTACGACATCGAGCAGATGGTGCGGGAAATCCAGTCGGCGGTATCGGCAGGGGTGATGGGCATGGACAAGTTTTCCGAAGAAGTACGCCGAGGCATGTTCGAAGTGCAGCAAGTGGGCGAGCAACTGAGCCAGATCATTCATCAGGTACAGGCGCTGGCGCCACGGGTGTTGATGGTCAACGAAGGCATGCAGGCCCAGGCTACGGGTGCCGAGCAGATCAACCAGGCACTGGCTCAGCTCAGCGATGCCAGCACACAGACGGTGGAATCGCTGCGCCAGGCCAGCTTCGCCATCGACGAGTTGAGCCAGGTGGCCGCGGGCCTGCGCGGTGGTGTATCGCGCTTCAAAGTCTGACCGCCATGAGTGACCTGTACTCGCATGCGGCAGTAACGGCCAGCGCCAAGGGCAAGCTGTACCTGCTGTTTCGTCTCAACGAGCAACGCTTCGCCCTGGATGTGCGCGAGGTGATCGAGGTGCTGCCGCGCCGGCCACTCAAGCCGATCGCCCAGGCGCCGGCCTGGGTTGCTGGGATTGTCGCCCATCGTGGCGTGCTGGTGCCGGTGGTCGACCTGTCGGCCCTGAGTTTCGGCCAGCCTGCCACTGCGCGCACCAGCACACGGCTGGTGCTGGTGCACTATCGCGGCGAGCATCAACTGGGGCTGATCCTCGAACAGGCTACCGAGACCTTGCGCTGCCTCGCGGAGGAGTTTCAGCCCTATGGGCTGGACAACCCCGACGCGCGTTACCTGGGCCCGGTTCGCCAGGACGCCGATGGCCTGCTGCAGCGTATCGAGGTCGATGACTTGCTGTCGGACCCCGTGCGCGAACTGCTGTTCCCACCAGCATCGGGGCAGGTGTCGGCATGAGCGAGCAACGGTTTTTCCGCTTTCTGCAAGCGCGCATCGGCCTGGATGTCGAGTCGGTCGGCGTGCCCATGGTCGAGCGTGCCCTGCAGCAGCGCTGTGTCGCGGTCAATGCTCAAGACCTGAACGACTATTGGCTGTACCTGCAGCGCTCCGCAGAGGAGCAGCAAGCGCTCATCGAAGCGGTCATCGTCCCGGAGACCTGGTTCTTCCGCTACCCAGAGTCGTTTACCGCGCTGGTCGGGCTGGCCCACAAACGCCTGAACGAACTCGCCGGCGAGCGGCCGCTACGCTTGCTGAGCCTGCCGTGCTCCACGGGCGAAGAGCCGTATTCCCTGGCCATGGCCTTGCTCGATTCGGGGATGAACCCGGCTGCGTTTCGCATCGACGGTATCGACATCAGCCCCAACTCGGTGGCCAAGGGCGTGCAGGCGGTCTACGGTCGCAACTCGTTCCGCGGCGCTGAACTGGGCTTTCGCGAGCGCCACTTCAATGCGCTTGCCGAGGGCCATGAGTTGAATGAGCGGGTGCGCGCGCAGGTGGACCTGGCCGTAGGCAACGTGCTCGATCCGGCACTGGGCAGCCGTAATGGCTGTTACGACTTCGTGTTCTGCCGCAATTTGCTGATCTACTTCGACGTGGCGACCCAGCAGCGAGTCTTCGAGGTGCTCAAGCGCCTTACCCACGAGCACGGCGTGCTGTTCATCGGGCCGGCCGAGGGCAGTTTGCTGGCAAGGTTGGGGATGCGGCCACTGGGCATTGCCCAGTCGTTCGCCTACGTTCGCCAGCCGTTGGAGACGCCAGTCCAGCCTCGGCTCAGCCCGCCGGTGCCAGTCGCACCGACCCGCCCCGTGCCGGCCCCGGCGCCCATTTTGCGGCCATTGCGCTCGGTGCCGGTTGCCCCGCCCACAGCCGTGCAGCGCGAGAGCGCCAGTGAGTTGCTGGCCCTGATCGCGAAGCAGGCCAACGCCGGGGAGGGCGCGCAAGCGCGTGCCAACTGCCAGCGCTACCTGCAGCAATTCGAACCCACGGCTCAGGTGTATTACTGGCTGGGACTGCTCAGCGATACCGAAGGCGATGCCCGGCAAGCCCAGATTCACTACCGCAAAGCCCTGTACCTGGAGCCGCAGCACCCTGAGGCGCTGCTGCACCTGGCCATGTTGCTGGCGGCCCAGGGCGACGAAGCAGGTGCCCGCCGCTTGCAGGAGCGCGCGACACGCGCTGGCAGGGGGGCTGAACGATGAGCGTTGAAGACGCGATTGCACTGCTCGCCGAGGACGTTGAGCGTATCGACGATTGCTGGAACCGGATCGGCGTGCACGGCAACAAGCAATGCCCGCTGCTGGAAAGGCATATCCACTGTCGCAACTGTGAAATCTATGCGGCGGCCGCTACCCGTCTGCTGGATCGCTATGCATTGGTCCAGGACGATCAGGTGCAGGAGGCGGCGCAGGCCGAGGCCAGCGTCGGGCGCTCGCTGCTGCTGTTTCGTCTGGGGGAGGAGTGGCTGGCCCTGGCCACTGCCTGCCTGGCCGAGATCGCCCCGGTGCAGCCGGTGCATTCCTTGCCGCATCAGCGCTCCCGAGTGCTGCAAGGGGTGGCCAATGTGCGTGGCGCACTGGTGCCGTGCCTGTCGCTGAGCGAACTGCTGGGGGTGGCGCACTTCTCCGAGGCTGCACACAGCAGCCGGGCGATCCCGCGCATGTTGATTCTGGCGGCGGCAGGCGGGCCAGTGGTGCTGGCGGTGGACGAGATCGACGGTATTCATCGCCTGCAGCCCACACTACCGGGGGGCACTGAAGATAGCGCACCCTTCACCGCCGCCGTGCTGCAGTGGCGTGGGCGCAGCGTGCGTGTACTGGATGATCAACAACTACTGTCTGCCGTGCAGCGGAGCCTGTCATGACCCCTGAGCAAATGCGCGACGCATCGTTGCTCGAGCTGTTCAGCCTGGAAGCGGAAGCTCAGACCCAGGTGCTCATCACCGGGCTGATGGCACTGGAGCGTGACCCGACCCAGGCCGATCAGCTGGAAGCCTGCATGCGTGCTGCGCACTCGTTGAAAGGGGCTGCGCGCATCGTTGGCATCGACGACGGCGTCAGCGTGGCCCACGTGATGGAAGATTGCCTGGTAGCGGCCCAGGAAGGCCGGCTGTTGCTGCGCGCTGAACATATCGACGCCTTGCTGCGCGGTACCGACCTGCTGCTGCATGTCGCCACACCCGGTGACCCCGCCGGTGAGGGCGCGGTACCCGGCTTTCTGGCCCAGATGTCTGGCCTGCTGGGCCCTTCCAGTGCACCTGCGCCTGCCACGGAGCCGCTGCACAAACCATTAGCTGCGGCCGACCCGATCACTGCCGAGCCTGAGCCAGAAGCAGAGCCGCTTGTGCCGCGCAAAACAGGCAAACGCAGCGCACCAGGTGGCGAGCGGGTGTTGCGGGTAACCGCCGATCGACTCAACAGCCTGCTCGACTTGTCGAGCAAGTCGCTGGTCGAGACTCAGCGCCTCAAACCCTACCTGGCCACGCTGCAGCGCCTCAAGCGCATGCACGGCCAAGGCATGCGCGCCCTCGATGGCCTGAAAGCCCAATTGGAAGGCAGCGGCCAGAGCCTGCTGGTGCTCGAAGCGCTGGCCCAGACGCAACGGTTGTTGCTGGAAACCCAGCAGATCCTGCAGCAGCAGACCGCCGACCTCGACGAATTCGGCTGGCAGGCCAGCCAGCGCGCCCAGTTGCTGTACGACACCGCCTTGGCCTGCCGCATGCGCCCGTTCGCCGATGTGCTTACCGGCCAGAGCCGTATGGTGCGGGACCTGGGCCGCTCGCTGGGCAAACAGGTGCGTCTGCAGATTGACGGTGAAAAGACCCAGGTCGACCGTGATGTACTGGAAAAGCTCGAAGCGCCGCTGACCCATCTGCTGCGCAATGCAGTCGACCATGGTATCGAACTGCCTGAGCAAAGATTGCTGGCGGGCAAACCGCCAGAAGGCGCAGTACGCCTGCGGGCCTCCCATCATGCCGGCCTGTTGGTCCTTGAACTGAGCGATGACGGCGCCGGTATCGACCTGCAACAGCTACAGCGCAGTATCGTTCAGCGCGGCCTGTCCCCGGCCGATACCGTGGCGCAGATGAGCGAGGCGGAGCTGCTGACCTTCCTGTTCCTCCCGGGCTTCAGCATGCGCGACAAGGTGACCGAGGTCTCCGGCCGTGGCGTCGGCCTGGACGCGGTGCAGCATCTGGTGCGGGACCTGCGCGGCTCGATCGAGCTGACCCAGCAGGCCGGCCAGGGCTGCCGTTTCCATCTTGAAGTGCCGTTGACGCTTTCGGTGGTACGCAGCCTCGTGGTGGAAGTCGGCGGTGAGGCTTATGCGTTCCCGCTGGCGCATATCGAGCGCACCGTGGAAGTGACGGCCGAGCAGATCGTGCAAATCGAGGGGCGGCAGCATTTTTGGCATGAGGGCCGGCATATCGGCCTGGTGGCGGCCAGCCAGTTGCTCAACCGGCCCGCCGTGCAAGGTGATGAAAGCGGTTTGCCGGTGGTGGTGATCCGCGAACGTGAACAGCTGTACGGTGTGGCCGTGGAGCGGCTGATCGGTGAGCGGGTGCTGGTAGTGATGCCGCTCGATGCACGGCTGGGCAAGGTCCAGGACATTTCTGCGGGGGCGCTGCTGGACGATGGTTCGGTGGTGTTGATCGTCGACGTCGAAGACGTGCTGCGCTCGGTCGAGAAGCTGCTCAGCACCGGCCGCCTGGAGCGCATCGAGCGCGGCGTGCAGGCCGGCCGCGGTGCCAGCCGCAAGCGCATTCTGGTTGTCGACGACTCACTCACCGTACGCGAGCTGCAACGCAAGCTGCTGAGCAACCGCGGCTTCGAGGTGGCTGTGGCGGTCGACGGCATGGACGGCTGGAATGCACTGCGTAGCGAGGATTTCGACCTGCTGATCACCGACATCGACATGCCGCGCATGGACGGTATCGAGCTGGTCACATTGGTGCGCCGTGACCAGCGGCTGCAGTCGCTGCCGGTGATGGTGGTGTCGTACAAGGACCGCGAAGAAGATCGACGGCGGGGCCTGGACGCTGGCGCCGACTACTATTTGGCAAAAGCCAGTTTCCACGACGATGCGTTGATCGATGCTGTGATCGAACTGATCGGAGGTGCTCAAGGATGAAGATCGCCATCGTCAACGACATGCCCCTGGCGGTAGAAGCGTTGCGCCGGGCCCTGGCCCTGGAGCCTGCGCATGAGGTGATCTGGGTGGCCAGCAATGGCGCCGAGGCCGTGCGCCAGTGTGCCCAGGCAACGCCCGACCTGATACTCATGGACCTCATCATGCCGGTGATGGATGGGGTGGAAGCGACCCGGCAGATCATGGCCGAAACGCCGTGTGCCATCGTCATCGTCACCGTCGACCGCAAGCAGAACGTGCACCGCGTGTTCGAGGCCATGGGCCACGGGGCCCTGGATGTGGTCGACACCCCGGCGCTCGGCGCGGGTGATGCGCGGGAGGCAGCGGCCCCGTTGCTGCGCAAGATCCTCAACATCAGCTGGTTGATCGGCCAACAGCGGCCCAGCGCGACCAAACCGGTCGCCGCGCCTTTACGCGATGCCGCCCAGCGCCGCGGCCTGGTGGCGATCGGCTCTTCGGCCGGGGGGCCTGCGGCCCTCGAGGTACTGCTGAAGGGGTTGCCCAAGGGGTTTCCGGCATCCATCGTGCTAGTCCAGCATGTTGACCAAGTGTTCGCTGCCGGCATGGCCGAGTGGCTTGGCAGTGCCTGTGGCATGCCGGTGCGCCTGGCCCATGAAGGCGAACCGCCGCAGCCCGGGCAGGTGCTGCTGGCGGGCACCAACCACCATATACGCCTGCTGCACAACGGCCAGTTGGCCTACACTGCCGAACCTGTCAACGAGATCTACCGGCCCTCGATCGATGTGTTCTTCGAGAGTGTGGCGCGCTATTGGCGCGGGCAGGCGGTGGGCGTGCTGCTCACCGGCATGGGGCGCGATGGCGCCCAAGGCTTGAAAATGATGCGCCAGCAAGGTTTCCTGACCATTGCTCAGGACCAGTCAAGCAGCGCAGTCTACGGTATGCCCAAAGCCGCCGCGGCAATCGATGCAGCGGTGGAAATCCGTCCGCTGGAGCGAATCGCCGGGCGCTTGATGGAAATCTTTGCACAATGACGATATGTATTGAGTCACACCGCTCCTGCGGCCGTGATCAGGTGAATAGGGATGATTGATCTACCGATCGAAGGGTTTGCGACCGCCAATGAAAATTCGGCGATGGTCTTGCTGGTCGATGATCAGGCGATGATCGGTGAAGCGGTGCGGCGTGGCCTGGCCCAAGAGGAAAACATCGATTTCCATTTCTGCGCCGACCCCCATCAGGCCGTGGCCCAGGCCATGCGCATCAAGCCCACGGTGATCCTCCAGGACCTGATCATGCCGGGCCTCGACGGCCTGACCCTGGTGCGCGAATACCGCAACAATCCGGCTACCCGGGACATCCCGATCATCGTGCTGTCGACCAAGGAAGACCCTCTGGTCAAGAGTGCCGCCTTCGCTGCCGGGGCCAACGACTACCTGGTCAAGTTGCCGGACACCATCGAACTGGTGGCCCGCATCCGCTACCACTCGCGCTCGTACCTGACCCTGCTGCAACGTGACGAGGCCTACCGGGCATTGCGCGTGAGCCAGCAGCAATTGCTCGATACCAACCTGATGCTGCAGCGGCTGATGAACTCCGATGGCCTCACCGGGCTGTCCAACCGCCGCCATTTCGATGAGTACCTGGAACTGGAGTGGCGCCGGGCCATGCGTGAGCAACAGCAGTTGTCGCTGCTGATGATCGATGTCGACTATTTCAAGGTCTACAACGACAGCTTCGGGCACCTGGCCGGTGATGAGGCGCTGCGCAAGGTGGCACAGGCCATTCGCGGTTCGTGTTCACGGCCTACCGACCTGCCGGCGCGCTACGGTGGCGAGGAGTTCGCGCTGGTATTGCCCAACACCTCCCCGGGCGGGGCGCGGCTGGTCGCGGAGAAACTGCGTCAGACCGTACATGGCCTGGATATCCCGCATACCGCGCCGCAGGACGACTCGCGCCTGACCGTGAGCATTGGCCTGGCGACGCAGACCCCGGCTGTGGGCAGCCATTGCCGGCAGCTCATATCCGCTGCCGACAAAGGCTTGTACCTGGCCAAGAACAGTGGTCGGAACAAAGTGGGTATCGCATAAGGGCTTGGCTGGCACGAGCGGGGTAGCCGCCAGTCAAGTTTATTTGGCGGCTTTTCTCTTGAGCCGGTAAGTGCGATCTGCAGAGCGGACGGTGAGCTCCGTTTCTTCGCCTGCGATCTTGAACCTGACGACCGCCCATATTCTGTAGCTGGCGGCCTCTTTCAGGACGGCGCCGGGTACATAGCCTTCAACGGTCTCTTCGCGTCGGGGGTCTGCAGGTGATCGTCCCGTTCCCCAATTATCGCCGTAACAGCCGACGGTGACGCTTTCGAGCCCGGGAATGTCCTCCTTCAACCCCGGGTAATGTACTTTTACAGGGTTACGGGCGGGCGCTGGGTCGAACTCTAGCGTGTCGTTCACGGCGTTCGTGAATTCTGGAGGCAGAATTTCGAACCCTTCCAGCATTTTCAATGCGCGGTCAAAGTCATCACTCATTTTCATTGCTCCCATTGAGGCGGCGGACGATCCGCATGCCTGAGGGCAAGTCTTGCGTGGCTCGACGCCTGGGGGCTACTGGCAGAATTGCCAGGAAATCACGCGCGGTCATGATCCGGCGCTGTGCGGGCTGCTCAACGGGCTGCTGTGCTTGGCTGTATGGGTTATACTCGCGGGCTTTTCACCGAATTCGTACGAGAGCCCCGCGCCCATGGAAATCCAACCGATCCTGAACACCATCAAGGACCTCACCGAACGCTCCCAGTCCATTCGGGGGTATCTTTGACTACGATCAAAAGCATGACCGCCTGATCGAAGTCAACCGCGAGCTGGAAGACCCCAACGTCTGGAACAAGCCTGAGTACGCCCAGGCCCTGGGCCGCGAGCGCGCCATGCTGGCGCAGGTCGTCGAGACCCTGGACAAGCTGTCCGGTGGCCTGGGGGACTGCAAGGACCTGCTCGACATGGCTGTCGAGGAAAATGACGAAGGCGCCGTCAGCGATGTCGTGACCGAGCTGGAAGGCCTGGAAGAAAACCTGGCCCAGCTTGAGTTCCGTCGCATGTTCAGCGGCGAGATGGACATGAACAACGCTTACCTGGACATCCAGGCAGGTTCCGGCGGTACCGAAGCGCAGGACTGGGCCAACATCCTGCTGCGCATGTACCTGCGCTGGGCCGACAAGCGCGGCTTTGACGCCACCATCATCGAGCTGTCCGAAGGCGAAGTCGCCGGCATCAAGGGCGCCACCGTGCACATCAAGGGCGAGTACGCCTTCGGCTGGCTGCGCACCGAAATCGGCGTGCACCGCCTGGTGCGCAAGAGCCCGTTCGACTCCGGCGCCCGTCGCCACACCTCGTTCTCGGCGGTGTTCGTGTCGCCCGAGATCGACGACAAGGTCGAGATCGATATCAACCCGTCCGACCTGCGTATCGACACCTACCGCTCCTCCGGTGCCGGTGGTCAGCACGTGAACACCACCGACTCCGCGGTGCGTATCACCCACGTGCCGACCAACACCGTGGTGGCGTGCCAGAACGAACGCTCCCAGCATGCCAACAAGGACACCGCCATGAAAATGCTGCGGGCCAAGTTGTACGAGCTGGAAATGCAGAAGCGCAACGCCGCTTCCCAGGCGTTGGAAGACAGCAAGTCGGACATCGGCTGGGGCCACCAGATCCGCTCCTACGTGCTCGATGACTCGCGCATCAAGGACCTGCGTACCGGCGTCGAGCGCAGCGACTGCAACAAGGTGCTCGATGGCGACATCGACCAGTACCTGGAAGCGAGCCTCAAGCAGGGGCTGTAAGCCGCACACCACCGCCGCGATGCCTGTACGCCGGCATCGCGTGCCCTGCCCGAAAAGGGCAACGAATACCTGATGGAAAGAATGACGACATGAGCGACCTCAAGACCGAATCGCAAGACCTGCAACAGGAAGAAAACACCCTGATCGCCCTGCGCAAGGAAAAGCTTGCCGCCGAGCGCGAGAAGGGTCAGGCCTTCCCCAACGACTTCCGCCGCGACAGCTACTGCAACGACCTGCAGAAACAGTACGCGGACAAGACCAAGGAAGAGCTGGAAGCGGCAGCGATCCCGGTCAAGGTTGCCGGTCGCATCATGCTCAACCGTGGCTCGTTCATGGTCATCCAGGACATGACCGGGCGCATCCAGGTCTACGTCAACCGCAAGACCCTGCCGGAGCAAACCCTGGCCGCGGTCAAGACCTGGGACCTGGGCGACATCATCGCCGCCGAAGGCACCTTGGCCCGTTCCGGCAAGGGCGACCTGTACGTCGAGATGACCAACGTACGCCTGCTGACCAAGTCGCTGCGCCCACTGCCGGACAAGCACCACGGGCTGACCGACACCGAGCAGCGCTACCGCCAGCGTTATGTCGACCTGATGGTCAACGAAGAAACCCGCCACACCTTCCGTGTGCGTTCGCAGGTGATCTCGCACATCCGCAAGTTCCTCATCGACCGCGACTTCCTCGAAGTCGAAACGCCGATGCTGCAGACCATCCCTGGCGGCGCCGCGGCCAAACCGTTCGAAACCCACCACAACGCCCTGGACATGGCCATGTTCCTGCGTATCGCGCCGGAGCTGTACCTCAAGCGCCTGGTGGTCGGTGGTTTCGAGAAAGTGTTCGAGATCAACCGCAACTTCCGTAACGAAGGCGTTTCGACCCGGCACAACCCCGAGTTCACCATGCTCGAGTTCTACCAGGCCTACGCTGACTACCGCGACAACATGGACCTCACCGAGGAGCTGTTCCGCGAGCTTGCCCAGCTGGTGCTGGGCAGCACCGATGTGCCGTATGGCGACAAGGTGTTCCACTTTGGTGAGCCGTTCGTGCGCTTGTCGGTGTTCGATTCGATCCTCAAGTACAACCCGGAGCTGACCGCAGCGGACCTTCAGGATGTCGAGCGGGCCCGCGACATCGCCAAGAAAGCCGGTGCCAAGGTGCTGGGCCACGAAGGCCTGGGCAAGCTGCAGGTGATGATTTTCGAAGAGCTGGTCGAGCACAAGCTGGAGCAGCCGCACTTCATCACCGAATACCCGTTCGAAGTGTCGCCGCTGGCCCGTCGCAACGACGACAACCCGGCCGTGACCGACCGCTTCGAGCTGTTCATCGGTGGCCGCGAGATCGCCAACGCCTACTCCGAGCTCAATGACGCCGAGGACCAGGCAGAGCGTTTCCTGGCCCAGGTGGCCGAGAAGGACGCCGGTGATGACGAAGCCATGCATTACGATGCCGACTTCGTTCGTGCCCTGGAGTACGGCATGCCACCGACTGCCGGTGAAGGTATCGGCATCGACCGCCTGGTGATGCTGCTGACCAACTCGCCGTCGATTCGCGACGTGATCCTGTTCCCGCACATGCGCCCACAGGCCTGAGTGGATTGAACAAGCCGCCTTTCGGGGCGGCTTTTTATTGCCTGAAGCCTTATTTTGTTTGTCAGAGCCCCTTCGCCGGCAAGCCGGCTCCCACAGAAACCGCACTGCGCTTGAACAGCGCGGGGTGTTTGGGCGGCCCCCGGACGTTGGACACCCATCCAATGTCGTTGGGCAGTGCCCGTTGTGGAAGCCGGCTTGCCGGCGATAGGGCCGGTGCAGTCACCCCCAAGATCGATGAGGTACACCCGTGACCCCCGCAATGGCCCAGCAAGGCGCCGCCGGCATTGCCACCGCCGTCGCCGAAAGCGTGCAATACCAGGGTCGCAAGACCGCCCGCCAAGGCAGCGAACAGCGCCGCCAGTTGATCCTCGACGCCGCCATGCGCATTGTCGTGCGTGATGGTGTGCGTGGCGTGCGCCACCGTGCCGTTGCCGCCGAAGCCGGTGTGCCGCTGTCGGCCACCACCTACTATTTCAAGGATATCGAGGACCTGCTCACCGATACCTTCGCCCAATACGTCGAACGCAGTGCCGCCTACATGGCCAAGCTGTGGGCCAATACCGAAGTGGTGCTGCGCCAGCTGCTTGCCCAGGGGGATGGCAGTGCGCAATCAAGGGCGCGCCTGGCTGACGAAGTGGCGCAGATGACTGCCGACTACGTTTCCCGTCAGTTGATCACCCGCCGCGACTTCCTGATGGCGGAGCAGGCCTTCCGTCAGGAGGCGCTGCTGTGCCCGCGCCTGGCCGAGTTGGTGTGTGCCCACGAACAGATCCTGCTGCATGGCACGCGCCAGCTGTTGCAGGTGGTCGGTTCGCAGCAACCGGAACAGGATGCCCAGATGTTGACGGCGATCATCGAGCAGATGGAATATCAGGGCCTGCTCAAGGATGCCGATGCGCAAGCCGATGGGCAGATGCTCGCTATGCTTACCCGTTACCTGCACCTGGTGCTGGCATCGGGCTGAGCCGAGAACGAACTTTCAAGGAGAACTTGATGAAAGCCTGGCGTGTGGTGTTGTTGACGTTGTCATTCCTCGTGCTGGGCGGTTGTCTGGTGACCTTCCATGAGCCATTGCCGAGCAATCAGGCGGCGCCCAAAACCCTGCTCGGCACGTGGAGCAGCAAGGACGCCTGGGGCGAGCCACTCAAGATGGTCATCAGCCGCAGTGGCGCCGATGCCTACAAGGCCGTGGCCACTGCCAAAGGCAAGAAGCCCGAAGAGTACGTATTCACCGTGTCACGCCACGGCAACCGCTGGTACCTCTCTGCCGGTGTCCCCAAACGCCTGGGCGGCCATTTCTTGATTGGCGGTTTCGATATCGTCGATGGCAAGGAGCTGGTCATCTACAACCTTGATGTAGAACAGGTGCAGCAGGCGCTGGAGAAAAAAGAGCTGAGCGGGCGTAGTACCGAGGTGCCGGAGGACAATGGCGAGGGCGTGTTGATCGACAGCCCTTCAGCGCGGGTGCTGGCCTACCTGGATGACCCGGCCAACTCCGACCTGTTCGTCGAGGTGGCGCGCTTCCAGCGAGTCGGCAAATGACCGTGCAGGCCCTAGCGCCGGCGTGCCGAGGCTAGGGCCAGTACAGGTGCCTTGTTCTAGAAAGGAGTTCCCCGTTGGACGAGTACCAGCAGACCATTCGCGCACTGTCCGATCGCATCGTCACCGCGCAGACCCCGATCCGAGTGCTCGACGCGGTCAAATGGGACGACAGCATCCGCCAAGGCTTTCTTAAGGCCAAGGGCAAAGAGCCGCCGGCCGTGGACCGTGCCTATTACCAGTCGCGGCCGCTGTCGTTCGACTCAAGTGCGGTCAAGGCCGAGTTCCAGAGCATCGAGCGCGACATCACCCGGCAATTGGGGCAGTTCAACCCGGTGGGGCAGATCATGCGGCGCATGTGCAAGGAGTACCGCATGGTGGTGCGCATGCTCGAGGCACGCGGCACCGAGGACTTCGGGCTGATCTCCCAGGAACTCTATGGCGCAGCGTCCGATGCCTTCCACGCTGGCGACCCGACGCTGGCCGACCTCGGCCTGATGCTTTCCGATTACCTGAACAACATCGACGGCCGTGGTGACCTCAAGGACGAGCCGAAAAACATCACTGCCAAAGAGACCGTGGATATCCTCCAGCATCGCCTGAACAAGGTGTTCGGCGAGGCTGAAGAGACCATCCGGGTGTTTGAGTCGGACGGGATCGTCGCCGATGCGGCGGCCGGTGCCGACTATATCAAGGTGCGCGCCGACGCCATGTTCAACAGCCGTGATGTGCGCGCGCTGGAAGTGCACGAGGGGCTGGTGCATGTGGGCACCACGCTCAACGGCCTGAACCAGCCGATCTGCACCTTCCTGGCCAAGGGCCCGCCTTCATCGACGGTGACGCAGGAGGGCTTGGCGATTCTCATGGAGGTGATCGCCTTCGCCTCGTACCCCAGTCGCCTGCGCAAACTCACCAACCGCACGCGCGCCATCCACATGGTCGAAGAGGGCGCCGATTTTCTTCAGGTCTTCGAGTTCTTCCGCGCCCAGGGCTTTGAAATGGCGCAAAGCTACAGCAATGCAAGCCGGGTATTCCGCGGGTCGGTGCCTGATGGTCTGCCATTTACCAAGGATTTGTCCTACCTCAAGGGTTTCATCATGGTTTACAACTACATTCAGTTGGCCGTGAGAAAGGGCAAGCTAGAGCAGATTCCGCTGCTGTTCTGCGGCAAGACTACCCTCGAGGACATGCGCACCTTGCGTCAACTGGTCGAAGAAGGCCTGGTGGAACCGCCCAAGTACCTGCCGGAGCAGTTCCGCGACCTCAATGCCCTGTCGGCCTGGATGTGCTTCTCCAACTTCCTCAACCACCTGAGCCTGGATCGCATTGAAGCCGACTACGCGAACATTCTTTGAGCGCTGCCGCTGCCTGGTCCTGGGCTTGGCGCTGCTGGGCCTGGGCGGCTGCAGCAGCCTGTTGTTCTACCCGGAGCCGGGCCAGCCGTTCACGCCCGAGCGTGCCAAGCTGCAGTACCGCGATGTCACCCTGACCACCGCCGACGGCGTTCGCCTGCATGGCTGGTGGCTGCCGGCCAAGGCCGGTGTCGAGGTCAAGGGCACGGTGCTGCACTTGCACGGCAATGGCGGCAACCTGGCGGGGCACCTGGGCGGTAGCTACTGGCTGCCGGAGCAGGGTTATCAGGTGCTGATGATCGATTACCGGGGCTATGGCCTGTCTGAGGGCAAGCCCGGTTTGCCGCAGGTCTACACCGACATCGCAGCGGCCATGGCATGGCTCGACCAGGCCCCCGAGGTCCAGGGTAAACCCCTGGTACTGCTGGGGCAGAGCCTCGGTGGGGCAATGGCCATCCACTACCTGGCAGCCCACCCCGAGCAGCGCCAGCGCTTCAGCGCACTGGTGTTCGACGGCGTACCGGCCAGTTACCGTGACGTCGGGCGCTTTGCGCTGAGCACATCATGGTTGACCTGGCCCTTGCAGGTGCCGTTGTCCTGGCTGGTACCCGATGGCGACAGCGCGATCCGCTCCGTCGAGCGCCTGAGCAGCCCACCCAAACTGTTCTTCCATAGCATCGACGACAACCTGGTACCCATGGACAACGGCATCCGCCTCTACCAGCACGCACCGCCTCCAAGGGTGCTGCAGTTGACCCGTGGCGGCCACGTGCAGACCTTCGCCGACCCGGTCTGGCGCCAGGTGATGCTGCGTTTTCTTGATGATCCCAGCCATTTCAACGGCCTGCGGCGGCTGGCCGAAGTGCCCAACTACCCCGACGAGAAGAGCAAGCAATGAGTGAAGAACGCAACGCCATCCCGCTGATCCTGACCGGTGTCGGCAGCATCATCGTGACGGTGGGGGCTCTGTGGTACTACGGCTACCTGCATTTCGCCAAGCCAGAAGACGCGCTGTTGCTGCAGGATTTCACCATGCTCAAGACCGTTCCGGGCGAGGATTACAAGGTGTCCCTCGACCCTGCGCCGCAGGTGGCGCAGTGTGTAGATGGGGTGCTGGTGCTGTTCGACACAGCGCAAAAAGGCCTTACCGGGGTACTGGTCGACAACCGCAAGCGTGCGGTGCGCTGCATGGGTGAACAAACCCCGCAACGCGTGCAATGACCCGTTCCAGCCAATGATCAAAAATGAAGAACCCCGCCATGAAGGCGGGGTTCTTTTTTAGCGGCCTGTGAGCGTTACTGCACTTGGCTCACCGAGCGCGGCGCTACCGGCTGGTTGTCGTTGGAGATGGTCACCTCCACCCGGCGGTTCTGCGCACGGCCCGAGTTGCTGGAGTTGTCAGCAACCGGGTACTCCTTGCCGTAGCCCTGAGCGACGATGCGCGCAGGGTCCACGCCTGCACGTACCAGCGCCATGCGTACAGCACCGGCGCGACGTTCGGACAGGGACTGGTTGTAGCTGGCCGAACCGACGCTGTCGGTGTAGCCCTCTACGATGACCTTGCGCTCAGGGTTTTCCTGAAGGAACTGGGCCAGCTTGGTCACGTTAGGGTAGGCGCTGCTCTTGAGTTCAGCTTTGTTGAAGTCGAACAGTACATCGCCGAAGGTCACCAGCGTACCGCGGTCGGTCTCTTTGGCGTTCAGGCTGTCCTGAAGCTTGGCGATCTGCGCGTCGCGGGCATCGAGCTTGGCTTGGGCACGTTGGGCCGCCGCGTTTTTCAGCTCGTTTTCGGCCGTGCGCAGGGCAATGGTCTGCTTGGCCACTTCAACGCGTTGGTTGGTCAGGTAGGCCAGTTGGTCGACTTTCTTGCTGTCTTCACGCTCCATGTAGGCCTTGTCGGCCTTGTTCAGCCAGTCCTGTGCGTCCTTGGTTTCAAGGGCTGCGACCTTGCTCGCCTGCGGATCGCTCTGCAGCGACGAGAAGTTGGTGCGGGCCGACTCCAGGTTGGCATTCGGGTCGTGCGAGCAGGCAGCGAGACCGACGCTCAGGGCCAACAGGGCGGGAATCATGACGTGTTTGCGCATAGTGTTCATCCTTTGATCGAGTGCGAAGGCTAAGGCAGGTTGGGCAGCGTTCACTGAACGCTACGCAGGCCTTCCTGACGTACGTCCTGAACGCCTTGGCGGGCGTCCTGCACGGCCTTCTGGGCTTTGGCCGCCTGGGCTTTGCGTTCGGCGAGGCGAGCGTCCCATTCGGCCTGCTCGGCCAGACGCTTGGCTTGCTCGTAGTTCTTGTCGTGCATGGCGATTTCGGCCTGCTTGAACTTGTCCTGCGCCGCTTTCATTTCAACGGCGGCAAACTCGGTACCGCCAGCGCTGACGGCGGAGTTCACGGCGGACTGGGTGACGGCATATTGCTCGGTGGGCGGGTTACCTGCACAGCCGGCCAGGACCAGGCTACTGCCCAGGGCCAGCGCGGCCAGCTTGAGCCCGCGCACATGAGTTGAGGAAAGTTTCGAAGTGCGGGTCTTCATGGTGGTCAGCTCCATTGGATCACTCCTGATAACGACGATGTCCGTAGCAGTCCATCCCATCGCTCAATCCCTGGCATCGCCGTGTGTGTCAGCTCAAGGGTGCACAACGACTGTGTGCAGGGTTTTAGCGTGATGGCTATTGGCTGTGACTGAGTCGTTTTTTGAATAGTTCAGAAAAAAATGCCAACTATTTCTGACTGATCGGTCAGTGGTATGGGGGCGGAACTTCCACTGTCAGAAGCGGTATTCCGGGCTGGAGGGCAGCCCGGAACGGGGGCTGGCACGTCAGTTTCCGCTGTTCTCGCCGGGGTGGCTGAGCGTGTGCAGATGGCGCCGTGAAAGCGCCAGAAAGCGCGGTGTAGAGCCTATGTCCTCGTACAACGGGTCGCCTTCTTCGTCGGTGGAAATGACCTTGTTGCCCTGCACGTAGGGGAAGCTGGCCTCAAGCTCCTCAAGCGCCGCTGCGACCAGTTCACCGAGCAACTCCTCGGCGGTGCGCTTGGGGTACATGTCGATGAGCGCCGCCAGGCGCGCCTCCGATTCCAGGTCAAGGTGCAAGGTATGGCCGGTCGGGCTCAGGGTGCCGGCGGCATTTTGTTCCCAGTGCTGGGCGAGTTCGCGGATTTTCATGATGACCTCTGTCAACGCCTTGAAAAGGCTGCACTGCATCGGACTGCTACGTGTTTACTTTAGTTTGCTTTACCGGTCATGGCTTGCCATGGCTGCCCCGCTATGGGCACTCTTGGGCCAGTGCTGTTTCCGGAGCAGAGCGCGGGCGAGCCGTGCCGAAGAGAGGGCCAATGACTGATATCGATGTGCGCTTGCGTGAAGATGTCCATGTGTTGGGGGATTTGCTGGGCGAAACCATACGCCAGCAGCACGGTGACGCGTTCGTGCAGAAGATCGAGGACATTCGTCATAGCGCCAAGGCGGACCGGCGCAGCGCCGGCGAACAGCTGAGCTCTACGTTGGCGGACCTGGCCGAAGACGACTTGCTGCCGGTGGCGCGTGCCTTCAACCAGTTCCTCAACCTGGCCAACATGGCTGAGCAGTACCAGTTGATCCGCCGCCGTGACGCCGAGCAGCCAGAACCTTTCGAGGCGCGGGTGCTGCCTGAGCTGCTGGCGCGGCTCAAGCAGGCCGGGCACAAGGACGATGCCTTGGCCAGGCAGTTGGCCAAGCTCGACATCCAGTTGGTGCTCACTGCGCACCCCACCGAAGTGGCACGCCGCACGCTGATCCAGAAGTACGATGCCATTGCCGGCCAGCTGGCCGCGCAGGACCATCGCGACCTGACCCCGGTCGAGCGCCAGCAGGTACGCGAGCGCCTGCGCCGGTTGATCGCTGAGGCCTGGCACACAGAAGAAATCCGCCGCACCCGGCCAACGCCGGTAGACGAAGCCAAATGGGGCTTCGCGGTGATCGAACACTCCCTGTGGCATGCCATCCCCAGCCACTTGCGCAAGGTGGACAAGGCGCTGTTCGACGCCACCGGCCTGCGCCTGCCACTGGAAGCGGCCCCTGTGCGCTTTGCCTCCTGGATGGGTGGCGACCGTGATGGCAACCCCAATGTGACCGCCGCCGTGACCCGCGAAGTGTTGCTGCTGGCGCGCTGGATGGCGGCCGACCTGTTCCTGCGCGATGTCGACGCGCTGGCCGCGGAGCTGTCCATGCAGCAAGCCAGCAGCGCTGTGCGCGAGCGGGTAGGGGATACCCCCGAGCCCTACCGCGCCGTTCTCAAGCGCTTGCGTGACCGCTTGCGGGCGACGCGCGCCTGGGCCCATGCGTCGCTCACCGCAACCCAGCCGGCCAGTGCCGAGGTGCTGGTGGACAACCGTGACCTGATCGCGCCGCTGGAGCTGTGCTACCAGTCCCTGCACGAATGCGGCATGGGCGTTATCGCCGATGGGCCACTGCTCGACAGCCTGCGACGTGCCGTGACATTCGGCCTGTTTCTGGGGCGGCTGGACGTGCGCCAGGATGCCGCCCGACACCGCGACGCACTGTCGGAAATCACCGACTATCTGGGCATGGGCAGCTATGCGGACTGGGATGAAGACAAGCGTATCGCTTTCCTGCAGGCCGAACTGAAAAACCGCCGGCCTTTGCTGCCGGCCCACTTCATGCCCCAGGCGGACACTGCCGAAGTGCTTGCCACCTGTCGCGAAATCGCTGCGGCGCCGGGTGCATCGCTCGGTTCTTACGTCATCTCCATGGCCGGCGCGGCATCGGACGTGCTGGCGGTGCAATTGCTGCTCAAGGAAGCGGGGCTGACCCGGCCGATGCGGGTCGTGCCGCTGTTCGAAACCCTCGCCGACCTGGACAACGCAGGCCCTGTGATGGAGCGGCTGCTCGGCCTGCCGGGCTACCGCGCGGGCTTGCGCGGGCCGCAGGAAGTGATGATCGGCTACTCCGATTCGGCCAAGGACGCCGGGACCACTGCCGCGGCCTGGGCCCAATACCGGGCGCAGGAAAACCTGGTGCGCATCTGCCGTGAGCATCAGGTCGAACTGCTGCTGTTCCATGGCCGTGGCGGCACTGTCGGCCGCGGCGGTGGCCCGGCGCATGCAGCGATCCTGTCGCAACCACCGGGGTCGGTGGCGGGGCGGTTCCGCACTACCGAGCAAGGCGAGATGATCCGCTTCAAGTTTGGTTTGCCAGGCATCGCCGAGCAGAACCTCAACCTGTACCTGGCGGCGGTGCTGGAAGCCACCTTGCTGCCGCCGCCACCCCCGGAGCCGGCCTGGCGCGCCTTGATGGACCAACTGGCCGCCGATGGGGTCAAGGCTTACCGCGGTGTGGTGCGGGAGAACCCGGACTTCGTCGAGTATTTCCGCCAGTCCACACCCGAACAGGAACTGGGGCGTCTGCCGCTGGGCAGCCGCCCGGCCAAGCGCCGTGCCGGTGGAATCGAAAGCCTGCGGGCCATTCCATGGATCTTCGGCTGGACGCAGACGCGTTTGATGCTGCCGGCCTGGTTGGGGTGGGAGACCGCATTGGGCAATGCACTGGCACGGGGGCAGGGTGAATTGCTGGCGCAGATGCGTGAACAGTGGCCGTTCTTTCGTACCCGCATCGACATGTTGGAGATGGTCCTGGCCAAAGCGGATGCGCAAATTGCCGAGGCCTACGACGAACGTCTGGTGCAACCGGAATTGCTTCCTTTAGGTGCACACCTGCGCGACCTATTGTCGCAGTCCTGTCAGGTGGTACTGGCCCTCACCGGGCAACAGGTGCTACTGGCGCACAGCCCGGAAACCCTGGAATTCATCAGCCTGCGCAACACCTACCTGGACCCGCTGCACCGGCTCCAGGCCGAGCTGCTGGCGCGCTCGCGCAGCCGCGAAGCCGCTCTGGACAGCCCGTTGGAGCAGGCCCTGCTGGTGACCGTTGCAGGGATCGCCGCAGGCCTGCGCAACACGGGCTGAGGCCCTGCCTGGGGGCTCGCGCGCAGGGCCTTGGTGGGGACCAGGCCAGGGCAGGGCAGGTGGTTGCGCTTGGCGCAACCATCCGCCGCCTCGGCTACAGATGGCCCATTCCTGCAACTTTGGGACGCTTGTCTGGCTGACGGGCGCTGTGTATCTTGAGCAGCCTTCTGACCGATTTATGGTCATACCCGATTTTCCGGACTTGGCCCTGGTTGCCGAATCCATTGAATTTCATAAAAAAATTTGAGGAGCACGAGATGCGCGTAATTCTGCTGGGAGCTCCCGGGGCCGGTAAAGGTACTCAGGCAAAGTTCATCACCGAAAAGTTCGGTATCCCACAGATCTCCACCGGTGACATGCTGCGTGCTGCCGTCAAGGCCGGTACCCCGCTGGGTCTGGAGCTCAAGAAAGTCATGGACGCCGGCCAGCTGGTCTCCGACGAGCTGATCATCAGCCTGGTCAAGGAGCGCATCGCCCAGCCAGATTGCGCCAACGGCTGCCTGTTCGACGGTTTCCCACGCACCATTCCACAGGCTGAAGCCATGGTCGCTGCCGGTGTCGACATCGATGCAGTGGTCGAGATCGCCGTCGACGACGAAGAGATCGTCGGCCGCATGGCGGGCCGCCGCGTGCACCCGGCCTCGGGCCGTACCTACCACGTTCGGTACAACCCGCCGAAAGTGGAAGGCAAGGACGACGACACCGGCGAAGACTTGATTCAGCGCGCCGATGACAAGGAAGAAACCGTGCGTCATCGCCTGTCGGTCTACCACAACCAGACCAAACCGCTGGTGGACTTCTACCAGAAGCTGTCGGCCGCCAACGCTGGCAAGCCCAAGTACATCCACATCGAAGGCGTGGGTTCGGTAGAGGACATTACCGCCAAAGTGCTGGCAGCCCTGAGCTGATCCATCACCGTGCGTCACGACGGCCCGCTTGCGGGCCGTTGTCGTCTATACTGCCGCTCTTTTCACTTGCTCCTGGATACCCGTTCGATGACCACCCTGCTGGCCCTGGATACCGCCACTGAAGCCTGTTCCGTCGCGCTGCTGCATGACGGCAAGGTAACCAGCCATTACGAGGTGATCCCGCGCATGCACGCGCAGAAGCTGCTGCCGATGATCAAGCAGCTGCTGAATGATTCCGGCGTGGCGCTCAATGCCCTCGATGCCATTGCCTTCGGCCGTGGCCCCGGCGCCTTCACCGGCGTGCGGATCGCCATCGGCGTGGTGCAAGGCCTGGCTTTCGCGCTGGAGCGCCCAGTCCTGCCAGTGTCCAACCTGGCCGCGCTGGCTCAGGGTGCCTTGCGCGAGCATGGCGCGCAGCAGGTAGCGGCGGCCATCGATGCGCGCATGGACGAGGTGTACTGGGGTTGCTACCAGGCGGTGGGTGGCGAGATGCGCCTGCAGGGCCTGGAAGCGGTGCTGCCACCGGAGCGCGTGGCGTTGCCAGAGGGCAGCAGCGGCGATTGGTACGGTGCCGGGACCGGCTGGGGCTATGCCGAGCGTCTGGCCGTGCAGGCCAGTGCCAGCAACCCGGCGGCATTGCCCAATGCGCTGGACATCCTCAACCTGGCCAGCTTCGCCTGGGCACGGGGCGAGGCAATCGTCGCCGATCAGGCGCAACCGGTTTACCTGCGCGATAATGTCGCTACGCCCAAAGCCCGCTGACGGCTGTCCGTCGGTTATCGCGCTTGTCGATAAAACCTTTGGTGCAAACTGTGGTCCAGTTATCACTAGGGCATTAGCGACGGAACACTGATGCTGCTAAATTGCCATCATTGGTCCTGAGTGCTCATCATGCGTATCGACGGTTTCTCATCGCAGTCCTATCCGGTAAAGCGCGCGCCGCGTAAGGCGCCGGTGCGCGATGAGAGCATCGACGATGCCGAGCTCATCGAAGAGGGCGATGCCGCTCAGGAAGCGGCGCCGCGCCGTCGCCCCGGTGGCCTGCCGGCCCGCCAGCAGGACATGGTGTTCCCACGGGCGCGGGACCGCCGCACGGCGACCGCGCTGGCCAGCTACCTCAGTACTGCAGGTTTTACCGATTGGGACATGGAAGTGCTGGGGCTGGACCTGTACATTTGAGGGATGAGTTCATCCCACCTGCCTTATTTCCTGGGTTGCCCGTCTTGGAGCGAAAGCGCCTGGCGCGACTACCTGTATCCCGCTGACGCCCGCACCGGCGAGTTTCTTGGCCTTTACAGCCAGGTGCTCAATGCGGTCGAGGGCAACACCACGTTCTATGCCCGCCCAGCGCCGAGCACTGTCGAGCGTTGGGCGCAGGTCATGCCCGCGCACTTTCGTTTCACTGCCAAATTCCCCCGCGATGTCAGCCATGAAGGCGACCTGCGCGAGCGACTGGAAGCAGCATTGGACTTCACCCGGCTGCTGGCGCCCCTCGGCCAGCGGGTGTCACCGTACTGGTTGCAATTGCCGGCGCAGTTCGGCCCGGCTCGGCTGGCTGAGCTGGGGCAGTTTCTCGATCAGATCGGTGTGCCTGTGGCGGTGGAAGTGCGTAATCAGGCTTTTTTCGCCAAGGGTGAAGAGGAGCGCCTGCTCAACCGTTTGCTGAATGAGCGCGGTGTTGAGCGTATCTGCCTGGACCCGCGTGCGTTGTTCAGCTGTACCTCACGTGAAGCCGCCGTGCTCGATGCGCAAGCCAAGAAGCCCAAGGTTCCGCCGCGCCCCGCAGCGTTCAGCCAGCACCCCCAAGTCCGTTTTATCGGCCACCCTGTGCTCGAGGCCAACGAAGCGTTCCTTTCGCCATGGGTTGAAAAGGTCGCCAGCTGGATCGAGGAAGGCCGCAGCCCTTACATCTTCCTGCACACCTCGGACAACCGCCTGGCCGCCGCGCTGGCCCAGCGTTTTCATCAGCGGCTGATGGCGCGCCTGCCGGGGCTGGCGGCGTTGTGGGAATTGCCACGGGCCCCGGAGGTCGAACAACTGGGGCTACTTTGACCCTCACCGACCAGTAGGAGGTTGTGACCATGGATGTACAAACCCTGCGTGCCGAAGCCTTCAAAGCCCTGCACGAGCGCGATGGGGCGTTCGTCATCCCCAACCCTTGGGATGCCGGCTCCGCCAAGCTACTGGCAGACCTCGGTTTCGAGGCCCTGGCTACCACCAGTGCAGGCCTTGCCTTCAGCCTTGGCCGAGCGGATGCCGAGGCGGCGCTGAGCCTGGAGGAAACCCTTGGCAACGCCGGGATGATCGTCGATGCCACTGCCTTGCCAGTTGCCGCCGACCTGGAAAATGGTTTTGGTGACCTGCCGGACGACTGTGCCCACGCCATCTTGCGAGCCGCCGAAGCAGGGTTGGTCGGCGGCTCGATCGAGGATGCCAGTGGGCGCCGCGACGCGCCGATCTATGACCTGGGCCTGGCGGTGGAGCGGGTGAGGGCTGCAGTGCAGGCGGCGCGCAGCCTGCCATTCCCCTTCACGCTTTGCGCTCGCGCGGAAAACCTGCTGCACGGGCGTATGGACCTGGATGACACCATCCTGCGCCTGCAGGCTTACGCCGAAGCGGGCGCCGACGTGCTCTATGCGCCGGGTTTGCGCTCTGCCGAAGAAATTCGCGCGGTGGTGCAGGCCGTGGCACCGAAACCTGTCAATGTGCTGATGGGGCTGGCGGGTGTGCCATTGAGCGTCAATCAGCTGCAGGACTTGGGCGTACGCCGCATCAGCGTGGGCTCTTCACTGGCGCGTGCAGCGCTCGGTGCGTTCCAGCGCGCGGCATTGGAAATTCGTGACCAGGGCACGTTCAGCTACGGTGAGCAGGCGCTGCCGTTCGCCCAGCTCAACGACCTGTTCCGGCGCTGAAGCGCGGTGCGCGCATTGGTGCTGCTGTGCGGGCTGCTGCTGGTAGCTGGCGTTTTATGGCAGCTGGGTTGGCGCCTGCCCCAGGCTTGGGATCCGTGGGCAGCACTGGACGTTGGTCAGCCGCCGAACCTGCTGACGCCTTACAAGCTTTCGCGTCTGCGCGATGACCCTCAGCTGTGCCGCCAAGCGTTGGCGACCACCAGCCTGCGCTATCGGACGCAGGCCGATAGCCCGGCATCGGCCAATTGCCCATTGCAAAACGTCTGGCGGATAGAAAGAGGCCAGGCGCGGTTGAGCAGCAGTTTTCTGGCCAGTTGCCCGTTGGCGGTGGCCTATGCGCTGTTCGAGAAGCATGGCTTGCAACCTGCCGCGCAGCAGGTGTTCGGCCAGCCGGTGGCGCAGGTCGATCATCTGGGCAGCTTTGCCTGCCGCAACGTCTATCACCGCAAGCAGGGCCGGCTCAGTCAGCACGCCACGGCCAATGCGCTGGATATCAGCGGCTTTCGTCTACAAGATGGGCAGCGGATCGTGCTGGCGCGGGACTGGCAGGCAGGTGGACAAAAGGCGGCCTTCCTGCGGCAGGTACAGCAAGCGGCCTGCAAGAGTTTCAGCACGGTGCTGGGGCCGGAATACAATGCCGCTCACCGCAATCACTTTCACCTGGACATGGGCGTGTGGCAGGTCTGCCGTTGACATCAGGCGTGAGCGCGAACGTTGTTCAGCACGACCGGCCGTGCCCAATGGATGTCGAACTCTAGGTCGTTCTGCTGCTTGGCCATGGTCGCGGCGTCTAAAGGCTCCGGCGCGGGGTCGAGCAGGGCAGTCTCGAACTCGGCGATAGGCAAGTGCAGCGGGCGCGGGGAGGGTGCAGGGCCTGGCTCGGCAAGCGGCTGCCCCTGGCTGATGACGACCGGGCGTAGCCAGCTGTTGGTGATGTCCAGTTGGCGCTGCTGCTGAATCATCTCGGCGGCGCTGAATGGCTCCGGCGCTGGCTCCAGCAGGCTGGCTTCGAGTTCGGCCTTGGGCAGGAACAGGGGCTCGGGTGGCGCAACGATGGTGTCGTGCACGGGGCAGGCGCGTTGGGCATCGATCAGGGCCAGGGCCCTGGCTCCGCCAATCGGCTCACCGCTGACGGTGTCATACTGCACCAGCGCCTGATGGCTGCTGTCTGCCTCATCCCCTTGCTGTTCGGCCATGGCGCGGGCAAAGAAATCCTGCCACAGGTGGCTGACGCCTCCCAGTGCCTGGGTATTCTGCCGACCGTAGTTGCCGACGGGCGACAGGTAGGTCAAGCCGATGGGAAGAGTATCTGTCATGGCAGTCGTGCGCGTTGTGCTCTGGCAGAATAGCGGGATATTGCCTGTATCGGCCGAGGGTGCCGATTCATTAAGGGCGTGGGTTGAATTTTCAGGTGTGGATGATGGAAGAGCAAGGCACGGGTATCAGAGTCGAAGCGATGTCGGCTGAGTATGCGCACCAGGCGACGGCATGGGCCGAGCGCCTCGGCCTGCCGCTGCAGGACGATGCGGCCGGTTTCGCTGTGCAGGTAGGCGCCGATGGCTTGCAGATCCAGCAGTTGGGCCCGCAGGCGCCCGGGCCGGTGCGGGTGGACTTCGTCGAAGGTCAGGCAGCGCATCGGCGCCAGTTCGGCGGTGGTAACGGGCAGATGATCGCCAAGGCCGTGGGTATCGCGCAGGGGGTGCGGCCGCAAGTGCTCGATGCCACGGCAGGTTTGGGCAAGGACGCGTTCGTGCTGGCCAGCCTGGGTTGCCAGATGACCCTGATCGAGCGCCAGCCGCTGATCGCGGCCTTGCTGGAAGACGGCCTGACGCGAGCCCGGTCGGATGACGAGGTGGGGCCCATCGTCGGCCGCATGCGCTTGCTGACGGGCAACGCCATCGAGCGTATGCGCGACTGGGAAGGGGAGGCGCCGCAGGTGATCTACCTTGACCCCATGTTCCCGCACCGGGACAAGAGTGCCTTGGTGAAAAAGGAAATGCGCGTGTTTCGGCCATTGGTGGGCGATGACCTGGACGCCCCCGCTTTGCTCGAAGCCGCGCTGGCGTTGGCCAGCCACCGGGTGGTGGTGAAGCGGCCGCGCAAGGCACCGATCATCGACGGGCCCAAGCCCAGCCACAGCCTGGAAGGCAAGTCTAGCCGGTATGACATATATCCGAAGAAGGCGCTGAAATCATAAAGAGCTAAAGTGGCTGTGACTGCTTGGCTAGCTTTCGCGTAATACCACTAACCTTGCGAGGAGCGCATCCAGATCTGTCTCTATTTGCGTCAGGGAGCTGGGAGATCTAGCGAAAGCATTCCGCACATTAGTTTCGACTTCTTCCAAGGTATTCCCATTGAGAAGCACCGGCCTCGATTCTGGAGGCGCACTCGAACCTGCAGGCAGCCCATGGGTCAGTAGATAGCGGGTCAGTTGACGGCTGTTCAGGTCTAAAGAAGACGCTGGCGCGTATGGCTTGGCAGGGGCGTGGTAGCGTGTTTTGCCGTCAACTTCAGAGGGCACTAACGACTGCAGTCTGGCTTGCTGCTGGGCGAGTCTGGATCGCTCGGCGTCGGCGAATCTGCCTTCTTGTTTTGTTAGCTTGCTCTGGCGTTTTGACAGGGATGCATCAAGCGAACGATATTCTCTCTGCGATAGGTTTGGTTTGGCTGAGTCCAGTCTCGGCGAAAGCCTTTTGTATGAGTATCCGCCCTGTAGTTTCTTAAGTAAGTGTATATTTGGTATAAAGCTTTGCCCTGTTGGGTCTGATTTATTGATTGGATCGTTGACGCAATAGGCGTAGGCATTCAGACCTCCTTTCCCGAATGGGGATAATCCGTCTGGTCTGGTAAACCGCATCAACCTTTGATCATAGAGGCGATGGCCATTTCCCAACAGGTAACCAACTGCCAATGGTAAACGGGGTTGTCCAGTGTATAGCGCCAGCACGTGACTGGCGGGCGGAAGATTGTCACAGCCATATGGACTATAGGCAGTAGACATTACGCTCTCTGAATGGGATATGACGGTCGACTCCTGCACGTCGGCGGCTAATAGATAGGCTTTTGATGTTTGGCTGGATGTTTCGCACAAGTTCCGGCCCTGGGCGCTGATGATGGCATGGTGAGCGTCGTCTCTTTGCAATGTAGACAGCTTGGTGCCCTTATAGAAGAGTCTCAGTGTTTCGCTTTTTGCAGGCATGGCCGTCGCACTCATATTCAAGGATGGTTATGAGTTTGTCGCGTGAAGGTGGAACTGACTACTGGCAAAAATGTTGGGAAACAAGGTTTGGCAAGGCCAGGGAAATATTCACGACAGCGCTGAGTTCCGGAGCCGCTTTGCGGCCCTTTTGCGACACAAGGCCACTCAGGTACTGCACCGTCCGATAGGTATAGGATGATCCTCAGGGTTGAAACGCCCGAATGAACACCCCCACCACCTCGCGCACATGCGCCTCGGCCTCAGCTCCCTCCAATGGCCCCGCACACCCCAGCAGCAGCCGGTAATCGGGCGCACCTTTGACCAGGCAGAAGAAGTGCTCGGCCGCGCGCAACGGATTGTCGATGCGCAACAGGCCGCGCTCGGCGACCTCGCGCAGCAACCCCTCCATGCCCGCCAGCACCCGTTTCGGGCCGGCTTCGTAGAAGTACTCGCCAAAACCGGGGTCCTGGCTGCCCTGGGCCATGATCAGGCGGCTGAGTTTTACCGCTTCATCACTGCTGATCAACGCCTGGAAGCCGCGGGCAATGGTAAGAAGCACTTCTTCCAGCGCGACGCCCTCGGGGTACTCGAACAGCAGATCAGGCAACTGGATCTGGCAGGTGGCCATGACCGCCGAGCAGAACAGGGTCTGCTTGTCGGTGAAGTGGCTGTACACGGTGAGCTTTGAAACACCTGCCGCCGCAGCGACCGCATCCATGCTGGTGTTGGCATAGCCGAGGCTGAGGAACAGCGTCTTGGCCGCTTCGAGGATCGCCTCGCGCTTGGCAAGGTCCTTGGGGCGACCTGGGCCGATGGGTGCGTCGTTGGGCATTGGAGTCCATGTCTGGTTGAAGGGGCCCCCATCTTACCGGCTCGTTTGCCTTCCGGCTTCAGGGAATGGCCCATCCTTAGCGCTGATTTTCTTTCCGACGCTGGCTTCCCGGCTTCGGTTCCCTGATTTAATATACTCGACAGTATAAATATTCGATGCGCTCGTCGCGAAAGGATTCATCATGTTGCGTCATGCCTTGTGCCTCGCTCTGCCTGCCGCTGCCGCGTTGTTGCTGGCCGCCTGCGGGCAGCAAGCGGCCCCGCCCACAGCTCCCCGCCCAGCGCTGGTGGTCCAGCCGCAGCCAGCCCAAGCCTCAGCCAACAGCTACCCTGGCGAGGTGCGAGCGCGTTTCGAGCCGGAGCTGGCGTTCCGCATCGCTGGCAAGGTCAGCAAACGCCTGGTCGAGGAGGGGCAGCGGGTTAAGGCCGAACAGCCACTGGCAGAGCTCGACCCCCAGGATGTGCGCCTGCAACTTGAGGCCAACCGTGCCCAGTTGGCGGCCGCCGAAGCCAACCTTGCCCTGGTACGCGCCGAGCGTGACCGCTACCGCACGTTGCTGGATCGGCAGATGGTCAGCCATTCCCTGTACGACAACGCCGAGAACCTCTACCGGGCCGGGCTCGCGCGCCTCAAGCAGGCCAAAGCCGAATTCGACGTGGCTGGCAACCAGGCCGGCTACGCCGTGTTGCGGGCGCCCCAGGCCGGCGTGATCGCCAAGCGTCAGGTCGAGGTCGGCCAGGTGGTGGCTGCCGGGCAGACGGTATTCACACTGGCGGCCGATGGTGAGCGCGAAGTCGTCATCGGCGTGCCGGAGCAGCAGTTCGCCCGCTTCGCCGTTGGCCAGCAGGTCAGTGTCGAGCTGTGGTCGCGGGGCAATGAGCGCTTTGAGGGCCGTATCCGGGAGTTGTCGCCTGCAGCCGACCCCCGTTCACGTACCTTCGCCGCACGCATCGCCTTCAACTCGGCCAAGGTGCCTGCCGACCTTGGGCAGAGCGCACGGGTATTCATTGCCCATGACGGGCTGATCCCACTGGCTGTACCTCTCTCGGCGGTCACCGCGGAAAACGGCCAGGCGTACGTCTGGCGGGTCAACCAGGACCGTCGCCTGGAGCGTGCCGCCGTGCGCCTGGGGCCTTATGGCAGTGACACTGTTCCCGTACTCGAAGGCCTGAACCCTGGCGACTGGGTGGTGGCCGCCGGCGGCCACGTGCTGCGCGAGGGGCAGGAGGTGCGGCCGGTGGACCGTACCAACCGTGTGGTGAACCTGACGGCCAAGGAGTAAGTCCCGATGGGTTTCAACCTTTCCGCCTGGGCGCTGCGCAATCGCCAGATCGTACTGTTCCTGATGATCCTGCTGGCTGCCATTGGCGCCATGTCTTACACCAAGCTGGGGCAGAGCGAGGATCCGCCCTTTACGTTCAAGGCCATGGTCATCCGTACCCTGTGGCCGGGGGCAACGGCCGAGGAAGTGTCGCGCCAGGTGACCGAGCGCATCGAGAAGAAGCTGATGGAAACCGGCGAGTACGAGAGGATCGTCTCGTTCTCGCGCCCCGGCGAATCGCAAGTGACCTTCATGGCCCGGGACTCGCTGCATTCCAAGGATATTCCCGAGCTGTGGTACCAGATCCGCAAGAAGGTCGCGGATATCCGCCACACCCTGCCCCCGGAAATCCAGGGGCCGTTCTTCAATGACGAGTTCGGTACTACCTTCGGCAATATTTATGCGCTCACCGGTAGCGGCTTCGACTACGCCGTGCTCAAGGACTATGCAGACCGAATCCAGATCCAGTTGCAACGTGTCAAGGACGTGGGCAAGGTCGAACTGATCGGCCTGCAGGACGAGAAAATCTGGATCGAGCTGTCCAACCTCAAGCTGGCCACCCTGGGCGTGCCGCTGGAGGCCGTGCAGCAAGCGCTGCGAGAGCAGAACGCGGTGAGCACCGCCGGCTTTTTCGAAACCCCCAGCGAGCGCCTGCAACTGCGCGTCAGTGGCCAGTTCGACAGCGTCGAGCAGATTCGCCAGTTCCCCATCCGGGTAGGGGATCGCACCTTCCGTATCGGCGATGTCGCTGAGGTGTACCGGGGCTTCAATGACCCTCCCGCGCCGCGCATGCGCTTCATGGGTGAAGACGCGATCGGCCTGGCCGTGTCGATGAAGGATGGCGGCGACATCCTGGTGCTGGGCAAGGCACTGGAAGGTGAGTTCGAACGCTTGGCGCGCAACCTGCCGGCCGGGATGCAGCTGCGCAAAGTCTCCGATCAGCCGGCTGCGGTCAAGGCGGGCGTGGGCGAGTTCGTCCAGGTGCTGGTCGAGGCGCTGGTCATCGTGCTGTTGGTGAGCTTCTTCTCGCTTGGGCTGCGTACCGGCTTGGTGGTGGCCCTGGCTATACCCTTGGTGCTGGCGATGACGTTTGCCGCCATGCACTATTTCGGTATCGGCCTGCACAAGATCTCGCTGGGCGCGCTGGTGCTGGCCCTGGGCCTGCTGGTGGACGACGCGATCATTGCCGTGGAAATGATGGCGATCAAGATGGAGCAGGGCTACGACCGGTTCAAGGCTGCCAGTTATGCCTGGACCAGCACGGCTTTTCCGATGCTGACCGGTACGCTGATTACCGCTGCCGGCTTTCTGCCGATTGCCACGGCAGCGTCCAGTACGGGTGAGTACACCCGCTCTATCTTCCAGGTGGTGACCATTGCGTTGCTCACCTCGTGGGTGGTGGCTGTGGTGTTCGTCCCTTACCTGGGTGAACGGTTGCTGCCGGACCTGGCCAAGCTGCATGCCGCCCGTCATAACGGTAACGGGCATGCGCCGGACCCCTATGCCACCGCGTTCTACCAGCGTGTGCGACGTGTAGTGGAGTGGTGCGTGCGGCGGCGCAAGACGGTCATCCTGCTGACCATCGCAGCCTTTGTCGGCAGCATTGCGATGTTCCGCTTCGTGCCGCAGCAGTTCTTCCCGGCGTCCGGCCGCCCAGAACTGATGGTCGACCTCAAACTGGCCGAGGGCGCGTCGCTGGGCAATACCACCGAGCGGGTCAAGCAGCTCGAGGCCCTGCTCAAGCAGCTGGATGGCATCGACAACTATGTGGCCTACGTAGGCACCGGGTCGCCGCGCTTTTATCTGCCATTGGACCAGCAACTGCCCGCCGCGAGCTTTGCCCAGTTCGTCGTGCTGGCCACGTCTTTGGAGGAGCGCGAGCGCTTGCGCAGTTGGCTGATCGACACGGTGGACCAGCGATTCCCCGACCTGCGCGCCCGCGTCACCCGCCTTGAGAACGGCCCGCCGGTGGGCTACCCGGTGCAGTTCAGGGTCACGGGCGAGCATATCGAGAAGGTGCGCGCCCTGGCCCGTGAGGTGGCGGACAAGGTGCGTGAAAACCCCCATGTGGTGAACGTGCACCTTGACTGGGAAGAGCCAAGCAAGGCGGTGTTCCTGGCGATCGACCAGGACCGTGCGCGTGCACTTGGCGTAAGTACCGCGCACCTGTCGAGCTTCCTGCGCAGCTCGCTCACCGGCACCACGGTGAGCCAGTACCGGGAGGACAACGAGCTGATCGAAATTCTCCTGCGTGGCACGCAGAAGGAGCGTGGCGAACTGGGCAACCTCGGCAGCCTGGCGTTGCCCACCGACAACGGCCAGAGCGTGGCGCTGTCGCAGGTAGCGACCCTGGACTATGGCTTCGAGGAAGGCATCATCTGGCACCGTAACCGCTTGCCGACGGTGACGGTACGCGGCGACATCTATGACAAGGAGCAGCCGGCAACCCTGGTCAAGCAGATTGCCCCGACCTTGCAGGCAATCAAGGACAAGCTGCCGGATGGCTACCTGCTGGAAGTGGGCGGCACTGTCGAGGACTCCGAGCGCGGGCAGAAGTCGGTGAACGCCGGCATGCCGCTGTTCATCGTCGTGGTGCTCAGCTTGTTGATGATCCAGCTGCGCAGCTTCTCGCGCACGGTGATGGTGTTCCTCACGGCGCCACTGGGGCTGATCGGCGTGACCTTGTTCCTGCTGGTGTTCCGCCAGCCGTTCGGCTTCGTCGCCATGCTTGGCACCATTGCCCTGGCGGGCATGATCATGCGCAACTCGGTGATCCTGGTGGACCAGATCGAACAGGATATCGCTTCGGGGCTGGACCGTTGGCAGGCCATCATCGAGGCCACGGTGCGGCGCTTCCGGCCGATCGTGCTGACGGCGCTGGCGGCAGTGCTGGCGATGATCCCGCTGTCGCGCAGCGTGTTCTACGGGCCGATGGCGGTGGCGATCATGGGCGGGTTGATCGTTGCCACGGTGCTGACCCTGTTGTTCCTGCCGGCACTGTATGCGGCGTGGTTCAGGGTGAAGAAGGGCTGAAGGCTGCGGGGGAGGGCATAGCCCTCCCTTCGCGGGTCACAGGGCGCCAAATACCTTCTTGGCCAGGCTGGTAGCTGCCTGTGCGGGGTTCTGGCGAATGCTCTGTTCTTGCTTGGCGATCATTTCAAACAGGCCGTCTAGGGCTTTTTCGGTCACATAGCTCTCGACATTGGCACTCTTGGCATCGCCCAGGCCCAGGGCTGAGGCCTGGCCGGCAAAAGCGTTGTACTGTTGAACCACGCCCACCTTGTCGGTCGCCGCCTTGACGATGGGCAGGAACTTGGCGCGGATCTTCTCGCGGCTGCTCTTGTTCAGGTATTGGGTGGCCGAATCATCGCCCCCGCTGAGGATGCCCTTGGCATCGGTCACGCTCATGTTCTTCACCGCATCGACCAGGATCGCCTGGGCTTGCGGCACCGCCGCTTCCGCGGCCTTGTTCATGCTGTCTTCCAGGGCCGTGACCTGGTCACCTTTGCCGAACATCTTCATGGCCTTGGCGGCCTTGCCGAGGTTGCCTGGCAGTTCGATGCGCACATCCGGGTTGTTGCTGAAACCACCGGGGGTGCTCAATTGCTTGACGGCGACCTGTGCACCTTGGGTGAGCGCATCTTTCAGGCCGCCGGTGGCGTCCTTCTGGGTCAGGTCGCCCAGTGACAGGGCCAGGGCGCTGGCGGACAGCAGCAGGCCGGCGCACAGGGCGGTGAAGCGCAGGGAGGAGCGAATCATGAAAGGGTCCCTTTCAACAGAAGTAGGCGGATGTCAGCGTACGGGATCGACTTTGATCCGTACCGGCTGGGCGTCGCTGCCATCGAGCTCGACGCCGTGGTGTTCGGTGTTGATGAACAGCAGCTTGCCGCCCAGTTCGATGCGCGCGCTGACCGCGTAGCGGTGGCCGGGCTTGACTTGGGCGGGGTCGTAGGTGAGGTGGAACGGCAGCGGTACGTTGCCTTTGACCGGGCCGGCCTGGCGCGCCAGGGTGACGGCGGGGGCGTCCATCAGCGATACGTCCTGCAGTTCCACGCTCAAGGTGGCGGCGGGCGGCAGGGCGATGCGCTGAAGGTAGAAGACTTCGCCATCCAGGCTGGCCTGGGGCGGCGAGGTGTGGGTGGAACAGGCTGCGAGCAGGGATGCGCACCACAGCATTACGAGCTTTTTCATGGAATCTCCAAAGTCCTTGGGGTTGGCTTGTGGCCAACCCCAAGGACTTTAACGGATTTTCCAGGGCAGGTGGTCAACCCATGAGGTTGCCGCCGTGGAGACCTTCAGCGACCGAGTGCACCTTCTCGACCTCAACCTGATAGGTGCCTACGCCTGGTTTCAGCGTGTAGTTCGTGGTGTTGATGTACACCAGTTGCCCATCATTCTCGATGCGCGCACCGATGGCATATTCGTGTTTCTGGTTGATCTGGCTCCAGTCAAAGGGCAGCGGCAGGGTGATCGGAAAACCGCTTCCCCAGCGCAGATCGAGTTCGGTAACAGGGGTGGACGGCGCATCTGCTAGCGAAACATCAGCCAAGCTCAATTTGACGAGGGCTCCCGCCGGCGGGGTGGTGGAGTCTGAGCAGGTGATTTCGACGGTCACCGATTTGATCTGAGGCATATTGATAGTCCTTGAAAGGGATGTGGGGTGCAGCGAATCGATGTTGATCCCTTTCAAGGACCGGGCGCAGGCTGAAAATCTACCCCTGCACGATGTCCACCGGCTCATCACGGTGCAGCGCCACCTGGCGGATCGACAGGCGCAGCTCGGCTGACAGCACGCGCTTGGCCACGCCCTCGGCCAGCTCTCCCAGCTTGTCGTGATAGCCCAGCTTGCCATTGCCGTCCGGGCGCAACACGCCCTGCTCGACCAGGGTCTGGATGAAGTGGCGGAACAGGGTCTTGTCGAAGAACTCCGGGGCATTGAGACCGTGCAGGATCGACAGGCGTTGAGCCATCATCACGCACAGGTCTTCGAGTTCTTCCGCGCTGAGGGTGTTCTGCCCACTGTTGAGCAGCAGCGAAGTGGCCATGTAGAAGCGTTGCAAGGTCTGGGTGATGGAGCGGGCCAGCAGGGTCAGCAGGACGAATTGGCGCGAACTCGGAGCAGGGCGAATGTAGCTGTCTTGCTCCTGGCGTAGCAGCCCCTGTTCGACCAACGCGGCCAGCCACTGGTCGATCACCTCGTCCAGTTGCTCGGGTGACCAGCGCAGGAACAGCTCGGCCTGCAGGTACGGATACAACGCGTGTACATACTGCCCGAGCAGGTCACGGCTCATTCGTGAGCTGCTGTGGAAGAAGCTTGCCAGTAACGCCGGCAAGGCAAAGATGTGCAGGACGTTGTTGCGGTAATAAGTCATCAGCACCGCATTGGCTTCATCCAGGTAGAGGATGCGGCCCAGGGCGTCTTTCTGCTCCGCCAGCAGGTTCATGCCCCTGACGTGCTCGATCAGCGCCTGGCCGTCGCCCTCGGGCAGGGTGGTGTGCTGCGAATAGGGGACCTTGCGCAACAGGGCCAGGTACAGGTCCAGCACCCGGATCAGGGCACTTTCGTCCAGTGCCAGGCGGCTGGTGGAGAGCAACGCCAGGGCCACCAGGTTGACCGGGTTGACCGCTGCAGCCTCGTTGAGGTGGCGGGCCACGGTTTCACCCAGGCGGGTGGTGGTCTCGTTCAGCCAGGCGGGACGGAACTGCGGGCCAAGTGCCTGCTCACGCCAGCCGGGTTGCTGTTGGTCGAGAAAGCCTGCCAGGCGAATCGGTTCGCCGAAGTTGACGTAGACCTGACCGAAACGCTGCTTCAGCGCGCCGATGACTTTGAAGATGTCGAAGATCGACTCCTTCTTCTTGCTGGCGCCACGCAGTTCACCCAGGTAGGTGCGGCCTTCCAGGACCCGTTCGTAGCCGATGTACACCGGCACGAAGACGATCGGTGTGCGCGATGAGCGCAGGAAGCTGCGCAAGGTGATCGCCAGCATCCCCGTGCGTGGTTGCAGCATGCGCCCGGTGCGCGAGCGCCCGCCCTCGACGAAGTACTCGACCGGGAACCCCTTGGTGAACAGGGTGTGCAGGTATTCGTTGAACACTGCGGTGTACAGCGGGTTGCCCTTGAAGGTGCGGCGCATGAAGAAGGCGCCGCCGCGGCGCAGCAAGCCGCCGATCACTGGCATGTTGAGGTTGATGCCGGCCGCGATGTGCGGTGGCGTCAGGCCGTTGCGAAACAGCAGGTACGACAGCAGCAGGTAGTCGATGTGGCTGCGATGGCAGGGTACATAGATGACTTCGTGGCCCGGTGCGATGCCCTGCACCTGCTCGATGTGGTTGACCTTGATACCGTCGTAGATCTTGTTCCAGAACCAGCTGAGCACCACTTCCAGAAAGCGGATCGCGGTGTAGGTGTAGTCCGAGGCGATCTCGTTGCCGTAGCGCAGGGCCTGAGCTTCAGCCTTGGCCTGGGGAATGTTTTCCCGTTGGGCTTGTTCGCTGATGGCCTGGCGCACCAGTGGCGCGTGCACCAGGCCTTTGACCAGATTGCGCCGGTGCGAGATGTCCGGGCCGATCACTGCAGTCTTGAGGTTGCGAAAGTGCACGCGCATCAGGCGTTGGGCCATGCGCACGGTGCGTTCATGGCCTTTGTTGTGCTGCACCAGCTCACGCACCTGGATAGGCGCCGAGAACTGCACGCGGGTCTTGCGCCCCAGTATCAGGATGGTCAGCAGCCGGCGCAGGCGCCCGGTTACCGCCCAACTGTCAGCGAAGAGCAATTTCCACGGGCTCGATTCGCTGGCAGGCGTCTGGCCCCAGAACACACTGACCGGGATGATCTGTGCGTCTTCTTCGGCATGCTGGCTGACCGCTGCAATCACCCGCTCAAGGGTGGGGGGCGCGCCGCGCTTGTCGTGGCGGCCGAGCCAGTCCGGGTCGGGCGTGAGGTAGAAGAACCCGGCCGGCTCGTGCAGCGTGCCCACCGCTACCGGCAGTACCGGGCGCGGCAGCCCCGCCTTGGTGCACTCATGGTCGAGTACGGCCAGGTCGGTGAGCGATGGCGAGGGCAGGGCATAGAACACCGGGCGGCTGCGGTCGAGCTGCAGGCTCATGGCGGACTGGTTGATGGTCTCGGAGCGCACCCACAGGTACAACAGGCGACGCAGAGCGCCAAAGATCAGGCGGCGCAGGGGAGAACGGGTCATGGGGTGTGTGCCCTGGGTGTGATGTTCAGTGAATGTGCAAACGGTTAGTCTGCCGTATCTGCGTAAGTTCAGCAAAATCCTGCAAAGGGCGCGGCGGTCATGAAAATTATTTGTTCTGTGGCATATACTCGGCCTGCCACTTGCAGGATATTTCGGCAAGCGGCGTCGGCACGGGGAGGAAACCCTGTGTCTACAAGGCGATCTTCACAATAAAAATCCGGAGTAGTTCAGATGTCGTCTCGTGAGACTGGGAATGTAAAGTGGTTCAACGATGCCAAGGGCTTTGGCTTCATTCAGCGCGAAGGTGGTGCGGATGTATTCGTCCATTATCGGGCGATCCGCGGTGAGGGGCATCGTACCCTGGTCGAAGGGCAGCGGGTCGAGTACTCCTGCGTGCAGGGCCAGAAAGGCCTGCAAGCCGAGGACGTCGTAGGGCTCTGAGTCCTGCGCTTCGAGCCTCAAGCTTCAAGCTTCAAGCTTCAAGCTGCAAGTTGACCGTGTAACTTGCAGCCTGATGCGAACTCTTTTGTAGCGTGCTGCTCACGAGGTACGCCAGGTGATCTCCTCTTCACCGTCAGCGCTGATGCGGATCCAGCGATCGGCATCTTCCTCGCCATCTTCCTCGACCCAGCCACCTGGCGCGCAGCGCACTTCCACGCCCAGTGCGGCGAATGCGGCGCGGGCGCAGGCGACGTCATCGTCCCATGGCGTCTGGTCGCTTTCCAGGTACAGGCTGTTCCATTTCCCTACAGCCTTGGGTAACCAGGTGACCGGAATGTTACCGGCCTTGCATTTGAAGGTCTGGCCTTTCTGCTGCCATTCGCTGCAGGGGCCAATCACTTCGCCGAGCCATTGGGCAATCTGCTTGTGGTCGACGTCAGCGTCCTTCAGGTAGATCTCGATATCAGGTTGGCGCATAAGGGCTCCAGGTGTGCTCAGTCTTGGCGCACGAAATAGTCATAACGCATCGAAACCGTGACGTCGAAGGGCTCGGGCTGGTCTATCACCCGCGCACGTTTCTCGGCACTGGCGCGCCAGCCGTGCGGCGTCATGGCCAGCAGGTCGGCCCGGGCTTTGGGGGCCGCCAGGCTCAGCCGGAACTCAAGGGTTTCGCTGTGGGTATGGGCCATGCCCTGGGGGGGCAGGGCCAGGTGTTTGTCATCGGCATAAGGGCGTACTTCATCGTAGAGCACTTCGCGCAATTCCATCAGGTGGCCGCTGGTCGGGCCCACCCGCATCAGGCCGCCACCCGGGCTCAGCAGGCGCTGGGCCTCGGCCCAGTCCAACGGGCTGAACACGCTGGCGATGAACTGGCAACTGGCATCGGCCATGGGGACGCGGGCCATGCTGGCGACCATCCAGGTGACCGAAGGGTCGCGGCGGCAGGCACGTTTGACGGCCTCCCGCGAGATGTCCAAAGCGTAGCCGTCAGCCTGTGGCAGGGCCTGGGCGAGTTGCGCGGTGTAATAGCCTTCGCCGCAGCCGATGTCCAGCCAGGCGCCAGGCTGGCGCTCGGCGGCCAGTTCAGCCAGGCGACGGGCCACGGGCGCGTAATGGCCGGCATCGAGGAAGTCCCGGCGCGCTTCGACCATGGCCTGATTGTCGCCAGGGTCACGGCTGTTCTTGTGCTGCACAGGCAGCAGGTTCAGGTAACCCTGGCGGGCACGGTCGAAGCGGTGGCCGGCCGGGCACACCACACCGTTGTCGAGCCGCGTCAGTGACGCCTGGCAAATAGGGCAGGCGAGCATCAGGCGAGCAACCGCACCAGGGTCTGGTAGTAGATCTCGGTCAGCAGGTCGAGGTCGCTGGCCAGGATGCGTTCGTCGACCTGGTGGATGGTTGCATTGACCGGGCCCAGTTCGACGACCTGGGTGCCCATGGTGGCGATGAACCGGCCATCGGACGTGCCCCCGCTGGTGGACGGCTGAGTATCACGGCCGGTGACCCCCTTGATGCTGGCCGAAACGGCATCGAGCAGTTCGCCGGGCTCGGTGAGGAATGGCAGGCCCGAAAGCGCCCAGTCGATCGACCAGTCCAGTTCATGCTTGTCGAGGATTGCCGAGACTCGCGCCTGCAGGCCTTCGACCGTCGACTCGGTGGAGAAGCGGAAATTGAACAGCGCGGTCAGATCACCCGGCACCACATTGGTGGCGCCGGTACCGGAATTGAGGTTGGAGATCTGGAAACTGGTCGGTGGGAAGAACGCGTTGCCTTCATCCCAGTGTTCGGCGGCCAGCTCCGCCAGCGCTGGCGCGGCTAGGTGGATCGGGTTGCGTGCCAGGTGCGGGTAGGCCACATGGCCTTGTTTGCCGCGCACGGTCAGTTTGGCGCCAAGCGAGCCACGGCGGCCGTTCTTGACCACGTCACCGAGCAGGCTGGTGCTCGACGGCTCGCCGACGATGCACCAGTCCAGGCGCTCGTTGCGCGCGATCAGGCGCTCGACCACAGCCTTGGTGCCATGGTGTGCCGGGCCCTCTTCATCGCTGGTGATCAGGAACGCGACCCTGCCGCGGTGGTTCGGGTAGTCCTGCACGAACCGCTCGCTGGCGACCACCATGGAGGCCAGGCTGCCCTTCATGTCGGCAGCGCCACGCCCGCAGAGCATGCCATCGGCATCGATCAGTGCCTCGAACGGCTCATGCTGCCACTGCTGTACCGGGCCGGTAGGGACCACATCGGTGTGGCCGGCGAAGCACAGCACCGGCCCGTCCTGGTGACCATGGGTGGCCCAGAAGTTGTCGACGTCTTCGATGCGCATCGGTTCGAGCTGGAAGCCCACGGCGCCCAAGCGGTTCATCATCTGCGCCTGGCAATCGGCGTCGACAGGGGTGACCGAGGGACGACGGATCAGGTCGCAGGCCAGTTGGAGGGTGGGCGAGAGCTCGGCTGGGGCCGTCATGGGGAACTCCGGGGCAAGGCAAGGCGGAAAAACGAGGGGCGTTATCTTATATCAAACAAGGTTTGTCGGCACGGGGCTTTGGGCCGCTGCGCGGCCCCGCGATGTTCAAGCCTCCTGAGGCTCGGCCATTGTGTGCTCGGGCTTGGGCAGCGACGACAGCAGTGCCATTACCAGCGCCGCCAGGTAGGGCAGTGACTGCACCAGCAGCATCGCGACCCAGAAGCGCATGTCCGAGCTCGGCAACCCTTGCACCAGGTAGATCCCGGCTGCCGCTCCCCACAGCAGCAGCATGATGAACAGTTCTTCGCGCGCTTCGGAAATCGCGACCAGCAGCCCATGGCTGTCGGCATTTTTCGGCGTGCGGAAGAACGGCATGCTGCTGGTGAAGAACCCGTACAGCACCGCCTTGGCGATGGTGTGCGACAGTGCCAGCCCCGCCAGGGCCGCTGCGAATGCGTCCTTGAGGTTGACCCCGACCGCCCGGCGGTAAAGGAAGATGATTTTGGCGACCTTGAAGAAGAACAGCGCCAGTGGCGGGATGGCGAAGATCATCAGGGGGGGATCGACCCGGTGCGGCACGATGATCATCGCCGCCGACCAGAGCAGGGCACCGACCGTGAAGAAGATGTTCATGCCATCGGCGACCCAGGGTAGCCAGCCGGCCAGGAAATGATAGCGCTGGCCACGGGTCAGCTCGCTGCCCTTGCCGCGCAGCAGGGCGGCGGCGTGGTGCTTGATGATCTGGATGGCGCCATAGGCCCAGCGGAAACGCTGCTTCTTGAAGTCGATGAAGGTGTCGGGCATCAGGCCCTTGCCATAGCTGTTGTGGGCGTAGGCAGCCGACAGGCCTTTCTCGAACACCCGCAGGCCCAGTTCGGCGTCTTCGCAGATGCACCATTCGGCCCAGCCCAGTTCTTCCAGCACGGTGCGCCGGGTCATGGTCATGGTGCCGTGCTGAATGATCGCGTCACGGTCGTTACGGGTGACCATGCCGATGTGGAAGAAGCCTTTGTACTCGCTGTAGCAAAGCTTCTTGAAGGCGCTCTCATGCTGGTCGCGGTAGTCCTGGGGCGACTGCACCACGGCGATCTTCGGGTCGGCGAAATGCGGCACCATGTGCTTGAGCCAGTTGCGGTCCACGCAGTAGTCCGAGTCGATCACTGCGATCACTTCGGCATCCTTGGCGGTGTGCGGCAGCAGGTAGTTGAGCGCACCGCCCTTGAACCCGGCCAACGGCGCGACGTGGAAGAACTTGAAGCGCTCGCCGAGCTTTTCGCAGTGGGCCTTGAGCGGCTCCCAAACGGCTGGATCCTTGGTGTTGTTATCGATCACCAGCACTTCGTAGTCCGGGTAATCCAGGGCGGCCAGGGCGTCGAGTGTCTGTTTGACCATCTCGGGCGGTTCGTTGTAGCACGGTACATGTACCGAGACCTTGGGCCGGTAGGCGCTGTCGCCCTGCACCGGCAGAAACTCCCGGCGGCGTTTGTGAATCCACACCGCCTCGGCCAACTCGTGCGCCTCGGTCAATAGCACGATGAAGACGCCGAGCGCGCCGAGCGCCAGCAGCACGCCGACAGTCAGGCTGAACCAGGTGCTGTACTGCTGGCTGTAGTCGTAACCGATCCACACCAGCACTGACCCACAGAGGAAGGTGATGAAGGTGAGGAACGTTCGCCCGCGTTGGCGCAAGGCCGAGCCGTCGATCAGCAATACGGTCAGGGCGATCATCGCCAACACCACCGAGGCGACCGCCAGCGCACGCCATTGCGGTATCGCCACCACCGGCCCTTCAAAATTGAATTTTTGCTGGCGTTGGGCATTGAATACGCCCCAGTAGGCGCCCACCGAGCCCTCGTCACTGGCTTTCCAGGGTTGGTCGTAGGCTTCGATGACGAAATAGTTGTAGCCGCGGCGGTTGAGGGTGTTGACCAGCGTGCGCAGGTAGATGGCCTGGTCGGCCTGGGTCGCGTCGGCGCCGCCGCGCATGCGGCCGTTGCTCGGCCAGCCGACTTCCGAGAGCAGCAATGGCTTGCGCGGGAACTGTTGTTTCAGCTCACGGGCCCGATCCAGGACGAACTCCACGGAATCCTTCATGGGCACGAATTCCCAGTAGGGCAGGATGTGCGCGGCGATCAGGTCGACATGCTTGGCCAGTTCCGGGTGTTCCTTCCAGATGTGCCACTGTTCACTGGTGGTGACCGGCACCTTGACTGCGGCTCGCACCCGGTCGAGGTACTGGATCAAGGCTTCGGGCGTGACTTCTTCGCGGAACAGCGCTTCGTTGCCGACCACCACGCGAACCACACTGCGCGAGGTGTTGGCCAGTTCGATGGCGGTGGCGATCTCTCGCTCGTTGCGCTCCAGGTCCGGGCTGATCCAGATGCCCAGGGTGACGCGCAGCCCAAGCTCCTCTGCCAGGCGCGGGATATCGGCCTGGGTGCCTTCGACGGTGTAGATACGGATGCTGTCGGTCAGCGTGTTCATCTGCTCCAGGTCTTGGCGCATCTCGGCATCGCTTGGGTACTGGCCTTTTTGCGGGCTTTCCCCCAGACGAAATGGCGAGTACGAGAAGCCTGATATCTGCTCAGGCCAGGCCGGCGCCGAGACCGGCCGATTGACCAGCGCCCAGAACCCGGTGAACAGTGCGGCGATGGCCAGGACAATCACCAGGTTCAAGCCGAATTTGCGAGATGACATTGTCGTCCATATCTGTCGAGGTAGTAGGACATTAAAGCAGGATCAGTAGGTGTTTTCCTAACGATGGAGGTCATCGGCGCTGCTGGCCTATAATGCGCGCCGTTTTGGCGGTATGAGCTTCGGGGTACGAACATGAGCACAGAAGATCCACGCTTTGCCGGCGTTGGCCGGCTGTACGGCGACGAAGGGCTGCAACGCCTGAACCAGGCCCACGTGGCGGTCGTCGGTATCGGCGGGGTGGGCTCCTGGGTGGCCGAGGCGCTGGCGCGCAGTGGCGTGGGTGAGATCACTTTGTTCGATCTGGATGATGTCTGTGTCAGCAACACCAACCGCCAGGCCCATGCCCTGGAAGGGCAGGTGGGGCGCCCCAAGGTCGAGGTGATGGCCGAGCGTCTGCGTGCGATCAACCCGGCCTGCACAGTGCATGCGGTGGCTGACTTCGTCACCCGCGACACCATGGCTGAGTACATCACCGAGCAGCTCGATTGCGTCGTCGACTGCATTGACAGCGTGATGGCCAAGGCGGCGCTCATTGCCTGGTGCCGGCGGCGCAAGATCGCGATCGTCACCACCGGCGGCGCAGGTGGGCAGATCGACCCCACACAGATTCAGATCGGCGACCTCAACAAGACCTTCAACGACCCGCTGGCATCGCGGGTACGTTCGACCCTGCGGCGTGACTACAACTTTTCGCGCAACGTCAGCCGCAATTACGGGGTGCCGTGTGTGTTCTCCAGCGAACAGCTGCGCTACCCCAAGGGCGATGGCAGCGTGTGCCTGCAGAAGAGCTTCGTGGGCGAGGGTGTGCGCCTTGACTGCGCCGGGGGCTTTGGCGCGGTGATGATGGTGACGGCGACCTTTGGCATGGTGGCGGCGAGCAAGGCCGTGGAAAAGCTGGTGGCTGGCGCCCGGCGCCCGTCAGAGCGGGTCAAGGCCGAGTGAGGCGCACGGCCGAGCTGGGTTCAGTGGTCTGAAACCAGCTCGGCCATGCGCAGCAACACTGCATGCAGGCCATTGCTGCGCGATGGCGACAACTGCCGCTCCAGCCCCAATTGGGTAAACCATGCGCGCAGGTCAAGCGCTGCCAGTTCGCGGCTGTCCAGCCCTTGCACCCGCACCAGCAGCACTGCCAGCAGGCCACGCAACAGTCGCGCATCACTGCTCGCCTTGAACTGCCACTGGCCGTCGTGCTGTTCAGCTACCAGCCATACCAGGCTTTCACAGCCGTGCACGCGGTTGTCCTCGCCTTTTTGCGTATCGCTCAGCGGTTCCAGTTGCTCACCCATCTGCATCAGAAGCCGGGCACGCTGCTCCCAGCCGCGGGCCTGCTCGAAACGCTCCAATACTGCCTGGGCGCGTACTGGCAGGCTCATCGCAACAGCTCCAGGCCTTGATCGAGGGCATCGAAGAAACGTTGCAGGTCATCGCTGTCGTTGTACATGCCCAGCGATACCCGAATCGCGCCTTCGAGCCCCAGCCCCTTGAGCAGTGGCATGGCGCAGTGATGGCCGGCACGCACGGCAATGCCTTGCTCTGTCAGCAGGTGGGCGATGTCGGCATTGTGCACGCCTTCGATGACAAAGCTGGCCAAGGCAGCCTGTGGCGCGCCCAGCACCCGCACCCCATCACGGTCGGCCAGCCCGCGCAGCAGGTGATGATGAAGGTGGGTCTCGTGATTCTCGACGGCCTGGCCATCGAGGCTGGCCAGGTAATCGAGCGTCGCCCCCAGGCCGATCACCCCGGCGATCGGCGGAGTGCCAGCCTCGAAGCCCAGCGGTGCGGGGCGGAAGCTGGCACTCTGGTAGTCAGCCAGCTGTACCATTTCACCGCCGAACTGCCAGTGGCGCAGCAGTTCCAGCGCCTGCGCACGGCCATAAAGTACGCCGACCCCTTCCGGGCCATACAGTTTGTGGCTGGAGAATACGTAGAAATCACAGCCCAGTTGCTGAACATCGTGGCGGCCATGCACCACACCCTGGGCGCCATCGACTACCGTCAGCGCCCCTTGGGCCCGGGCATGGGCGAGTAACGCTGGCAGCGGCTGCCAAGTGCCGAGCACGTTGGACAACTGGCTGACCGCAAGCACGCGGGTACGCGGGCCAATCAACTGCAGCGCCTGCTCAAGGTCGATGCGGCCATGCTCATCCAGCGGCAGCACCACCAGGCGCAGGTTGCGCCGCCGCGCCAGTTGTTGCCAGGGCAGCAGGTTGGCATGGTGCTCCAGCGCGCTCACCGCGATTTCGTCGCCTGCCTCGAAACGGTGTTCCAGGCCATAGGCCAACAGGTTCAGGGCCGACGTGGCGCCGTGGGTGAAGATGACCTGCCGCGATTCGCCAGCGTTGAGCCAGGCGGCGACCTTGTCGCGGCTGGTTTCGAACGCCTGGGTCGCCAGTGCGCCCGGCAGGTGCTGGGCACGGTGCACATTGGCTGCGCCGTGGCCGTAATAGTGGCTCAGGGCATCGAGCAGGGCCTGGGGCTTCTGGGTGGTGGCAGCGCTGTCCAGGTAGGTCTGGTGCTGGCGTTGCAGGGCGTCGATGGCGGGGAAATCGGCACGCCAGGGGGAGGGCTGGAACATGATCACGGGGCCTGGAATGAAAATCGGGTCTGGCGTGAGTGCGCCAGACCCGATCTTAACACTTCGAACCCTTGGGGAGTTCTCAGTTGTGGGCGTGCAGCGCCTCGTTCAGCTCGATCGCCGATTTGTGCGTCTTGCACTCGACGGCGCCGTTGAGCGAGTTGCGGCGGAACAGCAGGTCGGTCTGGCCAGCCAGGTCGCGCGCCTTGACCACTTTGACCAGCTCATTGTTTTCGTCGAGCAGGTTTACCTTGGTGCCGGCTGTGATGTACAGGCCAGCTTCGACGGTGTTGCGGTCGCCCAGCGGGATGCCGATGCCGGCGTTGGCGCCGATCAGGCAACCTTCACCGACCTTGATGACGATATTGCCACCACCGGACAGGGTGCCCATGGTCGAGCAGCCGCCGCCCAGGTCCGAACCCTTGCCGACGAATACACCGGCCGATACACGGCCTTCGATCATGCCCGGGCCTTCGGTGCCGGCATTAAAGTTGACGAAGCCTTCGTGCATGATCGTGGTGCCTTCGCCGATGTAGGCGCCCAGGCGCACACGGGCGGTGTCGGCGATACGCACGCCGGCCGGGACCACGTAGTCGGTCATCTTCGGGAACTTGTCCACCGAGAACACTTCCAGCAGCTCGCCTTTGAGGCGCGCCTCCAGTTGCAGTTCGGCCAGCTCTGCCAGGTCGACGGCGCCTTGGTTGGTCCAGGCGACGTTCGGCAGCAGCGGGAAGATGCCTGCCAGGCTCACGCCGTGCGGCTTGACCAGGCGGTGCGACAGCAGGTGCAGCTTCAGGTAGGCCTCTGGGGTCGACGCCAGGGCAGCGTCTTCGGCCAGCAGGGTGGCGACCAGCGGCTTGTGGCTTTCGGCCAGGCGGGTCAGCAGGGCGGCCTGGGCGGCATCGATGCCTTTGACGGCTTCGGCCAGTTGCGCGGCCTGGGCATTGCTGAAGGTGATGGCGTGGTTGCCACCTTCATAGCCGAGGATCGGCGCAACAGCGGCGACCAGCTCGGCGCTCGGCTTGAGCAGCGGCTGTGCGTAGAAGACTTCCAGCCAGGTGCCCTGGCGGTTCTGGGAGCCGACACCGAAGGCCAGGCTGAACAGGGTAGTGGACATATGATTACCTCGTGCGAAATAGGGGGCGATGCGTAGATGGACTCAGGCCAGCGCAGCGGCGTACAGGTCAGGTTTGAAACCGACCAGGGTGCGCGCGCCAAGGTCGAGCACCGGCCGCTTGATCATCGACGGCTGGGCCAGCATCAGCTCGACGGCCTTGGCCTGGTCGAGGTCGGCCTTGCTGGTATCGTCGAGCTTGCGGAACGTGGTGCCGGCACGGTTGAGGATCACTTCCCAGCCGTGCTCGTCGCACCAGCGGTTCAGGCTGTCACGGTCGATGCCTTGAGTCTTGTAGTCATGGAATTCGTAGGCGATGGCTTGATCTTCGAGCCAGGTGCGCGCTTTTTTCATGGTATCGCAGGCTTTGATGCCGTAGAGCGTGTAGGTCATTGTGTGCATTGGGGTCACAGGCTGCCCCAATCTCTCCATTTCCGAATGTCAGTCACGCGATTATGCGGGAACGATCCTCGGTGCGCCACGCCCGAGGCGCCCTGACGACGGGTCAGGATGTGTCTTGATCGACCAAACGGTGAACCGCCTGGATGATTTCATTGCCCTATTGCTGCCTGGCTGTGCGCAGCGGGTAGGTGCTCTGCAAGTTGAGCCAGCACTCGGGGGTGGGCGTATGCAAGTGCCGGATTTCATTGCACCTGTGGAGGCAAACGTCAGCATCTGCACGTTAGGCGGGTATCATCATGTTACATATTCATGCGCCGCCTGCGACTTTCGTGCAGCGGCCCAGGGTTGCCACACAGCGCTAACATGTTGTTTCCATGGCGGTCTTTCGCCTGGATTGATTTCGGTTCACAAAGGAAGCTTTAACGGATGCAGTCCGCCTATACCGTCCTCATCCTGCTGACGCTGGTAAGCGTGTCGAAACTGGTCGGGCGGGTAATCCCGTTGCCGCTGCCGCTGGTGCAGATCGCTGCCGGTGCGCTGTTGGCCTGGCCGAGCCTGGGGCTGCATGTGGCCCTGGACCCTGAACTGTTCCTCTTCCTGTTCCTGCCGCCGTTGCTGTTTGCCGACGGCTGGCGCATCCCGAAACGCGAACTGTGGCGCATCCGCGGGCCGGTGGTGGCGCTGGCTGTAGGGCTGGTGCTGTTCACTGTGGTCGGTGCCGGCTACTTCATCCATTGGCTGCTGCCCAGCATCCCGCTGGCGGTCGCCTTTGCCCTGGCGGCCGTATTGTCGCCGACCGACGCCGTGGCCGTCTCGGCCATCACCCAGGACCGCCTCCCCACTCCCCTGATGCACATGCTTCAGGGGGAGGCGCTGATGAATGACGCCTCTGGCCTGGTGACCTTCAAGTTTGCGCTGGCAGCGGCGATCACCGGCGTATTTTCACTGGCCGATGCCAGTTTCAGTTTTGTCTTGGTTGCCATCGGCGGGTTGGCGGTCGGCGTGGCTCTGAGCTGGCTGATTGGCAGGCTGCGCGCCTGGATGATCGCCCGTGGCTGGGATGACCCGGCCACTCACGTGGTATTCATGCTGCTGCTGCCGTTTGCCGCCTATGTATTGGCCGAGCGCCTTGGGGTATCGGGCATCCTCTCGGCGGTCGCCGCCGGCATGATGCAGAGCTGGCTCGATCTGCTGCCGCGCCAGACCAGCACCCGCCTGCTCAACCGTAGTGTCTGGTCGCTGCTGGAATTCGCCTTCAATGGCCTGATCTTCCTCCTCTTGGGCCTGCAATTGCCGGACATCATCAAGGCGGTGGTCAGCCATGAGCCTACCCTGTGGCCGACACTGGCCTGGCGTTGCCTGGATGTGCTGGCGATCTTCGCGGCGCTGATCCTGCTGCGTTTCATCTGGGTGCAAAGCATCTGGCGGGCGGTTGGGGTCGTGCGTCGCTGGCGGGGCAAACCGGCACTGGTACTGATGCCCACCGCGCGCTCATGCTGGCTGCTGACCCTAGGTGGGGTGCGCGGGGCCGTGACCCTGGCGGGTGTGATGTCGATACCGCTGCTGATCGGGGCTGGCCAGGATTTCCCAGAGCGCGACCTGCTGATTTTCATCGCTGCGGGCGTCATCTTGCTTTCGCTGGCCAGCGCCTGCGTGGCTCTGCCTTTTCTCTTGAAAGGTGTCACCCGCAGCCCGGACGAGCGGCTGCATCAGGAGGTGCAGGAAGCCTGGCGGCGCACGGCCGAGGCTGCCATTCATGCCCTGGAGGCCGAGGAAGTGATTGATGCCAGCGCGCCTCAGGATGCGGCGCAGGCGACCCTGGCCACGGAGCTCAAGGCACGGTTGATGGCCGAGTACCGCGATGAACTGGACAGTTACAACGACACGGCCGAGGCGAGGGCCTTGGCAGAGCAGATGGACTTGCTGGAGCGCCGCCTGCGCCTGCGGGCGCTCAGGGCGCAGCGCCTGGAGTTGTATAACCTGCATCGCCAGCACCTGGTAGGCGACGAGGTGGTACGGCAAGTGTTGGGTGAGCTGGACTTGAGCGAGGCGAACCTGGGGGCAGTCAAATGAGCCGCTGTAGCTCAAGCGCCGGTAAGCCGGCGTTCGAGCTACAGTGCGGCACTCACTCGATCAACGGTTTTGCACGAACGCACGAATCCGCTCAGCCGCTTCGATGCACTCGGCCAACGGTGCGACCAGTGCCATGCGTACCCGCCCGGCCCCCGGATTGACGCCGTCCACGTCGCGCGACAGGTACGAACCAGGCACCACCGTCACATGCTGGGCTTCGAACAGGTCGCGGGTGAAGTCAGCATCGCACCCCGGCACCTTGGCCCACAGGTAGAAGCTGCCATCGGGCCGCTGTACGTCCAGCACGGGCTGCAGGATATCCAGCACGGCATCGTATTTGGCGCGGTACTGGTCGCGATTCTCGCGCACATGCGCTTCATCCTGCCAGGCGGCGATGCTGGCCAGTTGGGTCTGCACTGGCATGGCGCAGCCATGGTAGGTGCGATAGAGCAGGAACGGCTTGATGATTTCCGCATCGCCGGCAACGAAGCCCGAACGCAGGCCCGGCAGGTTGGAGCGTTTGGACAGGCTGTGGAATACCACGCAACGCTTGAAATCACTGCGACCCAGTTCGGCACAGGCACTGAGAAGGCCCGGTGGTGGGGCGTCTTCGTCAAAGTAGAGCTCGCTGTAGCACTCGTCGGCGGCGATGACGAAATCGTGCTCGTCGGCCAGTGCAATCAGCTTCTTCAGGGTGTCCATCGGTACCAGTGCGCCGGTGGGGTTTCCCGGTGAGCACAGGAACAGGATCTGGCAGCGCTTCCAGACCTCGGCGGGCACGGCGTCGAAGTCCGGGTTGAAACCGTTGTTTTCCAGGCACGGCAGGTAATGCGGCGTGGCGCCGGCGAGCAGGGCCGCGCCTTCGTAGATCTGGTAGAACGGGTTGGGGCTGACCACCAGGCCATCATCGGCGCGGTTGACCACGGCCTGGGTGAAGGCGAACAGCGCTTCACGGGTGCCGTTGACCGGCAGCACATGGCGGTCTGCGTCCAGCCAGCCGGCCGGTACGCCGAAGCGGCGCTCGCACCACTGGGCAATGGCCTGGCGCAGCGCTGGCAGGCCGATGGTGCTGGGGTAGACCGCCAGCTTGTCGAGGTTGTCGGCCATGGCCTGGGCTACGAATGCCGGCGATTCGTGCTTCGGCTCACCGATCGACAGGGCGATGGCGCGCTTGTCCACCGCAGGCTTCACGCTGCCCAGCAGCGCGCGGAGTTTCTCGAACGGGTAGGGCTGAAGCTGGGTCAAGGCATGGTTCATCGGCGCAAGGTCTCGTCAATCGTCTAATCGTTAAAAGGTCACGCGGGCCGGGCTGGCATCGCTGGCCTGGCCGGCCTGCAGCTGTTGCACGATCGCTTCCTGCAGGCGGCTGCACAACTGCGGGTCGGACAGCGGTTGGTTGTCGGCGTCGGTAATGAAGAATACGTCTTCCACGCGTTCGCCGAGGGTGGCGATCTTGGCGTTCTGCAGTGACAGGTCGAACTCCAGGAAGATCCGCCCGATCCGCGCCAGCAGCCCGGGGCGGTCCGGCGCGGTGATCTCGAGGATGGTCACCGCCCGCTGGGCATCGTTGAGGATGGTCACCTGCGGCGGGAAGTTGAAATGCTTGAGCTGGCGGGGTACCCGACGCTGGATGATGGTCGGGTAATCCTCGGGGTTGCGCAGCGCCTCGGTCAGGCCGTCGCGGATCTGCTTGACGCGTTGCGGGTTGTCACCGATGGAGCCGCCGTCATTGTCGAGCACGATATAGGTGTCGAGCGTGAACTGGCTGCTCGAGGTGATGATGCGCGCGTCATGGATGTTCAGGTTGAGCTGCGACATGGCCGCTACGGTCACGGCAAAGAAGTCGTGCTGGTCGGGGGCATAGATGAAAATCTGCGTACCGCCCTCGAACTCACGCTGGGTGGTTTCCTTGATCAGTACCAGCGGCCCGCCGTCGGCAGGCTGCTGCAGGATCGCATCACTGTGCCAGGCCACATCAGCGGCGTTGTGCTTGAGGAAATAGTCGTCACCCAGTTGCGACCAGAGTTGCTCGACGTCGTCCGGGTCGGTGCCCTCTCTGACGAGGATGTCCAGCGCAGCGCTCTGTGTCTGACGGATCTGCTCCTCGCGGTCCAGCGGGTTTTCCAGGCCGCGACGCAGGGCCCGTTTGGTCTCGCTGTACAGCTGGCGCAGCAGGCTGGCGCGCCAGGAGTTCCACAGGCTGGGGTTGGTGGCATTGATGTCGGCCACGGTCAGCACATACAGGTAGTCCAGGCGCGTCTCGTCGCCGACATGCAGGGCGAAGTCGTTGATCACCTGCGGGTCGGACAGGTCCTTGCGTTGCGCGGTGGTGGACATCACCAGGTGGTTCTGCACCAGCCAGACGATCAGCCGGCTGTCCCAGGCGGGCAACTGATGGCGCTCACAAAATTTCTTCGCATCCACAGCGCCCAGCTCGGAGTGGTCGCCCTGGCGCCCTTTGCCGATGTCGTGGTACAGACCGGCCAGGTAGATGAGCTCAGGTTTGGGCAGGCGGCCCATGAGCTTGCTGGCCAGCGGGAATTTTTCGGATACGGGCGTGTATTGCAGCTTGCGCAGGTGCTTGATGAGGTTGAGGGTGTGCGCGTCGACCGTATAGATGTGGAACAGGTCGTGCTGCATCTGCCCGACGATCAGGCCGAACTCTGGCAGGTAGCGGCCGAGGATGCCGTAGCGGTTCATCCGCCGCAGGTTGCGATGGATGCCGATTTCGCACTTGAACAGCTCGATGAACAGGCTGGTGTTGCGGATATCGTTGCGGAAGGTGTCGTCGATCAGGTGGCGGTGCTCGCGCAGCAGGCGCACGGTGTCAGCGCGCACACCCTTGATTTCCGGGTGCTGCGCCATCAGCACGAAGATCTCCATCATGGCGAACGGCGTGCGCTTGAACACGTTGGCGTTGACCGCTTCGATGTAGCCGTCGTGCAGGCGGAAGCGTGTATTGAGCGGCTGGGTGGTGCCACTGTCATCGTCGGCGAGGATGACTTCCTCGAAGTGCTGGATGATCAGGTCGCACAACTGGCTGATGCTCATCACCACCCGGTAGTACTGCTGCATGAACTGTTCGATGGCGCGCTTGGGATTTTCGTCGCTGTAGCCCAGCAGTGCGGCGATGCTGCGCTGGTGGTCGAACAGCAGGCGGTCTTCGGCGCGGCCGGCGAGCATGTGCAGGGCGTAGCGCACCTTCCACAAGAAGTCCTGGGAGGAAGCCAGCAGTTCGTTTTCGCTTTCCAGCAGGAAGCCTTCGCCAGCGAGGGCGTGCAGGTTCAGGGTGCCGTACTGGCGACGGGCTACCCAAAGGACTGTCTGGATGTCGCGAAGGCCACCGGGCGAGCCTTTTACATTGGGCTCGAGGTTGTACTCGGTGTCGTTGTACTTGTGGTGGCGGGCCTTGAGCTCTGCACGCTTGGCCAGGAAGAACTCCTTGCTCGGCCACATGTGCGCGGTGCTGGTGACCTCGAGCATGCGCTGACGCAGGGCTTCAGGGCCGGCGATGGTACGGCTTTCCATCATGTTGGTGATGACCGTCAGGTCGGCACGGGCTTGTTCGGCACACTCGTCGATGGTGCGCACGCTTTGGCCCACTTCCAGGCCGATGTCCCACAGCAGTGTAAGGAAGCGTTCGATGGCATCGCGGTACTGCTCGTGTTCGACGTCGCGCAGCAGGATCAGCAGGTCGATGTCCGAGTGCGGGTGCAGTTCACCGCGCCCATAGCCCCCGACCGCCACCAGCGCGATGCCGTCCGCATCGCCCCAGTCGAACTGCTTCCAGGCCTGTTGCAGGATGTTGTCGACGAGCCAGGCACGGTCCTCGATCAGCTGACGGATTTCACGGCCGTCACGGAAACGCTTGTCGAGCACCTCGCCGGCCTGGCGGATGGCCTTCTTGAAAGCGGCGATGGGGCTCGCCTTGAGGGCCAGTTCCGCCTGGAACTGGCCGCGGTCGAACAGCTCGGGATCCACCTGGGGCATGCATCGCGTTCCTGTCGTAGGGGCTTTGGCGTGAATTCAGGCCGAAGTGCGCGGGATGGTGTCGTCCTTGCGCAGGGTGAAGATCTCGTAGCCGGTGGCGGTCACCACCAGGGTGTGTTCCCACTGCGCCGAGAGCTTGCGGTCCTTGGTGATGGCAGTCCAGCCGTCGCCCAGTACCTTGGTGTCGGCCTTGCCCTGGTTGATCATCGGTTCGATGGTGAAGGTCATGCCCTCTTTGAGCTCCATGCCGGTGCCGGCACGGCCGTAGTGGAGGATCTGCGGCTCTTCGTGGAACACCTTGCCGATGCCGTGGCCGCAGAATTCACGCACCACCGAAAAACCGTTCTTTTCGGCGTGCTTCTGGATCACTTCACCGATATCGCCCAGGCGGCAGCCTGGCTTGACCAGTTCGATGGCCTTGTACATGCATTCCTGGGTGACTTTGGACAGGCGTTCGGCCCAGACCGGCACAGTGCCGACGTGGAACATGCGGCTGGTGTCGCCGTGGTAGCCATCCTTGATCACGGTGACATCGATGTTCAGCGTGTCGCCGTCCTTGAGTGGCTTGTCGTTGGGGATGCCGTGGCAGACCACGTGGTTGATCGAGGTGCAGATCGACTTCGGGTAGCCTTTGTAGTTGAGCGGTGCCGGAATGGCCTGCTGCACGTTGACGATATAGTCGTGGCACAGGCGGTCGAGCTCTTCGGTGGTGACACCGGGCTTGACGTGTTCTTCGATCATTTCCAGCACTTCGGCGGCCAGGCGGCCGGCGATGCGCATCTTCTCGATGTCTTCTGCGGTCTTGATGGTAACGGTCATTACAGGCTCTCTACGGCGCCGCAGGTGGCGCGAACAAACGGAAAAGGCCCTCATTCTATCAGAGGGCGGCTGTGAACCCAGCATCAAGCTTCAAGCTTCGAGCTGCAAGCTGCAAGCTGAGCGGCGTGGCTTGGGGGTCTGCGGTCGGCTTTCTCTTGCAGCTTGAAGCTTGCAGCTCGAAGCTTAAAGCTGCGGGTTCCGTTCGTTGGCGGTCTGTGGTATAACATGCGCCGCTTTCGGGGACGACCCCGTCAGCTCAAACCCACACACGTGTCGACACGATGACCTGGGTGCCCCGCATTCTCGAACTTCTCGTTCAGCTGCGTGGGTTGGTCATTGGGATACGTGGAGGCCCAACCCGACTTATCAAGGAACTATCATGTCCCAAGTCAACATGCGCGATATGCTGAAGGCCGGTGTGCACTTCGGCCACCAGACCCGTTACTGGAACCCGAAAATGGGCAAGTACATTTTCGGCGCGCGTAACAAGATCCACATCATCAACCTGGAAAAAACCCTGCCAATGTTCAACGACGCTCTGTCGTTCGTAGAGCGCCTGGCCCAGGGCAAGAACAAGATCATGTTCGTCGGCACCAAGCGTTCCGCCGGCAAGATCGTCGCCGAGCAAGCTGCTCGTTGCGGTTCGCCATACGTTGACCACCGCTGGTTGGGCGGCATGCTGACCAACTACAAAACCATCCGCGCTTCGATCAAGCGTCTGCGCGACCTGGAAACCCAGGCCGAAGATGGCACCTTTGCCAAGCTGACCAAGAAAGAAGCCCTGATGCGTTCGCGCGATCTGGAAAAGCTGGACCGCAGCCTGGGTGGTATCAAGGACATGGGCGGCCTGCCTGATGCCCTGTTCGTGATCGACGTTGACCACGAGCGCATTGCTATCACCGAAGCCAACAAGCTGGGCATCCCGGTTATCGGCGTTGTCGATACCAACAGCAGCCCGGAAGGTGTTGACTACATCATCCCAGGTAACGATGACGCCATTCGCGCTATCGAGCTGTACATGACTTCGATGGCTGACGCCGTCATCCGCGGCCGCAACAACGTTGCTGGCGGCACCGAAGTCTACGCTGAAGAAGCGGCTGCACCTGCTGCCGAGTAATAGACGCTAGCGTCTGCTTGGCACGCAAAAAGGGGGCTCTGCCCCCTTTTTGCCACCTTGAAATCCTGCTGTCAGCAGCGCCCCGCATTATGGGCCGGCTGAGGTTGAAACAGCGGATTTGCAGAATTGAACGCCCGTGATGAGCGGGTGGAATGGTTGAAAAACTTTCCAAGAGGATTTTGAAATGGCAGCAATTACTGCAGCGCTGGTCAAAGAACTGCGCGAGCGTACCGGCGAAGGCATGATGGATTGCAAAAAGGCCCTGGAAAAGGCCGGCGGCGACATCGAAAAAGCCATTGACGACATGCGTGCCTCGGGCGCCATCAAGGCCGCCAAAAAGGCTGGCAACGTCGCTGCGGAAGGCGCGATCGCCGTCAAGACCGACGGTAAATCCGCCGTCCTGCTGGAAGTCAACTCGCAGACCGACTTCCTGGCCCTGCAAGACGACTTCAAGAACTTCGTCGCTGAAAGCCTTGAAGAAGCTTTCGCCCAGAAGCTGACCGACGCCGCTCCGCTGATCGCCTCGCGCGAAGCCGCTCGTGAAGCCCTGGTCGCCAAGTGCGGCGAGAACGTCAACATCCGTCGCCTGGTGCGCGTTGAGGGTGACGTTGTCGGTGCTTACCTGCACGGTAACAAGATCGGTGCTGTTGTCGTCCTCAAAGGCGGCGACGTCGAGCTGGCCAAGAACATTGGCATGCACGTTGCAGCTTCGAACCCAGAGTTCCTCGATGCGTCGGAAATCTCCGCCGAGGCCATCGAGCGCGAGAAGAACGTCTTCCTGCAGCTGAACGCTGACAAGATCGCCGGCAAGCCGGAAAACATCGTTGAGAACATGATCAACGGCCGCATCACCAAGTTCAAGGCAGAAGCCTCGCTGAAAGAGCAAGCCTTCGTCATGAACCCAGAAGTCAAAGTCGGCGAGCTGGCCAAGAAAGCCGGTGCTGAAATCGTTTCCTTCACCTACTTCAAGGTAGGCGAAGGCATCGAGAAGCCGGTCGACGACTTCGCTGCTGAAGTTGCCGCTCAGGTAGCTGCCGCCAAGCAGTAAGACAGGCTCGTCTGTCGCCCCAAAGAGGCTGCCCGCTCACGCGCGCAGCCTCTTTGTCAAAGCGGGAGCGGTTTTCAAAGCCGTTGCTCGCTGACGCAGTCGCTGCGTCACGTTAGAGTTACAGGCAGGCTCAAGCGCAAGCAGCCCGCCAGAATTTTACAAACGCCGCAGGAGAGATTCGCAATGGCTCAGCAGGGCAGTGGTTATCAGGCTCGCTATAAACGCATTCTACTCAAACTTAGCGGCGAGGCCCTGATGGGCTCGGAAGAGTTCGGGATCGACCCCAAGGTCCTGGATCGCATGGCCCTGGAAGTCGGCCAGTTGGTCGGCATCGGTGTCCAGGTCGGCCTGGTGATCGGCGGTGGCAACCTGTTCCGTGGTGCGGCGCTCAGTGCAGCCGGCATGGACCGTGTTACCGGTGACCACATGGGTATGCTGGCGACGGTGATGAACGGCCTGGCCATGCGCGACGCGCTGGAGCGGGCGAACATTACCGCTATCGTCATGTCGGCCATTTCCATGGTGGGTGTGACCGATCACTATGACCGCCGCAAAGCCATGCGCCACCTGAACGCCAAAGAAGTCGTAATCTTCGCTGCCGGTACTGGCAACCCGTTCTTCACCACCGACTCCGCCGCGTGCCTGCGTGCCATCGAAATCGATGCCGACGTGGTATTGAAGGCAACCAAGGTCGATGGTGTATACACTGCAGATCCATTCAAGGACCCGCATGCCGAGAAGTTCGATCATCTGACCTACGATGAAGTGCTGGATCGCAAGCTGGGTGTAATGGATCTCACGGCAATCTGCCTTTGCCGCGACCACAAGATGCCGCTGCGCGTCTTCAACATGAACAAACCCGGCGCCTTGCTGAACATCGTGCATGGCGGCGCGGAAGGAACTCTGATCGAGGAAGTTCAAAAATGATCAACGACATCAAGAAAGACGCTCAGGACCGCATGGGCAAGTCTATCGAGGCTTTGGGCCGCCACCTGGCGTCCATTCGCACCGGTCGCGCCCACCCAAGCATCCTGGACAGCGTCAAGGTCACGGCGTGGGGCAGCGAAATGCCGCTGAACCAGGTCGCTGCAATCACTGTTGAAGATGCGCGCACCCTGAAAATCGTCGCCCACGACAAGAACCTCAGCGCTGCCATCGAGAAGGCCATCCTGACTTCCGACCTGGGCCTGAACCCGTCCAGCGCCGGCACCACCATCCGTGTACCGATGCCGGCCCTGACCGAGGAAACCCGCAAGGGTTACACCAAGCAGGCCAGCGGCGTTGCCGAAGATGCCAAGGTTGCGGTGCGCAACGTGCGTCGTGATGCCCTGGCCGACCTGAAGAAGCTGACCAAGGACAAGGAAATCAGCGAAGACGAAGAGCGTCGTGCGGCTGACGAGATCCAGAAGCTGACCGACAAGTTCGTCGCCGAGATCGACGCTGCGTTCAAAGCCAAGGAAAAGGACCTGTTGGCCGTCTAAGGCCGAGGTTTTTTAATGGAAAAGACCAAGCTGGCGGCACCGTCTTCGGTGCCGCGACACGTCGCGATCATCATGGATGGCAATAATCGCTGGGCGAAGAAGCGCCTGTTGCCCGGCGTAGCCGGGCATAAGGCCGGCGTCGATGCCGTACGTGCGGTTATCGAGGTCTGCGCCAAGTCCGGTGTCGAGGTGCTGACGCTGTTCGCCTTCTCCAGTGAGAACTGGCAGCGCCCTGCCGAGGAAGTGGGGGCGTTGATGGAGCTGTTCTTCTCGGCGCTGCGCCGCGAGGCCAAACGCCTGAACGAGAACAATATCAGCCTGCGCATCATCGGCGACCGTTCGCGGTTCCATCCAGAGCTGCAGGCCGCCATGCGCGAGGCCGAGGCGCAGACCGCCGGCAATAACCGTTTCATCCTGCAGATCGCCGCCAACTACGGCGGGCAGTGGGATATCGCCCAGGCCGCCCAGCGGCTGGCGCGTGAGGTTCAGGCCGGTCATCTGCGTCCGGACGACATTACGCCCGGGCTTTTGCAAACCTGCCTGGCGACGGGCGACCTGCCGTTGCCGGACCTGTGCATCCGCACGGGTGGCGAGCACCGCATCAGCAACTTCCTGCTGTGGCAGTTGGCTTACGCCGAACTGTATTTCTCCGACCTGTACTGGCCGGACTTCAAACACGAGGCCATGCGCAATGCCCTGGCCGATTTCGCTTCGCGCCAGCGCCGCTTCGGTAAGACCAGCGAGCAGGTCGAGGCTGGAGCTCGTGCTTAATGCTTAAACAACGCATCATTACCGCGCTGATCCTGCTGCCGGTCGCGCTGGGTGGTTTCTTCCTGCTCAACGGCGGGGATTTCGCTCTGTTCATCGGCTTCGTGGTGACCCTGGCGGCCTGGGAATGGGCGCGCCTGGCCGGGTTGATGGCCCAGCCGCTGCGCATTGCCTATGCCGCTGTCGTCGCTGGTGCGCTGATGCTGCTCTACCTGATGCCTGACCTGGCGCCCTGGGTGCTGGGTGCGTCGGTCATCTGGTGGGGCATGGCCACCTGGTTGGTACTGACCTATCCGCGAAGCAGTGAGCTGTGGGTCAGTGCTGCCTGTCGTCTGCTGATCGGTCTGCTGATCCTGCTACCTGCCTGGCAAGGGCTGGTGTTGCTCAAGCATTGGCCGCTGGGTAACTGGCTTATTCTCTCGGTCATGGTGCTGGTGTGGGCGGCCGATATCGGCGCTTACTTCTCGGGCCGTGCTTTCGGCAAGCGCAAGCTGGCCGCGCAAGTCAGCCCGGGCAAAAGCTGGGAAGGCGTCTATGGTGGCCTGGCGGTCAGCCTGGTGATTACGCTGGCGGTCGGCATAACTCGCGATTGGGGTGTCGGCCAGATTCTGCTGGGGCTCCTGGGGGCTGCGCTGGTGGTCATGGCATCGGTGATTGGTGACCTGACCGAGAGCATGTTCAAGCGCCGCTCCGGGATCAAGGACAGCAGCAACCTGCTGCCCGGCCATGGCGGGGTGCTTGACCGCATCGACAGCCTGACTGCCGCCATCCCGGTGTTCGCAGTGTTGCTGTGGGCTGCCGAATGGGGTGTGATGTGACAGCGCTACAGCGTATTACCGTGCTGGGCGCCACCGGCTCCATCGGCCTCAGTACCCTGGATGTGATCGCCCGCCATCCCGAGCGCTACCAGGTATTTGCATTGAGCGGCTATTCGCGCATCGATCAACTGCTGGCCCTGTGCGTGCTGCATCGCCCGGCCTATGCAGTGGTGCCGAACGGCGAAGCAGCTGTGCGCTTGCGCGAAGGCCTGGCAGCTGCGGGCTGCGCCACCGAGGTGCTGGAAGGGGAGGCGGGCCTGTGCGAGGTCGCTGCCGCCCCGGAAGTGGATGCGGTGATGGCGGCCATCGTCGGCGCTGCGGGCTTGCGCCCAACGCTGGCCGCCGTCGAGGCGGGCAAGAAGGTGCTGTTGGCCAACAAAGAGGCGCTGGTGATGTCCGGCGCGCTGTTCATGGAAGCTGTGCGACGCAGTGGTGCAGTGCTGCTGCCGATCGACAGCGAGCACAATGCCATCTTCCAGTGCCTGCCGGGTGACTATGACCGGGGGCTTAGCCAGGTGGGGGTGCGCCGAATTCTATTGACTGCCTCGGGCGGGCCGTTTCGCCAGACCCCTCAGGCCGAGCTGGCCGATGTCACGCCAGAGCAGGCGTGTGCCCACCCGAACTGGTCCATGGGGCGCAAGATTTCCGTGGACTCGGCGAGCATGATGAACAAGGGCCTGGAGCTTATCGAGGCCTGCTGGTTGTTCGATGCGGCGCCAAGCCAGGTCGAAGTGGTGGTGCACCCGCAGAGCGTGATCCATTCCCTGGTGGACTACGTAGACGGTTCGGTGCTGGCCCAGTTGGGTAACCCGGACATGCGCACGCCCATTGCCAATGCCCTGGCCTGGCCAGAGCGGATCGATTCTGGTGTGGCCCCGCTGGACCTGTTCGCCATCGCTCGCCTTGATTTCCAGGCTCCCGACGAGCTGCGCTTTCCCTGCCTGCGCCTGGCACGGCAGGCTGCGGAGGCGGGCAATAGCGCGCCAGCGGTGCTCAATGCGGCCAACGAAGTTGCCGTGGATGCATTTCTTGAGCGGCGTATCCGCTTCCCGGAGATCGCGAGTATGATCGAACAGGTGTTGGCCCAGGAACCTGTGGTGCCTGTGCCTTCGCTGGAGGCGGTGTTTGCAGCCGATCAGCGCGCCCGAGAGTTGTCCCGCGAGTGGTTGAGGCGCCACGGCCGCTGATGCTGCCCGGCCCAGAGGATGTGCGAAAAGTCGTTCCGCTGAACGTCATTCGGAGAAAGACATGACTGCGCTGTACATGATTATCGGCACCCTGGTGGCCTTGGGTGTACTGGTCACTTTCCACGAATTCGGCCACTTCTGGGTGGCTCGGCGTTGCGGGGTCAAGGTGCTGCGCTTTTCCGTGGGCTTCGGCCCCGGGCTATTGCGCTGGCATGACCGCCACGGTACCGAGTTCGTGGTGGCGGCCATTCCTTTGGGCGGTTACGTCAAGATGCTCGACGAGCGTGAAGGCGAAGTGCCGCCAGCGCTGGCCGACCAGTCCTTCAATCGCAAATCGGTTCGCCAGCGCATCGCCATCGTCGCCGCAGGCCCCATTGCCAACTTCCTGCTGGCCATCGTTTTCTTCTGGTTGCTGGCGATGCTCGGTACCCAGCAGATCCGCCCGGTCATCGGTGCGGTAGAGCCTGGCAGCCTGGCTGCATCGGCTGGCCTGGTTGCCGGCCAGGAAATTGTTTCCATCGATGGCAAGGCGACCAGTGGTTGGTCGGCCGTCAACCTGCAGCTGGTGCGTCGCCTGGGCGAAAGCGGAACATTGCAGGTCGGTGTACGCGATGAGGGCGCCAGCGCCGAGCGTCAGTTGCAGGTCAAGCTCGATAGCTGGCTCAAGGGTGCAGACGAGCCTGACCCGATTCAGTCGCTCGGGCTGCGGCCATGGCGGCCGGTCGTGGCGCCCGTGCTGGCCGAGATCGATCCAAAAGGTCCAGCGGCAGCTGCCGGCCTGAAAACCGGCGACAGGCTGCTGAGTCTCGATGGGGTGGCCTTGAGTGACTGGCAGCAGGTTGTCGATAGCGTACGCGCGCGCCCTGAAGCCAAGGTCGTGGTGCGTGTCGAGCGCGACGGTGCGGCGCTGGATGTGCCGGTAACCTTGGCTCGAAAAGGTGAGGGCGCCGCTGCCGCAGGGTACCTGGGCGCCGGGGTGAAAGGCGGCGAATGGCCTGCCGGCATGCTTCGTGAGGTCAGCTACGGTCCGCTGGACGCGGTAGGCGAGGGCCTTTCCCGGACGTGGAACATGAGCGTCCTGACCCTCGAATCACTGAAGAAAATGCTGTTCGGTGAGCTCTCGGTAAAAAACTTGAGCGGACCGATAACCATTGCTAAAGTGGCGGGCGCTTCAGCCCAGTCCGGCGTGGGGGATTTCTTGAACTTCCTCGCCTACCTGAGCATTAGCCTGGGGGTTCTTAACCTGCTGCCCATTCCAGTGCTGGATGGGGGGCATTTGCTGTTTTACCTGGTCGAGTGGGCGCGCGGTCGTCCATTGTCGGATCGGGTTCAAGGTTGGGGGGTCCAGATCGGTATCAGTTTGGTCATAGGGGTGATGTTGCTCGCCCTGATCAACGATCTGGGTCGACTATAAAAGCTTCGCATTGCAAACCTGCCGCCAATTGCGGCAGGTTGTTTATTGCCAGTTGGAATAAAAGGACTTCATGAAACGTCTGCTGCTAACTGCGGTCCTCTCCGCATTGATGATCGCTGAAGTTCACGCCGAGTCCTTCACCATCTCCGATATTCGTGTCAACGGCCTGCAGCGGGTATCCGCCGGCAGCGTTTTCGGTGCCTTGCCCCTGAACGTGGGCGATCAGGCCGATGACCGGCGCCTGGTGGAGTCGACCCGGTCGCTGTTCAAGACCGGCTTCTTCCAGGACATTCAGCTGAACCGCGACGGCGATGTCCTGATCATCAACGTGGTCGAGCGCCCGTCGGTGTCGAGCATCGAGATCGAAGGCAACAAGGCGATCAGCACCGAAGACCTGATGAAGGGCCTGAAACAGTCGGGCCTGGCCGAAGGCGAGATCTTCCAGCGTGCCACCCTCGAAGGCGTGCGTAACGAGCTGCAGCGCCAGTACGTGGCCCAGGGCCGCTACTCGGCCGAGGTCGACGCCGAGGTGGTGCCGCAGCCGCGCAACCGGGTTGCCCTGAAGATCAAGATCAACGAAGGCACCGTCGCTGCCATCCAGCACATCAACGTCGTTGGCAACACCGTGTTCGACGATGAAGAGCTGTCGCAGCTGTTCGAGCTCAAGACCACCAACTGGCTGTCGTTCTTCAAGAACGACGACAAGTACGCCCGCGAAAAGCTTTCCGGTGACCTGGAGCGCCTGCGTTCCTACTACCTGGACCGCGGCTACATCAACATGGACATCGCTTCCACCCAGGTGTCGATCACCCCGGACAAGAAGCACGTCTATATCACCGTCAACGTCAACGAAGGCGAGAAGTACACCGTTCGCGACGTGAAGCTGTCGGGTGACCTGAAGGTGCCGGAAGACCAGGTCAAGTCGCTGCTGCTGGTGCAGCCGGGCCAGGTATTCTCGCGCAAGGTGATGACCACCACGTCCGAGCTGATCACCCGCCGCCTGGGTAACGAAGGCTACACGTTCGCCAACGTCAACGGCGTGCCACAGCCCAATGACGAAGACCACACCGTCGACATCATGTTCGTGGTCGACCCGGGCAAGCGTGCCTACGTCAACCGCATCAACTACCGCGGCAACACCAAGACCGAAGACGAAGTGCTGCGCCGCGAAATGCGCCAGATGGAAGGCGGCTGGGCCTCGACCTACCTGATCGACCAGTCCAAGACCCGTCTGGAGCGCCTGGGTTTCTTCAAGGAAGTCAACGTCGAGACCCCGCCAGTGCCGGGTACCGACGATCAGGTCGACGTCAACTACAGCGTCGAAGAGCAGGCGTCCGGCTCGATCACTGCCAGCGTGGGCTTCGCCCAGAGCGCCGGCCTGATCCTGGGCGGTTCGATCAGCCAGACCAACTTCCTCGGTACGGGTAACAAGGTTTCCATCGGGTTGACCCGCTCGGAATACCAGACCCGCTACAACTTCGGTTTCGTTGACCCCTACTTCACTGCTGACGGTGTGAGCCTGGGTTACAACGCGTTCTATCGCAGCACCGACTACGACGACCTCGACGTTGACGTGGCCAGCTATGCGGTCGACAGCCTGGGTGCCGGTGTGAGCCTGGGCTACCCGATCAGCGAAACCTCGCGCCTGACCTACGGCCTCAGCGTGCAGCAGGACAAGATCAAGACCGGTCGCTATACCGTTGACGAGATCTTCGACTTCCTCGATGAAGAGGGTGATAACTTCCTGAACTTCAAGGCGTCAATCGGCTGGTCCGAGTCGACCCTGAACAAAGGCGTGCTGGCGACCCGTGGTCACTCCCAGAGCCTGACCCTGGAATCGACCATTCCAGGCAGCGACCTGTCGTTCTACAAGCTTGATTACCGCGGCCAGCTGTTCAAGCCGATCAACAACGAGTACACCCTGCGCCTGCACACCGAATTGGGCTATGGTGATGGTTTCGGTGGCACTTCGGGCCTGCCGTTCTACGAGAACTACTATGCGGGTGGCTTCAACTCCGTTCGCGGCTTCAAGGACAGCAGCCTGGGCCCACGCAGTACGCCCAGCAGAGGTTTAGCTAGCAAGCCGGGCACTGAGTTTGACCCGGACCAAGACCCGCTGCCGTTCGGTGGCAACGTCCTGGTGCAGGGTGGCGTAGAGCTGCTGTTCCCGCTGCCGTTCGTGAAGGACCAGCGCTCGCTGCGCACCTCCGTGTTCTGGGATGTGGGTAACGTGTTCGACACCAATTGCGGTTCCAAGCCTGACTGCGCCAAGGTCGGTTTCTCGGACATGGCCAGCTCCGTTGGTTTGGGTGTGACCTGGATCACCGCATTGGGCCCGTTGAGCTTCAGCCTGGCGATGCCGGTCAAGAAGCCGGACGATGCCGACACCCAGGTGTTCCAATTCTCTCTGGGCCAGACCTTCTAAGGTCGGCCCTTGCTTAACGACAACGGTTTATCCAGGAGTGCATCGTGCGTAAGTTGACTCAACTGGCCATACTGGCCGCGGCGCTGGTCGCCACCCCGGCTTTCGCCGAAATGAAGGTTGCCGTGCTGAACTATCAGATGGCGTTGCTTGAATCCGATGCCGCCAAGAAGTACGCGGTGGATGCCGAGAAGAAGTTCGGCCCGCAGCTGACCAAGCTCAAGACCCTGGAAAGCAGTGCCAAAGGCATTCAGGACCGCTTGATCAAGGGCGGCGACAAGTTGGCCCAGCCAGAGCGCGAGCGCCTGGAGCTTGAGTTCAAGCAAAAGGCACGTGACTTCCAGTTCCAGTCCAAGGAGCTGAATGAAGCCAAAGCGGTCGCTGACCGCGACATGCTCAAGCAGCTCAAGCCCAAGCTCGACGGCGCTGTCGAAGAAGTGATCAAGAAAGGCGGTTACGACCTGGTCCTCGAGCGTGGCGCGGTCATTGATGTCAAGCCTCAGTACGACATCACCCGCCAAGTCATCGAGCGCATGAACCAAGCCCGTTGATATGACCGTGACCATGACGCTCGGCCAGTTGGCCGAGGCCCTCGGGGCCACTCTCAAAGGCTCCGAGGCGCTACAGATCACCGGGCTGGCCACCTTGCAGGAGGCCGGCCCCGGTCAGTTGAGCTTTCTCGCCAACAAGCAGTACCGCAAGTACCTGGATAACTGTCAGGCAGCAGCGGTATTGCTGCAGGCTGCAGATGCCGAAGGCTTCGCCGGCAATGCGCTGATCGTGGCGGACCCGTACCTGGCCTACGCGCGCATTTCCCACCTGTTCGATCCCAAACCCAAGGCTGTAGCGGGAATTCATCCCAGCGCCGTGGTCGCCGAGGATGCACAGGTGGATGCCAGTGCCAGTATCGGGCCGTTCGTGGTCATCGAGAGCGGCGCCCGCATTGGCGCGAACGTCAGTATCGGTGCGCATTGCGTGATCGGTGCCCGGTGTGTGGTCGGTGAGGGTGGCTGGTTGGCACCGCGGGTCACGCTGTATCACGACGTGACCATTGGCAAGCGCGTGGTCATCCAGTCTGGTGCGGTGATCGGTGGCGAGGGCTTCGGCTTTGCCAACGAGAAGGGCGTATGGCGCAAGATCGCCCAGATCGGCGGTGTCACCCTGGGTGATGACGTCGAAATCGGCGTGAACACTGCGGTGGACAGGGGCGCATTGTCCGACACGCGGATCGCTGACGGCGTCAAGCTCGACAACCAGATCCAGATCGCCCACAACGTGCAGATCGGCGAGCACACGGCCATGGCTGCCTGCGTCGGGATTTCCGGCAGCACGCGCATTGGCAAGCACTGCACCATCGCTGGCGGCGTCGGCATGGTGGGCCACATCGATGTGTGCGACAACGTATTCGTTTCCGGGATGACCATGGTCACTCGTTCGATCACCGAACCGGGCGCCTATTCTTCCGGTACTGCCATGCAGCCACTGGCTGACTGGCGCAAGAGCGCTGCGCGTATCCGCCAACTGGATGACATGTCCAAACGTCTCCAGCAGCTGGAAAAACGTGTCGATACCGTGACCTCAGGTGGCCAGCCGACATCAGAAGGCTGATACCATTTCCTGAGCAAGAGTGAACAGTCGCTAGCTGGCTCCTCTTTGGATTGCAAAAGGAGCGTGTGGTCAGCACCTGCGCTCCCTATTCTTATTACAGGCTTCCCCCCGAAATGATGGACATCAACGAGATTCGCGAATACCTGCCTCACCGTTACCCGTTCCTGTTGGTGGATCGTGTAACGGATCTGGACTTCGAGGCCCAGAGCATTCGTGCCTACAAGAATGTCAGCATCAATGAGCCGTTCTTCAACGGGCATTTCCCGGAGCACCCGGTGATGCCAGGCGTGCTGATCATCGAAGCCATGGCACAGGCTGCAGGCATTCTCGGTTTCAAGATGCTCGATGCCAAGCCGGCCGACGGCACGCTCTATTACTTCGTTGGTTCCGACAAGCTGCGTTTCCGTCAGCCCGTCCTGCCGGGCGACCAGTTGGTGCTGGAGGCCAAGTTCATCGGCCGTAAGAAGACCATCTGGAAGTTCGAGTGCCGGGCACTGGTCGATGGCAAGCCAGTGTGCTCGGCTGAGATCACCTGTGCGGAACGTGAGCTATGAATTCGATTGATCCACGGGCGATCATCGATCCGTCGGCCAAACTGGCCGATGGCGTCGAGGTCGGCCCGTGGTCGATCGTTGGCCCTGATGTTGAAATCGGGGAGGGTACCGTCATTGGTCCTCACGTGGTGCTCAAAGGTCCGACCCGGATCGGCAAGCACAACCGCATCTACCAGTTTTCCTCGATCGGCGAAGACACCCCGGACCTGAAGTACAAAGGTGAACCGACGCGCCTGGTGATCGGTGATCACAACGTGATTCGCGAGGGTGTGACCATTCACCGTGGCACGGTTCAGGATCGCGCTGAAACCACGCTGGGTGACCACAACCTGATCATGGCCTACGCCCATATCGGCCATGACAGTGTGATCGGAAACCATTGCATCCTGGTCAACAACACTGCGCTGGCCGGGCATGTTCATGTGGGTGACTGGGCGATCCTCTCCGGGTTCACCCTGGTGCACCAGTACTGCCACATCGGCGCGCATGCCTTCTCCGGCATGGGCACGGCAATCGGCAAGGACGTTCCGGCATTCGTCACGGTATTCGGCAGCCCCGCCGAAGCCCGCAGCATGAACTTCGAAGGCATGCGCCGTCGCGGTTTCAGCGACGAGGTCATCCATGCCCTGCGTCGTTCCTACAAGATCGTCTACCGCCAGGGCCTGACCGTTGAAGAAGCGGTCAAGGAGCTGGATGAGCTGGCCGGCAAACACCCACAGGTCGACTTGTTCCGTCAGTCGATCGTGAACTCTGCTCGCGGCATTACCCGCTGACATGGCGCAACTTTGCGTAGCCCTGGTCGCGGGTGAGGCCAGCGGCGATATTCTGGGTTCCGGTCTGATGCGCGCCTTGAAGGCGCGTCATCCCCAGGTGCGGTTCATCGGTGTTGGCGGTCCGCTGATGGAAGCCGAGGGTATGCAGTCGTATTTCCCGATGGAGCGTCTGGCGGTCATGGGCCTGGTCGAGGTGCTGGGGCGCCTGCGCGAGCTGCTCAAGCGGCGCAAGGCACTGATCCACACCCTCATCGCTGAAAAGCCCGATGTGTTCATTGGCATCGATGCACCTGATTTCACCCTCAATATCGAACTGAAGCTGCGCCAGGCGGGTATCAAGACCGTGCATTACGTCAGCCCTTCGGTCTGGGCATGGCGGCAGAAGCGCGTGCTGAAGATTCGTGAAGGTTGCGATCTGATGCTGACGCTGCTGCCCTTCGAAGCACGCTTCTATGAAGAACAGGGCGTGCCGGTAAGGTTCGTCGGCCATCCCTTGGCCGATACCATACCGTTGGCTGCGGATCGGCAGGCTGCACGCGGGGCGCTGGGGCTCGATGCAGGGCCGGTGGTTGCCCTGATGCCCGGTAGCCGTGGCGGGGAAGTCGGGCGCCTGGGGGCGTTGTTCCTGGATGCGGCGCAGCGCCTGCGCGAGCTGATACCCGGCGTGCAGTTTGTATTGCCGTGCGCCAATGGCGCGCGGCGCGCACAGCTCGAACAGATGCTGGAAGGTCGCGATTTGCCTCTGACGCTGCTCGATGGCCAGTCGCATCAGGCGCTCGCTGCCTGTGATGCGGTGCTGATCGCCTCGGGTACCGCCACCCTGGAGGCCATGCTGTACAAGCGCCCCATGGTCGTTGCCTATCGCCTCGCGCCATTGACCTACTGGATTCTCAAGCGTCTGGTGAAAAGCCCCTACGTGTCTTTGCCCAACTTGCTCGCCCAGCGCGAGTTGGTCCCCGAGTTGCTGCAGGATGCCGCCACCAGCGAGGCCCTGGCACAAACCCTGGCCCCCCTGGTGGCCGATGGCAGGCAGCAGACCGAGCGCTTCGACGAGATTCACCGCACCCTGCGCCGCGACGCCTCCAACCAGGCGGCTGACGCGGTGCTGGCTTTGCTCAAGGACCGCTGACATGCAGATAGGACTGGATTTCAACCTGGTCGAGGACCTGGTTGCCGGCGTCGACGAAGTCGGGCGCGGCCCACTGTGCGGCGCCGTTGTCACAGCGGCGGTGATTCTTGACCCGGCGCGGCCGATCCTCGGCCTCAACGATTCGAAGAAACTCACCGAAGCCAAGCGCGAAGCGCTGTTCGACGAGATCTGTGCGAAAGCCCTGAGTTTTTGCATTGCCCGCGCCGAAGTGGAGGAAATCGACCGCCTCAATATTCTGCAAGCGACCATGCTGGCCATGCAGCGTGCGGTCGAAGGCCTGAGCGTTACTCCCAGGCTCGCTCTGATCGACGGTAACCGCTGCCCCAAGCTGTCGGTGCCGGCTGCTCCGGTCATCAAGGGCGATAGCCAAGTGCCGGCCATCGCTGCAGCGTCGATCCTGGCCAAAGTGACCCGCGATCGGGAGATGAGCGCATTCGAGCTGATTTATCCGGGGTACGGGATTGGCGGGCACAAGGGCTACCCGACGCCGGTACATCTGCAAGCCCTGGCCCGCCTCGGGCCCACCCCCATCCATCGGCGTTCCTTTGCGCCGGTACGGGCCGCTTGGGAAGCCCGTGAAGGCATTACCGATTCTCTGATCTAGCCTGTTGGGGACGCCTTGCGTCCCCAACCCCCCCTCGCTTTTACGCTACAATCCCGCCTTTGTCGTTCAGCACTGCTACAGGATCTTCCATGTCGGTTCCCTTCGTTCACCTGCGCGTCCACTCCGAATTCTCGCTGGTCGACGGCCTGGTGCGGATCAAACCGCTGGCCAAGGCGCTGGCCGGGATGAACATGCCCGCGGTGGCGATCACCGACCAGAGCAACATGTGTGCGCTGGTGAAGTTCTACAAGACCGCCATGGGCGCGGGCATCAAGCCGATCTGCGGTGCTGACCTGTGGCTGGCCGGTGTCGACCCTGAAGCGCCGCTGTCGCGTATCTGCTTCCTGGCGATGAACCCCAAGGGTTACCGCAACCTTACCGAGCTGATCTCCCGAGGCTGGACTGACGGCCAACGCAATGGCCTGGTGATTCTTCAGCGTGAATGGGTCGCCTCGGCCAGCGAAGGCCTGATTGCCCTGTCTGCTGGCAAGGAGGGCGATATCGGTATGGCGCTGATGGCCGGCCGTGCCACTGAGGCCGAGGCGCTGCTACACGACTGGATGGGCATGTTCCCCGAGCGGTTTTACGTCGAGGTGCAGCGCACCAATCGTGCCGGTGACGAAGAGTACGTGCACGCTGCAGTGGCCCTGGCCGACAAGGTCGGCGCGCCGCTGGTGGCCACCAATGATGTGCGCTTTATCAAGCAATCGGACTTCGACGCCCACGAAAGCCGGGTGTGCATCGGTGAAGGCTGGACCCTGGACGACCCGCGTCGCCCGCGCATGTACAGCGACCAGCAGTACCTCAAAAGCGCGGATGAAATGGCCGAGCTGTTCAGCGACCTGCCCGACGCCATCGCCAACACCGTCGAGATCGCCAAGCGCTGCAACATACAGGTACAGCTGGGCAAGTACTTCCTGCCGGATTTCCCCACGCCCAATGGCATGGGCATCGACGACTACTTGCGCCATGTCTCGCACGAAGGCCTGGAGGAGCGCCTGGCAGTGCTCTGGCCCAAGGAGACCACGCCCAATTACGAAGAGAAGCGCCAGGTCTATCTGGACCGCCTGAAATTCGAACTGGACATCATCATCCAGATGGGTTTCCCCGGTTACTTCCTGATCGTTATGGACTTCATCAAGTGGGCCAAGAACAACGGCGTGCCGGTAGGCCCTGGCCGTGGTTCGGGTGCCGGCTCGCTGGTGGCCTACGTACTGAAGATCACCGACCTCGATCCTCTGGCCTATGACCTGCTGTTCGAACGTTTCCTGAACCCTGAACGTGTTTCCATGCCCGACTTCGACGTCGACTTCTGCATGGATGGCCGGGACCGGGTGATCGACTACGTGGCCGACGCCTACGGGCGCAACGCGGTCAGCCAGATCATCACCTTCGGGACCATGGCCGCCAAGGCGGTGGTACGCGACGTGGCGCGGGTGCAAGGCAAGTCCTATGGCCTGGCTGACCGTCTGTCGAAGATGATCCCGTTCGAAGTGGGCATGACCCTGGAGAAGGCCTACGAGCAGGAAGAGATCCTGCGCGACTTCCTCAAGGGCGACGAAGACGCCCGCGAAATCTGGGAAATGGCGCTCAAGCTCGAAGGTGTCACCCGTGGTACCGGCAAGCACGCCGGTGGTGTGGTCATCGCCCCGACCAAGCTCACCGATTTTTCGCCGATCGCCTGTGACGAAGAGGGCGGCGGCCTGGTGACCCAGTTCGACAAGGACGATGTCGAGGCCGCCGGCCTGGTCAAGTTCGACTTCCTTGGCCTGCGTACCCTGACCATCATCAAGTGGGCCATGGAGACGATCAACCGCGAGCAGGCCAAGAACAACCTGCCCGACGTCAACATCGACTTCATCCCGCTGGACGATCGCAAGACCTACGAGTTGCTGCAGAAGGCCGAAACCACGGCGGTGTTCCAGCTCGAGTCGCGGGGCATGAAAGAGCTGATCAAAAAGCTCAAGCCTGACTGCCTGGAAGACCTCATCGCACTGGTGGCGTTGTTCCGCCCAGGCCCCCTGCAATCGGGCATGGTGGACGACTTCATCAACCGCAAGCACGGCCGCGCCGAACTTGCCTACCCACACTCGGACTACCAGTACGAAGGCCTCAAGCCTGTTCTTGCGCCGACCTACGGCATCATCCTGTATCAGGAGCAGGTGATGCAGATTGCGCAGGTCATGGCGGGGTACACCCTGGGCGGCGCCGACATGCTGCGCCGTGCCATGGGTAAGAAAAAGCCTGAAGAAATGGCCAAGCAGCGCGGCGGTTTCATCGAGGGTTGTGTGGCCAACAACATCGATGCAGACCTCGCCGGCAACATCTTCGACCTGGTGGAAAAGTTCGCCGGTTACGGCTTCAACAAGTCCCACTCGGCGGCCTACGGCCTGGTGTCTTACCAGACCGCCTGGCTCAAGACTCATTACCCGGCGCCGTTCATGGCCGCGGTGTTGTCAGCGGACATGCACAACACCGACAAAGTGGTGGTGCTGATCGAAGAAGTGCGCAGCATGAAGCTGCGCCTCGATGCCCCGGACGTGAATGCCTCGGAGTTCAAGTTCACGGTCAATGACGACGGCCGCATCATCTATGGCCTTGGCGCTATCAAAGGCGTGGGTGAAGGCCCGGTGGAGGCGATTGTCGAGGCACGCGCCCAGGGTGGCCCGTTCAAGGATCTGTTCGACTTCTGTGAGCGGGTCGACCTCAAGCGGGTGAACAAACGTACACTCGATGCGCTGATCCGCAGTGGCGCACTGGATCGGCTGGGCCCGCACTTCCATGATGAGATCAAGGCGTACCACGCCAGTATCGACATCAATCGCGCGACCTTGCTGTCGGCCCTCGAAGAGGCGATCAAGGCTGCAGAGCAGACCGCACGCACCGCTGATAGCGGCCACGTGGACCTGTTCGGCGGGCTGTTCGTCGAGGCGGACTCCGATGTCTACGCCAACCACCGCAAGGTGCGTGAACTGACGCTCAAGGAGCGCCTGAAGGGCGAGAAGGATACCCTTGGCGTGTACCTCACCGGCCACCCGATCGATGAGTATGAAGGGGAAATCCGCCGGTTCGCCCGCCAGCGCATCATCGACCTGAAACCCTCCCGCGAAACGCAGACGATCGCCGGGATGATAATTGCGATGCGGGTGATGAAGAACAAGAAGGGCGACAAGATGGGGTTTGTCACCCTCGATGACCGCTCCGGGCGCATCGAAGCCTCATTGTTCGCCGATGCCTTCATGGGCGCTCAGGCGTTGTTGCAGAACGATGCCATGGTCGTGGTCGAGGGTGAGGTCAGCAACGACGACTTCTCCGGTGGCCTGCGCCTGCGCGTCAAGCAGGTGATGACCATGGAAGATGCCCGTACCAAGCTTGCCGAGAGCCTGCGGCTGAAGATCACCCACGATGCCCTCAAGGGCGACCGCCTGAACTGGCTGGGCGAGCTGATCACCCGCCATCGCGGTGGTTGCCCGATCACCCTCGAGTACACCGGCAGCGACGCCAAGGCGATGCTGCAGTTCGGCGACCAGTGGTCGATCGACCCGGCCGATGGCTTGATTCAGGCGCTGCGTGACCAGTTCGGGCGTGAGAACGTCTTCCTGCAATATCGTTGAACCGACGAAATTTAATCTCGACCTGAATGCGCCTGATCCCTTAAGGTAGGGCGCCAAACGGATCAACCGGCCGGCCGCCTGGCCGTAGACCCAAGACGGATGACTATGAACCCGAATTTTCTCGATTTCGAACAGCCGATTGCCGACCTGCAAGCCAAGATCGAAGGGCTGCGTTTGGTGGGTAACGACAACTCGCTGAACATCAGCGATGAAATTGCCCGTCTGCAAGACAAGAGCAACACTCTGACCGAAAGCATCTTCGGCAACCTGACCAGCTGGCAGATCGCCCGCCTGGCCCGTCACCCGCGTCGTCCGTACACGCTGGACTACCTGGAGCACATCTTCACCGAGTTCGAAGAGCTGCACGGCGACCGTCACTTCTCCGACGATGCCGCCATCGTCGGTGGTACCGCGCGCCTGGATGGCCGGCCGGTCATGGTCATCGGCCACCAGAAGGGCCGTGAAGTGCGCGAAAAGGTTCGCCGCAACTTCGGCATGCCGCGCCCTGAAGGCTACCGCAAGGCTTGCCGCCTGATGGAAATGGCCGAACGCTTCAAGATGCCGATCCTGACCTTCATCGACACCCCGGGTGCATACCCAGGCATCGACGCGGAAGAACGCAACCAGAGCGAAGCGATCGCCTGGAACCTGCGTGTCATGGCGCGCCTGAAGACGCCGATCATCGCCACCGTCATCGGTGAAGGTGGTTCCGGCGGTGCACTGGCCATCGGTGTGTGCGACCAGCTGAACATGCTGCAGTACTCCACCTACTCGGTGATCTCGCCGGAGGGTTGCGCCTCGATCCTGTGGAAAACCGCCGACAAGGCCGCCGACGCTGCCGAGGCCATGGGCATCACCGCCGAGCGCCTGAAAAGCCTGAACATCGTCGACAAGGTCATCGAGGAACCGCTGGGCGGTGCCCACCGTGACCCGGCGCAGATGTCCGAAAGCATTCGCGCTGACCTGGTTCAGCAGCTGGACATGCTCGGCAAGCTCGATAACGACACGCTGCTGGCCCGTCGTTATGAGCGCCTGATGAGCTACGGCCTCTGATGCACCACTGGGGGCGCCAAGCGCCCCCACGCTTTCAAGTCGCGTGAGGCGCCAATGATCAACCTCACCCCTTGGCTCAATGCCCCTGCCTGGTACATCGCTTTCTCCGGTGGCCTCGACTCCACGGTCCTTCTGCACTGGCTGGCCGACTACGCCAGCATCCATGCAACGCCTCCGCTCCATGCCATCCACATTCACCACGGCCTGCAACCCGCCGCCGATGCCTGGCCAAGCCATTGCACCGCAGTGTGCGAACGGCTCGGGATCGAACTCACCGTCATCCACGTTCAGGTCGCTGCCGAGGCGAGCCTGGAGCAGGCTGCGCGCGATGCTCGGTATGCGGCATTCGAGACCGTGCTCGGCGCGGGCGACGTTCTTTTCACGGGGCAGCACTGTGATGACCAGGCCGAAACCTTGCTGTTCCGGCTTCTGCGTGGTGCCGGCCTGCGTGGTCTGGCGGCGATGCCGCAACAGCGTCCGTTGGGGCGCGGCCACCTGGTCAGGCCGCTGCTCAACGTTTCACGTGTGCAGTTGCATGACTATGCACAAAGCCATGGGCTGATCTGGGCCGAAGACCCGTCCAACGCAGACAGGGCCTTTGCCCGCAATTTCTTGCGCGCTGAGGTGTTCCCGCTACTGCAGCAGCGTTGGCCGCAGGCCAGCCAGGCCCTGGCTCGCACCGCCGGGCACCTGGGGGAGGCGCTCGGGCTGCTCGATGAACTGGCCCAGGCTGACCTGGCCGTGGCCCAGGAGGGCGCGCCGGCCATGTGGTCTGCGGTGGACTCCCTTGACCTTGCGAGCCTGGCGGCGCTGTCGCCGGCCCGTCAGCGCAACGCCCTGCAGTATTGGTTGAGCTTGCGTACCCGTTTGCCCGACACCCGGCATTGGGCCGGTTGGGCGGCTCTGCGTGATGCGGCAATCGATGCCCAACCTGCCTGGCAGCTGACCGATGGCAAACTCGAGCGCAGCCATGGACGGATCTGGTGGTTGTCTGGCGACTGGCTGCAGCCTGTGTGCGGAACGCTGCGCTGGGACAAGCCCGGTAGCCCGTTGCCATTGCCCGGGAACGGCAGCGTCAGCCTGCAGGGCGCCCCGGAAGGCGATTTGCGCATCGCCTATCGCCAGGGCGGGGAAGTGCTGGACATACCAGGCCGTGGCAAGCGCGACCTCAAGCGCCTGCTCAACGAAACGCACGTCCCGCACTTCGTGCGACCGCGCCTGCCATTGCTGTATCGTGGCGAGCGCTTGCTGGCAGTGGCCAATCTGCCGCGACTGGCGCAGGCCGATTGCCAGCTTCACTGGCAGCCTCCGACGAACGCGCAAGGTTTGAGCTGAAGGGTACATTCCGGTAGACTACCCTCCCTTCTTGATACAACTTCTGTGCGTTCCTCGGAAACACGGCAGTTGCCGATTACCACGCAGTTTTTTGCTGGGCTGATTCTGGAAATGACGAGCGAACTCCATGCCGGGGATGACCCTGGTCTGTACAGGCGCGGCAGTTTTTCGAGATGCACTGTGATTGACGCAGGTGATCGGGGGCTTCGGCCTTCCTTCGCTTTCTCCGGCGGCGCTGGCCGCCTTAACGCAGACTTCTAGGGTTTTTCATGACGCGCTACATATTCGTCACGGGCGGTGTTGTTTCTTCATTGGGGAAAGGCATTGCCTCGGCTTCCCTGGCGGCCATCCTGGAAGCGCGGGGGCTAAAGGTCACCATGCTCAAGCTGGATCCGTACATCAACGTCGATCCTGGCACCATGAGTCCGTTCCAGCACGGTGAAGTATTCGTCACCCACGACGGCGCCGAGACCGACCTCGACCTGGGCCACTACGAGCGGTTCATCCGCACGACCATGACCCAGAACAACAACTTCACCACCGGCCGCATCTACGAGCACGTGCTGCGCAAAGAGCGTCGTGGTGATTACCTTGGCGCGACCATCCAGGTCATCCCGCATATCACCGACGAGATCAAGCGCCGCATCATCAAGGGCGCCGGCGATGCCGACGTGGCCCTGGTGGAAATCGGTGGCACCGTGGGCGACATCGAGTCGCAACCGTTCCTCGAGGCGATCCGCCAGTTGCGCTTCGAAGTCGGCGCCAAGCGCGCGATGCTGATGCACCTGACGCTGGTGCCGTACATCGCCACCGCTGGTGAGACCAAGACCAAGCCGACTCAGCACTCGGTCAAGGAGCTGCGCTCCATCGGCCTGCAGCCTGATGTACTGGTCTGCCGCTCCGACCACCCGATCGACAGCTCGTCGCGCCGCAAGATCGCCCAGTTCACCAACGTTGAAGAGCGTGCGGTGATTGCCCTTGAAGACGCCGACACCATCTACAAGATCCCAGGCATTCTGCATGCCCAGGGCCTGGATGATTTCGTCGTCGAGCGCTTCGGCCTGCAGTGCAGCAGCGCCGACCTGTCCGAGTGGGACAAGGTGGTCGACGCCAAGCTCAACCCTGAGCACGAAGTGACCATCGCCATGGTCGGCAAATACATGGAGCTGCTGGACGCGTACAAGTCGCTGATCGAAGCGATGAGCCACGCCGGCATCACCAACCGCACCAAGGTCAACCTGCGCTACATCGATTCCGAAGATATCGAGAACCAGGGCACCAGCCTGCTCGAAGGCGCAGACGCCATCCTGGTACCGGGCGGTTTCGGCCTGCGTGGCGTGGAAGGCAAGATCACCGCGGTGCAGTATGCCCGTGAGAACAAGGTGCCGTACCTGGGTATCTGCCTGGGCATGCAGGTTGCCGTGATCGAGTTCGCCCGTAACGTGATGGGCTGGCAAGACGCCAACTCCACCGAGTTCGATCGCAACAGCGGCCACCCGGTCGTTGGCTTGATCACCGAGTGGGCCGATGCCACCGGCGCCGTCGAGACCCGTACCGAAGCCTCCGACCTGGGTGGCACCATGCGCCTGGGCGCGCAGGATTGCCAACTGGCAGCCGGCTCCAAGGTACATGACTGCTATGGCAAGGACGTGATCACCGAGCGCCATCGCCACCGTTACGAAGTGAACAACAACCTGCTGCCGCAACTGGTCGATGCCGGCCTGGTGGTCTCGGGTCGTTCCGAAGACGGTGCGCTGGTTGAAGTGGTCGAGTCCAAGGACCACCCGTGGTTCGTCGCCTGCCAGTTCCACCCGGAGTTCACCTCGACTCCGCGTGATGGCCACCCGCTGTTCAGTGGCTTCGTCAAGGCTGCCCTGGCACAGAAGAACAAGGCCTGAGCCCAGGCTGGGTGAGTTTTCCGACGGTATAAACCGCGCAACGCTCATTTCTCGGGTAAAGTACCGTCCGTTCTGCCCCTGACCCACAGGTCAGGGGCTGCTTCTGCCAGGCCTGCCTGCTGCATTTACGCCTGGTGCAAGGCAAGAATTTCCTAAAGCTGCGTTGTTTTCGTCAATTCTGGAGTGCTTACAACAATGGCAAAAATCGTCGACATCAAAGGTCGTGAAGTTCTCGATTCGCGTGGCAACCCCACCGTGGAAGCCGATGTACTGCTCGACAACGGCATCATCGGCAGCGCTTGCGCGCCGTCCGGTGCTTCCACCGGCTCGCGCGAAGCGCTGGAGCTGCGTGATGGCGACAAGAGCCGTTACATGGGCAAGGGCGTGCTGAAAGCCGTTGGCAACATCAACGGCCCGATCCGTGACCTGCTGCTGGGCAAGGACCCTTCCGACCAGAAGGCCCTGGACCGCGCCATGATCGAACTGGACGGTACCGAGAACAAGGCCAAGCTGGGCGCCAACGCCATCCTGGCGGTTTCCCTGGCTGCCGCGAAAGCTGCTGCCCAGGACCAGGACCTGCCGCTGTACGCGCACATCGCCAACCTGAACGGCACCCCAGGTCAGTACTCGATGCCGGTTCCGATGATGAACATCATCAACGGTGGCGAGCACGCCGACAACAACGTCGACATCCAGGAGTTCATGGTGCAGCCGGTTGGCGCCAAGACCTTCTCTGATGGCCTGCGCATGGGCACCGAGATCTTCCATCACCTCAAGGCTGTGCTCAAGGCCCGTGGCCTGAACACTGCAGTGGGTGACGAAGGTGGCTTCGCGCCGAACCTGGCTTCCAACGAAGACGCCCTGGGCGCTATCGCTGAAGCCGTGGAAAAAGCCGGTTACAAGCTGGGCACCGACGTGACCCTGGCCCTCGACTGCGCGGCCTCCGAATTCTACGAAGACGGCAAGTACAACCTGTCTGGCGAAGGCAAGTCGTTCGACGCCGAAGGCTTTGCCGATTACCTGAAAGGCCTCACCGAGCGCTTCCCGATCATCTCGATCGAAGACGGCCTGGATGAGTCCGATTGGGCGGGCTGGAAGATTCTCACCGACAAGATCGGCGAGAAGGTCCAGCTTGTCGGTGACGACCTGTTCGTGACCAACACCAAGATCCTCAAGGAAGGCATCGAGAAGGGCATCGGTAACTCGATCCTGATCAAGTTCAACCAGATCGGCTCGCTGACCGAAACCCTGGAAGCCATCCAGATGGCCAAGGCCGCTGGCTACACCGCCGTGATCTCGCACCGCTCCGGTGAAACCGAAGACTCGACCATTGCCGACCTGGCTGTGGGTACCGCCGCTGGCCAGATCAAGACTGGCTCGCTGTGCCGTTCCGACCGCGTCTCCAAGTACAACCAGCTGCTGCGCATCGAAGAACAACTGGGCGCCAAAGCGGTTTACCGCGGTCGCGCCGAGTTTCGCGGCTAAGCAAGAGATGGTAAAAAGACAGCAGCCGAAGCTGTCGGAACTTTCATACTGAAATTTCTGACACATGATGCGGGTTTCTGTCGACGAAGCCTGGCCTCGGCCAGGCTTCGTGCTATTTGAGGTCTGCCTTTTCGCGGCGGTCTTTTTAACCTGGATACCTTGATGCGCAGTCCCTATTGGTTGTTCCTTGTCCTGCTCCTGCTGCTTGGTGGCCTGCAGTACCGCCTGTGGGTGGGTAACGGCAGCCTGGCGCAAGTGGCTGAGCTCAAGCAGCAGATCGACGAGCAGCATGCCGAAAACGAGCGGCTGCTGGAGCGTAATCGCGTGCTCTATGCCGAGGTCCTGGAATTGAAAAAAGGTATGGAGACCGTTGAAGAACGGGCTCGTCACGAACTGGGGATGGTCAAAGAGGGTGAAACCCTCTTCCAGCTGCCGCAAAAATGATCGAAACCCTACCGGCCTTCTGGGCCGTGATTCCTGCTGCGGGTGTAGGTGCCCGCATGGCTGCCGACCGCCCGAAGCAGTATTTGCAATTGGGCGGGCAGACCGTTCTCGAGCATAGCCTCGACTGTTTTCTTGGCCATCCGACGCTCAAGGGCGTGGTGGTCAGCATTGCTGCAGATGATCCTTACTGGCCTGGCTTGCGCTGCGCCAGCGATCCTCGCATCCAGCGTGCGCCAGGTGGGCGTGAGCGTGCCGACTCGGTGCTCAACGCGTTGTTGCTGTTGCATGCCCAAGGTGCGCCGGACACTGACTGGGTGCTGGTGCACGATGCGGCGCGGCCAAACCTGGCACGCACCGATCTCGACCGTCTGCTGTCGCAGTTGGCGGATGACCCTGTTGGCGGGCTGCTGGCGGTGCCTGCGCGTGACACGCTAAAGCGCGCCGATGTCGATGGCCGGGTCAGTGCGACCGTGGATCGCAGTACCATCTGGCAGGCCTTCACGCCTCAGATGTTCCGTCTTGGTGCTTTGCACCGAGCGTTGGCCGAGTGCCTGGTGTCCGATGTGGTGGTCACCGATGAAGCTTCGGCCATCGAGTGGTCCGGCCAGGCGCCGCGGCTGGTCGAGGGGCGCAGCGACAACATCAAGGTGACCCGCCCGGAAGACCTGGAGTGGCTCCGCCAGCGGTGGGCGGGGCGGCGTTGAGATTACCGGGCCGCAAAGCGGCCCCGGCAAACTGTCAGACCGTTCGGTACTCCGGCATCCCCGCTAACCCTTCCTTGAGATAGTCCACCAGCCGCCGGACCTTGGGCGACAGGTGGCGCTGCTGCGGATACAGCGCCCACACCGCCGTATTGGGCGGCTGATGCGCCTCCAGTAACGACACCAGCGCGCCGCTGTTGAGGTGTTCCAGCACGTAGTAATCCGGCAACTGGCACAGCCCCATCCCCAGCAAAGCGGCATCCAGCACCGCCTGGCCACTGTTGCACCGCCAGTTGCCCTGCACCCGCTGGCTGATCTCGCGGCCGTCCTGTTGCAGCGCCCACAGGTCCGAGCTGCCCACCAGGCAGTTGTGCCGGGCCAATTCCGAAAGGCTGTGCGGACGGCCGTAGCGTTCAAGGTAGGCGGGTGAAGCGCACAGATACATGCGCCGAGGCGCCAGGCGCGTCGCCACCAACCTTGAATCGGCAAGGCGTCCCAGACGAATCGCCAGGTCCATGCCTTCGTGCAGCAGGTCCAGCGTGCGGTTGCTCAACTCCACCTCGACCCGCAACTGTGGATACAGCGTCATGAAGCGCGTCACCAGCGGCACGATGAAGCGCTCGCCATAAGCCACCGCGCAGGTCATGCGCAGTAGCCCCTTGGGTTCGCTGGCCAGATCGCCTACGGCACGCAGCGCTTCTTCACGGCCATCCTGCAGGCGTTGGCAATGTTGCAGGAATGTCTGCCCGGCTTCACTCAGGGTCACGCGGCGCGTACTGCGATACAGCAGGCGCGTTTGCAGGCGCTCCTCCAGGCGGGCGATTTGCCGGCTTATATGCGACGACGATACGCCCATGCGTTCGGCTGCAGCCGTGAATTGGCCCAATTCGGCCACCGCTACGAATTCATCGATGCCCTCCCAGCGGCTGGTCATGGATTGTCCCTATACAGCAATAATGTTTTGTCTTGGCCACGATTATTCATCAAAACAAGCTGAATTACACTGCCTGCCTGAACTGACCCTTTGTCTGGAGAACGTTGATGATCAAGTCCCGTGCCGCTGTAGCCTTCGAGGCTAAAAAACCGCTGGAAATCGTCGAGGTGGACGTAGCCATGCCCAAGGCTGGCGAAGTGCTTCTGCGCGTGGTCGCCAGCGGCGTTTGCCACACCGATGCCTATACCCTGTCGGGTGCCGACCCGGAAGGTATCTTCCCGTCGATTCTGGGCCATGAAGGTGGCGCGATCGTCGAGGCGGTAGGTGAGGGCGTCACCTCCGTGGCGGTCGGCGATCACGTGATCCCGCTGTATACCCCAGAGTGTGGTCAGTGCAAATTCTGCCGCTCGGGCAAGACCAACCTGTGCCAGGCCATACGGGCCACCCAGGGCAAAGGACTGATGCCGGACGGCACCACCCGTTTCTCGTACAAGGGCCAGCAGCTGTTCCACTACATGGGCACCTCGACCTTCTCCGAGTACACCGTGCTGCCGGAAATTTCCGTCGCCAAGATCCAGAAGGAAGCGCCGCTGGAAAAGGTCTGCCTGCTAGGTTGCGGCGTCACCACCGGCATCGGTGCGGTGCTGAACACTGCCAAGGTCAAACCCGGTGACACCGTCGCCGTCTTCGGCCTGGGCGGCATCGGCCTTTCAGCGATCATCGGTGCGGTCAAGGCCAAGGCCTCGCGCATCATCGCCATCGACATCAACCCAGCCAAGTTCGAGATCGCTCGCCAGCTGGGTGCCACCGACTGCATCAACCCGAAAGAGTACGATCGCCCGATCCAGGAAGTGATCGTCGACCTTACCGATGGTGGCGTGGACTTTTCGTTCGAATGTATCGGCAACGTGCAACTGATGCGCGCGGCCCTGGAATGCTGCCACAAGGGTTGGGGTGAGTCGGTGATCATCGGCGTTGCCGGCGCTGGCCAGGAAATCGCCACTCGCCCGTTCCAGTTGGTGACCGGTCGCGTCTGGCGCGGGTCTGCTTTCGGTGGCGTACGCGGCCGTACCGAACTGCCAAGCTACGTGGAAATGGCCGAGAAGGGCGAGATTCCGCTGGATACCTTCATCACCCATACCATGGGCCTGGAGGATATCAACAAGGCGTTCGACCTGATGCATGAAGGCAAGAGCATCCGCAGCGTGATCCACTTCTGAGGTGAGCCATGAGCCTGGATAACATCTCCTGCCAGAAAAGCTTCGGCGGCTGGCACAAGCGTTACCGGCATCACTCCAAGGTGCTGGGTTGCGACATGGTGTTCGCCGTTTACCTGCCGCCGCAGGCCGAACAGGGCGAAAAGCTGCCCGTGCTGTACTGGCTCAGCGGCCTGACGTGCACCGACGAGAACTTCATGCAGAAGGCCGGCGCCCAGCGCCTGGCCGCCGAGCTTGGCCTGATCATCGTCGCGCCCGATACCAGCCCGCGTGGCGAGCAGGTGCCAGGCGACCCTGACGGTGCCTGGGACTTCGGCCTGGGCGCCGGCTTTTACCTCAACGCCACCCAGCAGCCTTGGGCGCAGCACTACCGCATGCACGATTATGTGGTCAAGGAGCTGCCAGAGCTGATCGAAGCGCACTTCCCGGCCTCGGGTCAGCGCAGCATCAGTGGCCACTCCATGGGTGGGCACGGCGCGCTGGTCTGCGCCCTGCGCAACCCGGGGCGCTATCGCTCGGTATCGGCGTTTTCTCCGATCAGCAATCCGATGGATTGCCCTTGGGGTGAAAAGGCGTTCAGCCGTTACCTAGGGGAAGACCGGGCGCGCTGGCGTGAGTGGGATGCCAGTGTGCTGCTTGCCGAGACGCCAGCGGGCCAATGCCCACCATTGCTGGTCGATCAAGGCGATCGTGACGACTTCCTGGCCAAGCAGCTCAAGCCTGAAGCGTTGGAGCAGGCGGCCCGCAAAGGGGGGCATGCCTTGGACCTGCGGCTGCAACCTGGCTATGACCATAGCTATTACTTCATCGCCAGCTTCATTGATGAGCATCTGCGCCATCACGCCGTGGCACTTGGGCGGGGGTAGGGGGGCAAGCTTCAAGCTTCAAGCTGCAAGCTGCAAGCTGCAAGGCAGTGCGGTTGGCGCAGCGCCTGCTTTTGGCTTGCGGCTCGTAGCTTGCAGCTTGCAGCTGCAAATGCAGGTAGAATCACGCCCTGACTCAATCAGGGCGTTTTTCTATGCGTATTGGCCACGGCTACGATGTGCACCGTTTTTGCGACGGTGATTTCATTACCCTGGGTGGGGTGCGTATCCCCCACAAATACGGCCTCCTGGCCCATTCCGACGGTGACGTGCTGCTGCATGCCCTGAGCGATGCCTTGCTTGGCGCGGCGGGGCTGGGTGACATTGGCAAGCACTTCCCCGATACCGATCCCCAATTCAAGGGTGCCGACAGCCGTGCGCTGCTGCGCCATGTGGTCGGCATCGTCCAGGCCAAAGGCTGGAAAGTCGGTAATGTCGACGCCACCATCGTTGCCCAGGCGCCGAAAATGGCCCCGCATATCGAAACCATGCGGCAACGGATCGCCGAGGACCTGCAGGTCGAGCTCGACCAGGTCAACGTCAAGGCTACCACCACCGAAAAACTGGGCTTCACTGGCCGCGAGGAGGGTATTGCCGTGCACGCGGTCGCCCTGCTGCTGCCAGCATGACCGAAATGGAACTGCTGGGCCCGCGCGCATCGGGCCAACCCCTGGGCACCGCGATACTCAAGGCTGTGGCCGAAGATTTCCAGGTCGACGAGGTGCTTGACATCCCGCTCTCGGGCCAAGGGGAGCACCTATGGCTGTGGGTGGAGAAGCGTGACCTCAACACCGAAGAAGCTGCCCGCCGCCTGGCGCGGGCCGCAGGCGTGCCGGTGCGCTCGATCAGCTATGCCGGCCTCAAGGATCGCCAGGCCCTGACGCGCCAGTGGTTCAGCCTGCACCTGCCGGGCAAGGCAGACCCTGACCTGTCGCGTGCCGAAGATGCCACCCTGCGTGTGCTCAAACAGGTGCGCCACCAGCGCAAGCTGCAGCGCGGCGCCCATTCGGCCAATGGCTTCACCCTGCGCCTCAGGGCGCTGGCGGCTGATCATGCGGCCCTCGATGCCCGCCTGCAGACGCTTAAGCAGCAGGGTGTGCCGAATTACTTCGGCGGCCAGCGTTTCGGGCATGGCGGCGGCAACGTCCAGGATGCCCAGCACTGGGCTGCCCGCAAAGCCCTGCCCGAGCAGCGCAACGTGCGTTCGCGGTTGCTCTCGGCTGCCCGCAGCTACCTGTTCAACCAGGTCCTGGCCGCCCGTGTTGCTGACGGTAGCTGGCAGCAGGCCCAAGTCGGTGATCTGCTGGCATTCACCGATAGCCGTAGTTTTTTTTCGGCGGGTGAACTGGAATGTTCAGACCCCCGCTTGGCCATTCTGGACTTGCATCCTACCGGGCCAATGTGGGGCGAAGGCCCGTCTCCTGCGGCCGGCGCGGCCTTGGCACTGGAGACGGCGATAGGCGAGCAGCATGCATCGCTGTGCCAATGGCTGGCCAATGCAGGCATGAGTCACGAACGGCGCATCCTGCGGCTCCCTATTGGCGGCCTTACGTGGCATTATCCGGAGCCTGATAACCTGCAACTGGAATTCGTCCTTCCGGCCGGATGCTTCGCCACCGTGGTGGTGCGCGAACTCGTCGATCTGGTGCCGGCAGGGCAGACGGACAGCCCATGCGTATTCTGATTTCGAATGACGACGGTGTTACGGCACCTGGCCTCGCCGCGCTACACGGTGCGCTGGTGGATTATGCCGAGTGCGTGGTGATCGCCCCGGACCAAGACAAGAGCGGCGCCGGCAGTTCGCTGACGCTGGACAGGCCGTTGCACCCGCAAACCCTGGCCAACGGCTTCATCAGCCTCAATGGCACGCCTACCGATTGCGTGCACCTGGGGCTCAATGGCCTGTTGCCGGAAACACCGGACATGGTGGTATCGGGGATCAACCTCGGTGCCAATCTGGGTGATGATGTGATCTATTCCGGCACGGTCGCGGCCGCGCTGGAGGGGCGCTTCCTCGGCGGTACCTCGTTGGCATTTTCATTACTGTCGCGTCTGCCCGACAATCTGCCGAGCGCCGCGTTCATCGCCCGCCGCCTGGTCGAGGCGCAGTCACGCCTGGAACTGCCGCCGCGTACGGTCCTCAATGTCAATATTCCCAACCTGCCGCTTGAACACATCCGTGGCATACAGGTTACCCGTCTCGGTCACCGGGCGCGGGCGGCGGCACCGACCAAGGTGGTCAACCCGCGTGGCAAGGAAGGTTACTGGATTGCCGTGGCCGGTGATGCCGAAGACGGTGGGCCGGGTACCGACTTCCACGCGGTGATGCAAGGTTATGTGTCGATCACCCCGCTGCAACTGGACCGCACCTTCAACGATGCTTTCGAGCAGCTTCATGGTTGGCTGGAGGGCGTGCTCTGATGCGCGAACAGGACGATCTGCAGCGCCGGGGTATCGGTATGACTTCCCAGCGTACCCGCGAGCGGCTGATCCAGCGCCTGTGCGAAGAGGGCGTATCGAACCCCAAGGTGCTCGATGCCATCCGCCGTACGCCGCGCCATCTGTTCGTCGATGAGGCCCTGGCCCATCGTGCCTACGAAGATACTGCGCTGCCGATCGGGCACAATCAGACCATCTCCCAGCCTTTCATGGTTGCACACATGAGTGAGCTGCTACTGGAGGCCGGGCCGCTGGACAAGGTGCTGGAGATCGGTACCGGGTCCGGTTACCAGACGGCCATCCTTGCCCAATTGGTGGAGCGGGTATTTTCGGTAGAGCGCATCAAGGTGCTGCAGGACCGTGCCAAAGAACGCCTGGTCGAACTGAACCTGCGCAACGTGGTGTTCCGTTGGGGGGATGGGTGCGACGGCTGGCAGGCGCTGGCTCCCTACAACGGCATCATCGTTACCGCCGTGGCGCCAGAAGTGCCACAGGCACTGCTCGACCAGCTGGCTCCCGGGGGGCGAATGGTCATCCCGGTAGGCCCTGCTGGCGAAGTCCAGCAGCTGATGCTGATCGTGCGTGAGGAGCAAGGCTTCTCCCGCCGCGTACTGGGCGCCGTGCGCTTCGTACCGTTGCTCAATGGCCCGGTGGCCTGAGCTGCAGGGAATATTTGTGCTGGCGACGAATTCTTGCCGCATTGCCCTGTCTATCTGGCGGGGCATCCCGGCTCTTTACCGAGCCTGTGGCCGAGCCTGCCAATACAGTCGCACTCGGTTATAATTGCAACATTATTGCATTTCTTTGCGTATTTTCGATTTTCGGCACCATGAGGGGAGCGCGGGTGGGGCACACAGTCATTCGGCAGCGCAGGGATTGGTTGAGTTTCAAGCTTCTGGTGATTGCACTGGCCATGGGCGCCCTGCTGACTGGTTGCTCAAGCACCGGCTCAGGCGGCGCACGCGTGGTCGATCGCAGCAATGCGGCGCCCAAGCGGCCGACGGTGACCTCGGGCCAGTATGTGGTCAAGCCTGGCGATACGTTGTTCTCCATTGCCTTTCGCTACGGCTGGGACTACAAGGAGCTCGCAGCCCGCAATGGCATCTCTGCGCCTTACACCATCCGGCCAGGTCAGGCGATCCGCTTCAGCAGCGGCGCTACCGGCAGTACCACAGTGGTGTCCAGCCCCTCTTCTTCGAGCAAGACGACGGTCATTCGTCGGCCTGTTGGACAACCTATCACGACCCCCGCCAGCGGCGGGAAAACGACGCCAACAACGCGAACCACGCCTACTCCGGTGGTTACCACGGTGCCCGCCGCAGAGCGCGCGGTGGGCGGTTGGACCTGGCCTGCAAATGGCGTGCTGATTGGAAAATTCGCTTCAAACGGTAGTTTGAATAAAGGCATTGATATCGCCGGTGATTTGGGACAGCCTGTTTTTGCTGCGTCTGATGGTGCGGTGGTCTACGCCGGGAGTGGCTTGCGGGGCTACGGCGAACTGATCATCATCAAGCACAGCGATACCTACGTCAGTGCCTACGGTCACAACCGCAGGCTGTTGGTTCGGGAGGGGCAGCAGGTCAAGGCAGGGCAGTCGATTGCTGAAATGGGGTCCACGGGCACTGATCGGGTGAAGCTGCATTTCGAGATTCGCCGCCAGGGCAAACCCGTCGATCCACTCCAGTTCCTGCCACGTCGTTGATTGTTGTTCCCGGCCTGTTCCTCTGAGGTAGAGGGGAGAGGCTCCAGCGATGCCAGGGATGCAGGCGCCGCTCGAGTCTGAGTTCGAACTCAGCAAAGGACTATAACAATGGCTCTCAATAAAGAAGCGCCGGAGTTTGACATCGACGATGACGTGCTCCTGATGGAGACGGGCATCGTTTTGGAAACGGATGTGGTGTCAGACGAACCTGCTGTACCGTCGGTTCGGACCAAGGCTAAATCAGGCTCTACGCTCAAGCAGCATAAATATATCGATTACAGCCGGGCGCTCGATGCCACCCAGTTGTACCTCAACGAGATTGGTTTCTCGCCTCTGCTTTCGCCGGAAGAGGAAGTGCACTTCGCGCGCTTGTCGCAGAAGGGCGATCCAGCCGGGCGCAAGCGCATGATCGAAAGCAACCTGCGCCTGGTCGTGAAAATCGCCCGCCGTTACGTGAATCGCGGCCTGTCCTTGCTTGACCTGATCGAGGAGGGCAACCTGGGGTTGATTCGAGCAGTCGAGAAGTTCGACCCAGAGCGCGGTTTCCGTTTCTCGACCTACGCGACGTGGTGGATCCGCCAGACCATCGAGCGGGCGATCATGAACCAGACCCGCACCATTCGCCTGCCGATCCATGTCGTCAAGGAGCTCAACGTCTACCTGCGTGCGGCGCGGGAGTTGACCCAAAAGCTCGACCACGAGCCTTCCCCCGAAGAGATTGCCACCCTGCTGGAAAAGCCCGTTGCCGAGGTCAAGCGCATGCTTGGTCTTAACGAGCGGGTATCGTCGGTGGATGTTTCGCTCGGGCCAGATTCGGACAAGACCCTGCTCGATACACTCACCGACGATCGGCCGACCGACCCGTGCGAACTGCTGCAGGATGACGACCTGTCTCAGAGCATCGATCAGTGGCTGGGCGAGCTCACCGACAAGCAGCGCGAGGTGGTGGTACGCCGTTTTGGTCTACGGGGGCACGAGAGCAGCACCTTGGAGGATGTAGGCCTCGAAATCGGCCTTACCCGTGAGCGGGTGCGGCAGATCCAGGTAGAGGGCCTCAAGCGCCTGCGTGAGATCCTGGAGAAGAATGGCTTGTCCAGTGAGTCACTGTTCCAGTAAGCATTCAATGCCAGTATGCAAAACGCCCCGATGACCTCGGGGCGTTTTCGTTTGGTGCGCAGGCCATGGCGGCCGGCCGTTAGCTGAGTACGAGGAATATGTAACTTGCTACCCCTGATGCACTGCGTGTAAGCCTTTGCTTACTTGTTGTGTAAGCCATACACGTAACAGCCAGTAAATCATTGTCGTTTCCAGATCCGATTTTTTCTCAAGCCGCTGAAATAATTGAACTTTTTGGATATGTGGAAATGTGTCCACGGCAATGTCTTGTGAGGGTTCGCGGTTGCCTGGCCTCCAGAAGTCGTTAGTATTCGAACTGTGCACACGGACATGCACAGGCGTTCAGGAAGAGCGCCAAGGACATCGCAAGACGCGATTCATCAGGACGATGTTCAGGACAAGCAGGGACTACGGAAAAAAATGTGGGCGGGTCAAACCGCCCCTTTTTTTCGCCCGCAGAAAATGAAAAAAGGCCCGTTGCGGGCCTTTTTCGTATCCGGGCGATTAACGCTCCAGATCGGCGATCTTGCCGGGCTTGCCATCCCACTCTTCGGCGTCAGGCAGGGGATCCTTACGCTCAGTGATGTTCGGCCAGATCTCCGCCAGCTCGGCATTGAGCTCAAGGAAGTTCTCCATGCCCGCAGGCACTTCGTCTTCCGAGAAGATGGCCTGGGCCGGGCATTCAGGCTCGCACAGTGCACAGTCGATGCACTCGTCCGGGTGAATGACCAGGAAGTTCGGGCCTTCGTAGAAGCAGTCCACCGGACAGACTTCCACGCAGTCGGTGTATTTGCATTTGATGCAGTTGTCGGTGACGACGAAGGTCATTTCTAGTTCTCTCCTCAGGCAACGGCGGCGGCCCTTCCTCTCAGGGCCGCGCGGTTTACGGGCATGTGGCTGCAGGCCAGGCTAATAACCTGCAGCACCAGCAAACCGCGGCGGATTCTACCAGCTTGTAGTGGACGCCGTTATAACAGGTTCTTTAGTTGATATAGCATTTCGATAGCTTGACGCGGGGTCATGTCGTCCAGGTCCAGCTTGCCCAGCTTCTCGATGGCCGGGTGTGGCAGGCTGGCGAACAGGTCGCTCTGGTGCGGTGCTTGTGGCTCGCCCTTGGCTTTTTTCGACACGGGTTGTTCGTGGGGCAGGCTGCTGGTCTCCAGCCGCCCAAGGTGTTCGCGCGCACGCTGGATGACCGGCGACGGCACGCCCGCCAGTTGCGCCACGGCCAGGCCGTAGCTCTGGCTGGCGGGGCCAGGCAGCACGTGGTGCAGGAACACGATGCGCTCGTTGTGTTCGGTAGCGTTCAGGTGGACGTTGGCCACCAGCGGTTCGCTTTCCGGCAGGACGGTCAACTCGAAGTAGTGCGTGGCGAACAGCGTGTACGCACGCAGCTGCGCCAGGCGCTCGGCAGCCGCCCAAGCCAGCGACAAGCCGTCGAAGGTGCTGGTGCCACGGCCGACCTCGTCCATCAGTACCAGGCTGCGGTCAGTGGCGTTGTGCAGAATGTTGGCGGTTTCGCTCATCTCGACCATGAACGTCGAGCGGCCTCCTGCCAGGTCGTCGCTGGAGCCGATACGGGTGAAGATGCGATCGACCAGCGACAGTTCGCAGCTGGCCGCCGGAACGAAACTACCGATGTGCGCCATCAGCACGATCAGTGCGGTCTGGCGCATGTAGGTGGATTTACCACCCATGTTCGGGCCGGTGATGATCAGCATCCGGGTGCTGTTGTCCAGGCCCAGGTCGTTGGCTACGAACGGCGTGGTCAGTACCTGTTCGACCACCGGGTGGCGCCCCTGCTCGATGCGCAGGCAAGGTTCCTCGACGAAACGCGGGCAGTTCAGGTCCAGGTTCAGCGCCCGCTCGGCCAGGTTGCTCAGCACGTCCAGCTCGGCCAGCGCCGCAGCGCTGTCCTGCAGCGGTGCGAGGTGGCTGATGAGTGTCTCGAGCAACGCGTCGTACAGCATCTTCTCGCGGGCCAGGGCACGGCTCTTGGCCGACAGCGCCTTGTCCTCGAACGCTTTGAGCTCCGGCGTGATGAAGCGCTCGGCCCCTTTGAGGGTCTGGCGACGAATGTAGTCGCCCGGGGCCTGTTCGGCTTGCTTGGTCGGCAATTCGATGAAGTAGCCGTGCACCCGGTTGTAGCCGACTTTCAGGTTGGCAAGCCCGGTGCGGGCCTTCTCGCGGGCTTCGAGGTCTATCAGGAGCTGGCCGGCGTTTTCGCTGATCGCCAGCAGATCGTCCAGCTCGTTGTCGTAGCCGGCCTTGAGTACGCCGCCGTCGCGGATAACCGCTGGCGGGTTGTCGATGATCGCCCGCTCCAGCAGGCTGGCCAGTTCCGGGTAGGTGCCGGTGATGGCCGCCAGGCGCGCCAGGTGTGGGGCTTCCAGCTCGGCCATGGCGTTCTGCAGTTCGGGCAGGGCGCCGAGGGCATCACGCAAGCGTGCCAGATCCCGCGGGCGGGCATTGCGCAGGCCGATACGGGCGAGGATCCGCTCGATATCGCCAATTTCCTTGAGCTGGGGCTGCAGTTTTTCGAAGCGGTAGCCATCGAGCAGGCAGCGAATCGAATCCTGGCGCGCCTGCAAGACCTTGAGGTCGCGAAGCGGCCGGTTCAGCCAACGGGTCAGCAGCCGGCTGGCCATTGCGGTCTGGCAGCGGTCGATCACCGACTGCAAGGTATTGTCGCGGCCGCCTGCCAGGTTGATGTCCAGTTCCAGGTTGCGACGGCTGGCCCCGTCGAGGATCACGGTGTCGTCCAGGCGCTCATGGCGCAAGCTGCGCAGGTGGGGCAGGGCGGTGCGCTGGGTTTCCTTGGCGTAGGTCAGCAGGCAGCCGGCGGCGCCGATGGCCAGGGTCAGCTTGTCGCAACCAAAGCCCTTGAGGTCTTTGGTTGCGAACTGCTGGCACAGCGCCTTGCGTGCCGAGTCGCGGTCGAAGTCCCAAGGGGCACGTCGGCGTGCGCCCGGACGTTTCTCGGCCGGCAGGTCGCGGGGCCAGTCGTCGGGGATCAGCAGCTCGACAGGGTTGATGCGTTCAAGCTCGGCCAGCAGGTTTTCCCAGCCTTTGATCTCTTGCACGCTGAAGTTGCCGCTGGTGATATCCAGCACTGCCAGGCCAAACAGGCGCTCGTCCCCCAGCAGTGCGGCAATCAGGTTGTCGCGGCGCTCATCGAGCAACGCTTCGTCGCTGACGGTGCCTGGGGTGATGATGCGCACCACCTGACGCTCCACCGGGCCCTTGCTGGTGGCGGGGTCACCGATCTGCTCGCAGATCACCACCGACTCGCCGAGCTTGACCAGCTTGGCCAGGTAGCCTTCCAGCGAGTGGAACGGAATTCCGCACATGGGGATCGACTGGCCGGCAGACTGACCGCGCGCGGTCAGGGTGATATCCAGCAGTTTTGCGGCTTTTTTCGCATCTTCATAGAAGATTTCGTAAAAGTCGCCCATGCGGTAGAACATCAGCTGGTCCGGGTGCTGGTTTTTCAGCTTCCAGTACTGCTGCATCATCGGGGTGTGTGCGGAAAGATCAGACATTCAGGGCCTTACAGCGGGTATCTGGTTGGCGATTGTGAAACCGGCAATGGTACAGGCTTTTCGGCCGAGATGCAGGCGGCGGGCGAGCGCCTTTGCACCCGGCTGCATCGATTGCATTTCCTGCGGCGGCGCTGCATTATGCACGCTATGCAAAAACGCAATGTAGCTACCGTACTCAGAGAACTGCTCGCCCGCCACGGCCTGTCCCCTACAGAGCTGCATCGGCGCACGGGCGTGCCTCAGTCCACCTTGTCGCGGATCCTCAGCGAGAAGATCGTCGATCCCTCGGACAAGCACGTGTCGAAAATTGCCGACTATTTCGGCGTCAGCACTGAACAGCTGCGCGGCCGCGCGGAACTTGGCGCCTCACGCGAAGCCGCCGTGCCCGCACACGGCCATGCTGACCTCAGTGACATCAGCCTGTGGGATGATGAAACGCCCGTCGAGGACGACGAGGTGTCAGTACCCTTTCTCCGTGAGGTCGAGTTGGCAGCAGGATCAGGAAGATTCGTCATCGAGGAAAGCGAGCGCGCTCGCCTGCGCTTCGGCAAGCGCAGCCTGCGCCATAACGGCGTGCAGTTCGACCAGGCCAAGTGCGTGACCGTGCGCGGCAACAGCATGCTACCGGTGCTGCGAGATGGGGCGACGGTCGGTGTCAATACCGGCAAGTGCTCGATCGGTGACATCATCGATGGCGATCTCTACGCCATCAACCACAATGGCCAATTGCGCGTGAAGCAGGTTTATCGGTTGCCCACGGGTATCCGCCTGCGCAGCTTCAATCGCGACGAGCACCCTGATGAAGACTACAGCTTCCTGCAGTTGCAGGAGGAGCAGATCAGCTTGCTCGGTCATGTGTTCTGGTGGGGCATGTACGCCCGCTGACCAGGCGTTTTTTCAGAAAAACCCGCTTTGGCGGGTTTTTTTTCGCCTGGTGAACAGTCCTACAGGCCTGATGAGCAGAGACCTTCATGCGTATCAGCAAAGCCGAGCTTACTTTTCAATGAATAAATGCATTGACTGCATATGCATGTACGCATAGATTGTGTCTCAGGTCGGGCTAGACCTTTATTACGCCGGCAGCGCGGATGCCGGTGGGCATCACACGGGAGACAGGGCAGTGACGAACGAGCACCAAGTGTTACTGGAGATGCCGCTCTGGCTGGTGATCGTCCTGGCATCGCTGGGCGGCCTCAGCGGCGAAATGTGGCGGGCCGACAAGGCGGGCGCCACCGGTTGGTCGCTGCTGCGACGACTGGCGCTGCGCTCCGGCGCCTGTATCGTCTGCGGCGTTTCGACGGTGATGTTGCTCTATGCCGGCGGCCTGTCGATCTGGGCGGCCAGCGCATTTGGTTGCCTGACCGCGGTAGGTGGCGCCGATGTTGCCATGCGCCTTTATGAGTGCTGGGCGATCAGGCGGCTGGGCTTGCGTGAAAACGCGTCGAGCGATGAGTGAATGAAGGATGTGCATGCGAAAGTGTGCGCTTGGGTAAAGCAATGCCTGTCCCGATCAGCCACCTCAAATGCTAGGGTGTGGCTCTGCCTCTCTTCCAGGAACTGCACATGGACCCGATTACCGTTCTCTCCGCCCGACTGGGCGAACACCTGCGCCGTTTCAGCGCCCAGGTCACCACCGCCGAATCCTGCACCGGCGGTGGCATCGCCGAAGCTATCACCCGCGTACCTGGCAGCTCCGCCTGGTTCGAGGCTGGCTATGTCACCTACTCCAACGCTCAGAAGACCCGCCAGCTTGGGGTCCCTGAACATTTGTTCGCCCAGGTAGGTGCAGTCAGTCAGGAAGTGGTCGAAGCCATGGTGCGCGGCGCCCAAGCGGCCAGCGGTGCGCGTTTCGCCGTGGCGGTGAGTGGTGTGGCCGGGCCCGATGGTGGCTCGCCGGCCAAACCCGTTGGTACCGTGTGGCTGGCATGGGCCGATGGCAGTCATGTGATCAGTGAGCGTCGCCACTTCGACGGCGACCGTGAAGCAGTGCGCCGACAGACGGTGATCGCCGCGCTAGACGGCTTGTTACAGCTTGGTGCCGAGTAAATCGACGACAGGGGTTTGCTCAAGCGCTTCCCTGTGGAATAATACTGGCTACTTATACAGGTATTCCGGCCATCAGGGCCAAGTCGAACACGTGAGGATTTCAATGGACGACAACAAGAAGCGCGCCTTGGCTGCGGCCCTGGGTCAGATCGAACGCCAATTCGGCAAGGGCGCAGTCATGCGCATGGGCGATCACGAGCGCACTGGCATTCCGGCCATCTCCACCGGCTCCCTGGGCCTGGACATCGCCCTGGGCATCGGCGGCCTGCCAAAAGGCCGTATCGTCGAGATTTATGGCCCGGAGTCTTCGGGTAAAACCACGCTCACCCTGTCGGTCATCGCCGAAGCCCAGAAAAGCGGCGCCACCTGTGCCTTCGTCGACGCCGAGCACGCGCTGGACCCTGAGTACGCCGGCAAGCTGGGCGTAAACGTCGACGACCTGCTGGTTTCGCAGCCGGATACCGGTGAGCAGGCGCTGGAAATCACCGACATGCTGGTGCGTTCCAACGCCGTTGACGTAATCATCGTCGACTCCGTGGCCGCCCTGGTGCCCAAAGCGGAAATCGAAGGCGAGATGGGTGACATGCACGTTGGCCTCCAGGCCCGTCTGATGTCCCAGGCGCTGCGTAAGATCACCGGTAATATCAAGAATGCCAACTGCTTGGTCATCTTCATCAACCAGATCCGTATGAAGATCGGTGTGATGTTCGGTAGCCCCGAAACCACCACCGGTGGTAATGCCCTGAAGTTCTACGCCTCGGTGCGCCTGGACATCCGCCGTACTGGTGCAGTCAAGGAAGGCGACGAAGTCGTCGGCAGCGAAACCCGCGTCAAGATCGTCAAGAACAAGGTTTCGCCGCCGTTCCGTCAGGCTGAATTCCAGATTCTTTACGGTAAGGGTATCTACCGTAACGGCGAAATCATCGACCTGGGTGTTTCCCAAGGGTTGGTCGAGAAGTCGGGGGCCTGGTATGCCTACCAAGGCAACAAGATCGGCCAAGGCAAGGCTAACGCGGCCAAGTACCTGCAAGAGAACCCGGCCATTGGCGCCGAGATCGAGAAGCAGATTCGTGAGAAGCTGCTCAAGGCGGGTGTCGTTGCCGAAGCGGGCAAGGCTGCTGCAGCCGATGCCAACGCCGACGACGTGGCTGACGCCGACGCCGGTTATTGATAGCTGCTTGGCCTGATCATGTCCGTCGTACTCGACACCCCCGTCGCCGTTCGGCGGACAGCCATGGACCTGCTTGCGCGCCGCGAGCATGGTCGCATCGAGCTGACGCGTAAACTGCGTCAGCGCGGCGCTACGGATGAGTTGATCGAGCCAGCGCTCGATCGGCTCGCCGAAGAAGGGCTGCTCAGCGAGGCTCGCTACCTCGAAAGCTTCATCAGGTACCGTTCCAATGCCGGCTATGGTCCAGCGCGTATTCGCGAGGAACTCGGCCAGCGTGGCCTGAACCGTGGCGATGTCGACCAGGCACTGCGTGACTGTGGTGTGAACTGGGCAGAGCGGTTACAGGATGCCTGGCAGCGCAAATATGCCGGTCAACGTCCGCAGGATCCCCGCAGCCGCGCCCAGCAGACCCGATTTCTCGCTTACCGTGGGTTTCCCATGGACATGATCGGCCGCCTGCTCAGCGGCCGAGACTTGGACGACTATTGATCTAACAGCCACATCGCAGGCAGGCGTACTCAGCTGACCTTCAGCGCGTCCCTTGCCCGCTGTGTAGTATGCATCGGCTGGGGCTTGGCCCAGTTCTCCGACAGATTGATGAAATCCACCAGCTCACGCAGGCGCCCTTGGTTGCGCCCATTGAAGGCAAAGGTCAGGCGGGTCAGGTGGTTGTAGTTGCCTACTTCATGCTCTGCGCCACTGTCGGCATGTTGGTAGTACTTACCGCTGAGCCGTAAATCGGCGAAGGCTTCCTGAATTTCATGCAGTGCTGCGTCGCTGAGCCGATGATGCATGCGGATCACGAACTGGTTCTTCAGCCAACGGCTGGAGTGGTAGTTGCTGTAGAACTGGTTGATCTCCTCCACCGCCTCGTCGGCACTGTGCACCAGGCGTAGCAGCTTGAGGTCACTGGGTAGGATGTAGCGGTTTTCTTCCAGTTGCCTGCTGATGAAGTCCAGGCAGTCTTGCCAGAAGCTGCCACCTGGTGAATCCAGCAGCACCACCGGTACCAGTGGGCTTTTGCCAGTCTGAATCAGTGTCAGTACTTCCAGTGCTTCGTCGAGCGTGCCGAAACCTCCGGGGCAAAGGACCAGGGCGTCCGCTTCCTTGACGAAGAACAGCTTGCGAATGAAGAAAAAGTGGAAGGGCAGCAGCTTGTCAGTGCCGTCCACTGTAGGGTTGGCGTGTTGTTCGAAAGGGAGGGTGATGTTGAAACCCAGGCTGTGGTCGCTACCCGCGCCTTCATGCGCAGCGGCCATGATGCCGCCACCTGCGCCGGTAATGACCATCAGGTCGGAGCGGGCCAGTGTGGCGCCCAGTTCGCGGGCCAAGGCATACATCGGGTGTTCCAGCGGTGTGCGCGCCGAGCCAAAAACCGTGACCTTGCGCCGGCCCTTGTAGCGTTGCAGGCTGCGGAAGGAGTGGTCCAGTTCGCGAAGGGCCTGCAAGGTGATCTTGGCACTCCAGCGATCGGTGTCGTCGTGGGCCATGCGCAAGATGGTCAGCATCATGTCCCGGTACAGTGGCAGGTTGGGGCTGTCCGGTGCGACCAATTGCAGTTGTTCGTCTAGCTTGCTCAGGTCGATACCACTGTCCCTGAAGTGATTGAACAGATACTCATTGGGTTGGTAAGGCATTCAACGTCTCCTTCTGCAGCAAAACCTCTGACCGAGCTGATGGCTGGGCTCGGCCGCGACACTACGTGCGTCGCTGGCTGCTCTTGCTCGAGTGTGCGTCCCGAGCATTGCAGTAGGCCTTCAAGGCCCTGATGCAGTGCGTCATTCATCTTGTCGTTTTTGTGCGCTTCGCTATCAATCTAGACCCTTGCGCCACTTCGTGCAGGCACTATCGCTGCGGCCACTCGTCGGCACGCGGCCATTGATGGCAAGGGTTTGGTTAACTGGAGAAGCGAAACGTGTCGATGCAGGAGGTGGCGGTATGCATCGCTTGGTCATCGAGGTAGACCGGCAGCTGTATCAGCAGCTGGAACATGCGGCCCAGGTCCATCATGTGAGCCTGGAAGCGGAGTGCTTGCGGCGGTTGGCTGCGTTGGAATGCCAATCACCCTATCTGCAGGCGCTTTTGGCAGAGATGCGCGCCGACGAAGAGCCGCAGCGCGCGGAGGATGAGCGGGTCAGTTGATCACTTCTTCTTGTTGCCGGCAGTGCAGCTGGCAGCGTCGAAGGCCTGGTCCATGACAGGTTCGTTGGTCTTGTAGACGGTGAAGCGATAGACCATCACGGCGCCTTTGGACATCAGGTTGCGGTAGCCGCTATTGCGGCAGACGCTGTCACCCAATTGGCTACGCACCTCGGCGGGTTTTTCCTGCATGCGTGCGGCGTGCTCGGCGCGTACGCTCAGGTGATTGACCAGTGCTCTGCCTTCAACGGTATAGCCCTGGTCGAGGATATCTTCGTTGATGGCCCTTGGGGTGCCGACGCTGCTTTGCTTGGCGACCTTTTCCAGCAGCTTGTTCAGCTCGAACTCCTGCTTGGAGGCCCCCTGGGCTGCCAGTGGCAGGGTGAGCAACAGGCTCAGGGTCGGGACGATAAGACGCAGCATGAATCTCTCCTGGTTCGGTGACTGGCGCTTCGACATGCGCAGACGGCTGGTGTTCCATGAAACCCGCAGTATCGCGGGTAGGCTCGCGGCCACCAAACGCCGATTATAAAGGACCAGCCCGTCCAGCTGCACGGCAAATGACGCCCGCTCTGATAGAATGGCGCTTTGTTTTCATCGAGTTATCGCAGTGTCCAGTCACAACCTGTTCCGAGGCTTGCCAGCATGAGCCATGCGGTAGCGCGCCTGCGCGCCGAACGGCTGGCCCGCAGCATCAAGCCGTTCATTGCTCGTGGCTCACGTGCCGAACGTTGCCCTGACTGTCGGGTTATCGCCACCCATTGTCTATGTGCCTGGAAGCCAAAGGTGCAGGCCGACTCGGGTGTATGCCTGTTGATGCATGATACCGAGCCACTGAAGCCCACCAACACCGGCTGGCTGATCGCCGACGTCATCGAAGAGACCTCTGCCTTCGGCTGGTTGCGCACGGCGGTGGACGAACGATTGTTGACCCTGCTGGCAGACCCCCAGTGGCAGCCGTACATCGTCTTCCCCGGGGAATTCGTCGCCCAGGAGCGGGTGGTCAGCGAGGTAGTTCGTGTGCCGGGCAAGCGGCCTTTGTTCATCCTGCTGGACGCTACCTGGACCGAAGCCCGCAAAATGTTCCGCAAGAGCCCTTATCTTGACCGCTTCCCGGTGCTCAGCCTGCAAGCTGAGCAGATGTCGCGCTATCGCTTGCGCCGCTCCAAGCGCGATGATCATTTCTGCACTGCGGAAGTGGCTGCCATGTGCTTGGACCTTGCGGGTGACCACCAGGCTTCCCAAGCCCTGGATGCGTACCTGGATGTGTTCAGCCTGCACTACCTCAGTGGCAAGCGTCGTCTGCCACTGGATGAGCAGGACGCTACCCACCAGCGTTTGCATACCTTCCTATAGTCCAAGGGGCACAAGCCCCACTTTGGTTCATAATGACGGGGCTGGCGGCCAGGATGAAGCGAGGCGCCGGGGCGAGTGGTTTGACCCGCCCGGTTGTGCTCGGCACCTTGGCGCCGATTCCCCGCCGGGCGCTATCATTCCGCCGCTGCGCCTGGCACAGAACAGGATCCTTAGATCGATGGCCATGTACGAAATCCTGATTGCCGATGACCACCCACTGTTTCGTAGCGCTCTGCGCCAGGCCGTCACCCTCGGCCTGGGTGCGGATGTGCGCCTGGTCGAGGTGGCGAGCATCGCCGAGCTGGAAAGCCGACTGAGCGAAAAAGCCGACTGGGATCTGGTCCTGCTGGACCTGAACATGCCGGGTGCCTATGGTTTCTCCGGGCTGGTCCTGCTCCGTGGCCAGTACCCTCAGATCCCGGTGGTGATGGTCTCGGCCCAGGAGGAGGCTGCCGTGGTAGTCAAGTCCCGTGAGTTCGGGGCCAGTGGCTTCATTCCAAAGTCCAGTGGGCTGGAAGTGATTCAGGATGCAGTGAGAAAGGTGCTCGATGGCGACGTTTGGTGGCCGCCTCAGGCATTCGAAAGGGTCGATGTGTCGGCCGAGGCCAAAGCCGCCAGCGAAGGCCTGGCCAGCCTTACGCCACAGCAGTTTCGCGTGCTGACCATGGTCTGTGAAGGCTTGCTTAACAAACAGATCGCCTACGAGCTGAATGTGTCGGAAGCGACCATCAAGGCTCATGTGACAGCGATCTTTCGCAAGCTGGGCGTGCGCACGCGAACCCAGGCGGCCTTGCTGCTGCAACAACTTGAATCTGTTGCAAGCAGCTAACTGCTTGCAGCTTCACGCTTTTTTGACTCGTTTTGGACTAGTCTGCTGGCCTTTCATCGGTGAAGTGACGCACATGTCGCCATTCAAAGGCCAGACCGGCCTCAAACGTATCTTCAATGCCGCCGGCTATTCGCTGGACGGCCTGCGCGCCGCCTTCAAAGGCGAGGCTGCTTTCCGTCAACTGGTACTGCTCAATGTGCTGCTGATCCCGATTGCCTTTTGGCTGCCGGTAAGCCGCGCAGAGCGGGCCATCATGATTGCGGTGTGCCTCCTCGGGCTGATCGTCGAACTGTTCAACTCGGCGGTAGAGGCGGCCATTGACCGTATTTCGCTGGAGCGCCACCCGCTTTCGAAAAACGCCAAGGACATGGGCAGTGCTGCGCAACTCGTAGCGTTGACGATGGTGGCGTTGGTCTGGGGCGTTATCCTGCTCTAAGCGATCGGCGGCAGAACAATTTCGTCACTGCGGGTGAAGCCTGCGGTGAAGTTACGGCATAACTCGAGAAACTCGCGCATGGCCGAGGTCTGGTATTTTTGCTTGTGCCAGATGAAATAGAACTGGCGCATCAGGTCCAGCTCCGGGGTTTCAACCGGCACCAGGCTGCCACGCCGGAAGGCATCGCGCAGTGCCAGGCGCGATATGCAGCCAATGCCCAGGCCTGATTCCACGGCGCGTTTGATCGCTTCGGTGTGCTCCAGCTCCAGGCGGATGTTCAGGTTGGCGCGATGATGGCGCATGGCCTGGTCGAACGTCAGTCGTGTCCCAGAACCCTGCTCACGCAGGATCCAGGCTTCCTGGGACAGGCTTTCGATATCTGCATGGCCCACCTCGGCCAGCCGGTGTTGCGGCGCGCAGAACACCACCAGTTCGTCCTCCACCCAAGGCTGCACCTCCAGGTCTGGATGGCTGCAGTCGCCTTCGATCAGACCCAGATCAATTTCGTATTGTGCAACCTGGTGCACGATATGGGCGGTGTTCTGCACGTGCAGTTTGACCTGGCTTTCCGGGTGTACCTGCATGAAGCTGCCGATCAGCAAGGTGGCCAGGTAGTTGCCAATGGTCAGTGTGGCGCCGACTGCCAGTGAGCCAAAACCGGACTTGCCGTTGAGCAGGTCTTCGATCTCCTTGGCCTGGTCGAGCAGCGCAACCGCTTGCGGCAGCAACTGATGGCCCAAGGCATTGAGGGCCAAGCGTTTACCTGCACGGTCGAACAACTGGCAGCTCGATTGCCGCTCCAGTTCAGTGATGGACGTGCTGGCAGCCGACTGCGACAGGGCCAGCACGCTGGCGGCTCGAGAGACGCTCTGATGCTGGGCCACGGCGACGAATACCTGTAGCTGACGAAGTGTGAATCGCATATCTATATAACCGATAACACATATCTTGATAATTCAGTTAACAGATATTGTCGCTGCCCCTAAACTATCGCGCAACTGTGCGCTTTGCGCGCTGCGTTTTCTTCAGGAGCCCCATCGATGAGCAACATGAACCACGAACGTGTCCTCAGTGTGCATCACTGGAACGACACTCTGTTCAGCTTCAAGTGCACCCGCGACCCGGGCCTGCGCTTCGAGAACGGTCAGTTCGTGATGATCGGCCTGCAGCAGGACAGCGGCCGTCCGCTCATGCGCGCCTACTCCATCGCTTCGCCCAACTGGGAAGAGCATCTGGAATTTTTCAGCATCAAGGTGCCGGACGGTCCGCTGACCTCCCAGCTGCAGCACCTGAAGGAAGGCGACGAGATCATCATCAGCAAGAAGCCTACCGGCACGCTGGTCCTCGACGACCTCAACCCGGGCAAGCATCTGTACCTGCTGAGCACCGGCACTGGCCTGGCGCCGTTCATGAGCGTCATTCAGGACCCGGAAACCTACGAGCGCTTCGAGAAAGTGATCCTGGTGCACGGTGTGCGTTACGTGAATGAAGTGGCCTATCGCGAGTTCATCACCGAACACCTGCCGCAGAACGAGTTCTTCGGTGAAGCGGTGCGTGACAAGCTGATCTACTACCCGACCGTGACCCGCGAGCCGTTCGAGAACCAGGGCCGTCTGACCGACCTGATGCGCAGCGGCAAGCTGTTCAGCGACATTGGCCTGCCACCGATCAACCCGCAGGACGACCGCGCGATGATCTGTGGTAGCCCGAGCATGCTCGACGAGACCAGCGAGGTCCTCGACAGCTTCGGCCTGAAGATCTCCCCGCGCATGCGTGAGCCGGGTGACTACCTGATCGAACGTGCCTTCGTCGAGAAGTAATCGACCGGTAGCAAGCTTGGCCTGATGCCAGTCAGCCAAGCGCTTTACGGCCCATCGCCGGCAAGCCGGCCCCCACAGGTACAGCGCAGGCCTCAATGACTGCGCGGTCCCTGTGGGAGCCGGCTTGCCGGCGATTGGCTGCGCAGCAGCCCTGACAAGGCCATTAAGCCTGTGCGCCTGAGGCTGCCAGTGCCTTCAGTTTTCCGCAACGACCTCAAGCACCCGAATCACTTCCGGCTGCGGGTAGTGCCACCTGACCTGCACATCCCAGAACTTCACCCCGTACACCCGGTCCGGTACTGGCACCTGATAGGCCGGTCGAGGGTCCTGTGCCAGGCACTGCTCGATCAGCTCCACCAGTGGCTCGCCCAGGCGCAGGGCGTGTTCGCGGGCCTGGGGCAGGGCACTATCGCCCCATTGCACGGCGATCGCGGCAGGCGCATCGCTGGCCATCAGGTTGTTCGCCCCGGCGATGCTGTCGGCATAGGGAACATACGGTTTGATGTCCAGCACCGGCGTGCCATCGAGCAGATCGATGCCGGACAGTAGCAGCCGCCCCGGTTCCACCCCCTCCAGGCGCACCACCGACTGGCCGATGCCATTGGGCCGGTGGGTCGCTCGCGTGGCGAACACGCCCATGCTCTTGTTGCCGCCCAAGCGGGGTGGGCGCACCTTGAGGCGTGGCTTGTCTTCCAGGGCCTGATGGAACAGGAACAACAGCCACACATGGCTGACCTGCTCCAGGCCCGCCACGGCCTCGCCTTGGTCGAACGGTGGCAGCAACTCAAGTATCCCACGTGCAGCCGGCGCCAGCTGTGGCTGCCGTGGGATGGCGAATTTCTCCTTGAAGCAGGAGCGCACGATGCCAACAGGCGAAACCGTATGGTGCATCGCGAGTCAGCCGCGTACGCGCAGGGTCAGGCCCTTGAGGAAGTTGCGCAGCAACTGGTCGCCGCAAGGCCGATAGTTGTCATGGCCCACCTTGCGGAACAGTGCGCTGAGTTCGGGCTTGGAAACCGGGAAGTTGACCGACTTGAGGATCGCATGCAGGTCGTCTTCCTTGAGCTCGAAGGCTACGCGCAGCTTCTTGAGGATGGTGTTGTTGGTCACCGGCAGCTCAACAGGCTGTGGCGGACGGCTGTCGTCCTTGCCGCGGCGATAGAAGACCAAACCGTCGAGAAAGTGCGCCATGACCCGTTCGGGGCAACGCACAAAGCCGGCCTCGTCCTCTTTCATCAGGTAGGTGGCGAGCACTACCGGATTAACTTCCAGGCCCGAGAGCGCGATGATCTCGGCCATCTTGGCGTCGTTCACCTTGAGCATGTAGCGCAGGCTGCGCAGTACATCGTTGTGGTTCATTGCTGCAAAATCCTGTTCAAATGCCACGCCAGGGCGTGGCGCATTGCTTAGAAACGTTCAGTGCCGGCCAGGTAGCGCCAGTTGCCCACGGGCAGCTTGCCCATGGAGACACCACCCAGGCGAATGCGGCGCATGCTGAGGATTTCCAGGCGCAGGTAGGCGCAGATCTCGGAGATTTGCCCAGGCTGTGGATTTTTCAGGGCCAGGCGCAGGTGGGTCTCGTTCTGCCAGCTGGCCTTGGCCTTGGGCAGTTCCCGATCATTGCGCGTCGCGCCGCGCGCCAGGCGCTCCAGCGCCTGTGGCGTAGTCTCGCCGCGCACTTCGATGATGTATTCCTGTTCCAGGCGACGCAGGTCGGCTTCGATCTTGCGGGTAACCCGCCAATCCTGGGTGAACACCTGCAGGCCACTGGCTCCGCGCTCCAAGGGGGCCGAACAGGTCAGCCGGGTGAAGTGCCCGTGCAGCGGCCGCACGCCTTCGCGATGCGCTTCGCTGAGGCTGGCCATGTTGATGCTGGCGCGGGCCGTATCCATATCGACACCGGCAGGCTGGTTGAGCAGCAGGGTAACCGGGTCAAGCGCCTCGGCATTGGCGCCCGGCAACAGCTCGACCGCTTGCTGGTCAACCTTGAACTGAGGCTGCTCGACTACCACGCCATCGACCGTGACCCAGCCTCCTTCGATGTACAGCTCTGCCTCCCGACGTGAGCAACCGAGCTGCTCGATGAGGCGTTTGGACAGGCGGACGGGTTCGGACATGGCGGGCAATTCGCAAGGCAGGGAAAGTCTTGCATTGTACCTGTCCATGGGGGGCTGATGACGGGAATCTGTGCCAAATCCGTCAATTGGGAAGTATTGCACGGCCTCCTGCGACAAAGTCTTAGGACGCTGTACGAATAAGCTTCATATGAAGCAATGGATAGGGCTGCCCCAGGCCATCCGTTTCCGAGCGCCCGATCACCTCAAAGCCCTCGTGCCGGTAGAAGCCCAAGGCTTGGGGGTTCTGTTCGTTGACGTCCAGGTACTGGGCGTTCAGTTCGCTGATGGCATAACGCAGCAAGCGCTTGCCCACGCCTCGGCCGCGGTATTCCGGTGCCACGAACAGCATGTCCACACGCCCATTGGCGACACCGGCAAAGCCGCAGATGCGCTGGCGATCCTTGCAGCAGACCAGCATCACGGCATCCAGGTACTTGCGTAGCACATGATCGCGCAGCAGCAGGATGTAAGCGTCTGGCAGAAAATCATGGGTTGCGCGCACCGAGCTTTCCCAGACCTGAACCAGTTCCGGGTAATCAGACAGGTGGGGCGTTTGCAGCGTCAATGCCGAATGCATGCCGGTGTTCCTCGGTGGCCAATGAAGAAACCATAGATGCAAAAAGCCCCGCCAGTGGGGCGGGGCTTCTTCTACAGGCGCGGCCTCAGACTGGCTCTGCCCACATGTCGTACTCGTCGGCATCGACCACCCGGCAACGGACCTTGTCGCCCGGTTTGAAGCCATGGTCGCCATCGATGAATACGCTGCCATCGATCTCAGGTGCATCGAAGAAGCTGCGGCCAACCGAGCCTTGTTCTTCGACTTCGTCGATCAGCACTTCGATTTCCTTGCCGATACGCAGTTGCAGGCGGGCGCTGCTGATAGCCTGCTGGTGGGCCATGAAGCGGTCCCAGCGTGCCTGCTTGACGTCATCCGGCACCTCTTCCAGGCCCAGGTCGTTGGCAGGCGCACCCTCGACTGGCGAGTACTGGAAGCAGCCGACACGGTCGAGCTGAGCTTCGGTCAGCCAGTCCAGCAGGTACTGGAAGTCTTCTTCGGTTTCGCCCGGGAAGCCGACGATGAAGGTCGAGCGAATCACCAGTTCCGGGCACTGCTCGCGCCAGCGCTTGATGCGCGCCAGGGTGCGGTCTTCGAAGGCAGGACGCTTCATCGACTTGAGCACTTTCGGGCTGGCGTGCTGGAACGGGATGTCCAGATACGGCAGGATCTTGCCGGCGGCCATCAGCGGGATCACGTCGTCGACGTTCGGGTACGGATAGACGTAGTGCAGCCGCACCCAAGCGCCCAGGCTGCTCAGCGCTTCGCACAGCTCAAGCATGCGGGTCTTGACGGGCCGGCCGTTCCAGAAATCGGTCTTGTACTTGACATCGACGCCGTAGGCGCTGGTGTCCTGGGAGATCACCAGGATCTCCTTGACGCCGGCCTTGACCAGGCGTTCGGCTTCGCTCAGCACCTCGCCGACCGGGCGGCTGACCAGCTTGCCGCGCATCGACGGGATGATGCAGAAGCTGCAGCTGTGGTTGCAGCCTTCGGAGATCTTCAGGTAGGCGTAGTGGCGCGGGGTCAGCTTGACGCCCTGCGGTGGTACCAGGTCGATCAGCGGGTTGTGGTCCTGGCGGGGTGGTACCACTTCGTGCACGGCGTTGACTACCTGCTCGTACTGCTGGGGGCCTGTGACCGACAGCACGCTGGGATGCACGTCACGGATGCTGCCTTCCTCGACACCCATGCAGCCGGTGACGATGACCTTGCCGTTTTCCTTGATCGCTTCGCCGATCACTTCCAGCGACTCGGCCTTGGCACTGTCGATGAAGCCGCAGGTGTTGACCACCACCACGTCGGCATCCTCGTAGGTGGGCACGACTTCATAACCTTCCATACGCAGCTGGGTCAGAATGCGCTCGGAATCAACCAGGGCTTTTGGGCAACCCAGGCTGACGAACCCTACCTTGGGGGTGGCGGGAGTGGTGGACATGACTAACCTCGGTATTGAATACAGGCCGCCCGGCCGGAAACGGCGGCGACCCTGACGGGCGCTTTTGGGCGCCTCTGATCAAAAAGTGCGCAATTCTAGCGAGCGCAAGGTCGCTTGACCAGCACAAATGCGACGAACGCTGCGCTATGCTTCGCCCCGTTGCGCCGGGGTATGTGTGTTCCCCTGGCGTGGGGCAGAATTCTACCGGTCTAGATGGCCGTTTGCGGGAGTGGTCGATGGTTCAGGCAAGCAGTCACGCCGAGGGCGGTCAGGGGGCGACGCGGTCGCTGAGCCTGTTGGTGGCAGCTGTTGGGGTGGTCTACGGCGATATCGGAACCAGCCCGTTGTATACCCTCAAGGAAGTTTTCACCGGCGGTTACGGGGTGCCGGTCAATCACGATGGTGTACTGGGGATCCTCTCGCTGATCCTTTGGTCGCTGCTGTGGGTGGTGTCGTTCAAGTACGTGATGTTCATCCTGCGTGCCGACAACCAGGGGGAGGGCGGCACCATGGCCCTGACCGCGCTGGCGCGGCGGGCCACGGCGGCCTACCCACGCCTGCGCACGCTGATGGTCATCTGCGGATTGATCGGCGCCTCGCTGTTCTACGGCGACAGCATGATCACCCCGGCGGTTTCGGTGCTGTCGGCAGTGGAGGGCATGGGCCTGGCATTCGAGGGTATCGACCATTGGGTGGTGCCGCTTTCGCTGGTGGTGCTGGTGGGGCTGTTCCTGGTGCAAAAGCATGGCACCGATAAGATCGGCAAGCTGTTCGGCCCGATCATGGTCACCTGGTTCGTGGTGCTGGCGGCGCTCGGGGTGCATGGCATCTCGCAAAGCCCCGAGGTGCTCAAGGCGTTCAACCCGGGCTGGGCGGTGAATTTCTTCATCGTGCACCCCGGCATGGGCGTGGCCATCCTCGGTGCGGTGGTGCTGGCCTTGACCGGTGCCGAGGCGCTCTACGCCGACATGGGCCATTTCGGGCGCAAGCCGATTGCCCGGGCCTGGTTCGCCCTGGTGCTGCCAGCATTGGTGCTCAATTATTTCGGCCAGGGCGCGATATTGCTGCAAAACCCTGATGCTGCGCGCAACCCGTTCTACCTGCTGGCGCCGGCCTGGGCGTTGCTGCCGCTGGTGGGCTTGGCGACCATGGCCACGGTAATCGCTTCGCAAGCGGTGATCTCGGGTGCTTTCTCCCTGACCCGCCAGGCTATCCAGTTGGGTTACATCCCGCGCATGCATATCCAGCACACCTCCAGCGACGAGCAGGGGCAGATCTACATCGCTGCGGTGAACTGGGCGCTGATGGCGGGTGTGGTGCTGCTGGTGATCGGTTTTGAGTCATCCGGCGCGCTGGCGGCTGCTTACGGCGTGGCGGTGACCGGAACGATGCTGATTACCACCATCCTGGTGGCGGCGGTGATGCTGTTGTTGTGGAAGTGGCCGCCGGTGCTGGCGGTACCGATTCTGATTGGTTTCCTGCTGATCGACGGGCTGTTCTTCGCCGCCAACGTGCCGAAGATTGCCCAGGGCGGCGCCTTCCCGGTACTGGCCGGGGGCGTGCTGTTCCTGCTGATGAGCACCTGGAAGCGCGGCAAGCAGATTCTGGTCGAGCGAATCGATGAGGGTGGGCTGCCGCTGCCGGTTTTCATCAGCAGCATTCGCGTACAGCCACCGCACCGTGTCGAAGGTACTGCGGTGTTCCTCACTGCGCGGCCTGACGCGGTGCCGCACGCGCTATTGCACAACATGTTGCATAACCAGGTGCTGCACAGCCAGGTGGTGCTGCTGACGGTTGTGAGTGAGGACCGGCCGCGGGTGCCCGAGCAGGAGCGATTTGAAGTGGAGGCCTATGGTGATGGCTTCTTCCGGGTGCTGTTGCACTTCGGTTTCATGGATGAGCCGGATGTGCCGGCGGCCCTGAAGCTGTGCCACCTGGACGGCTTGGATTTCAGCCCGATGCGTACGACTTATTTCCTTAGCCGCGAAACGGTGATCGCGTCGCGTCTTGAGGGGATGTCGCGCTGGCGGGGCAACCTGTTCGCGTTCCTGCTCAAGAATGCCAACGGTAACCTGCGTTTCTTCAACCTGCCGCTCAACCGGGTGATCGAGCTGGGTACACAGGTCGAGATCTGACGCCCGTGAGGGCCGCAATGCGGCCCTCGCTACGCCTCAGTGCTGTTCTGCCACGCTGGGCTTGCCCTGGCGTGTTTCAATTTCATCGATCAAGCGCTTGGCCAGCGCCGGATAGTTCTCGTCGAAGTGGTGCCCACCGGGCAGCTTCATGCGCTCGCCCACGGCAGTCTTGTCGGTGCAACCGCTTTCGTCGGCCTCTTCCACGCCATAGATGCATACCACTTTGGCCGCCGGCAGTTTCGCCATCTCCGGCCCGGTAGGTGCTTCCTGGCCTTCCTTGCCCAACCAGCCCTCGACTTCGATTTCGAAGCTGCCACTGCGGGCGAAGGCCAGCAGCATCACCGCATCGACACGTTGCTGGTCCTCGGCAGGCAGGCGATTGTAGATGGCCGGCAGCACGTCGGCACCGAACGAATAGCCGGTTAGCACGAAGCGCTTGGTACCCCATTTCTGACGATAATGCTGCATCAGTGCCGACAGGTCGGCAGCGCTTTGCTCGGGTGTCTTGTGCTGCCAGTAGTAACGCAGGGTGTCTATGCCGACCACGGGGTAACCCAATTTGGCCATTTCACCGGCCACATCGCGGTCCAGGTCGCGCCAGCCACCATCGCCTGAGAGGAATAGAGTGACGGTGTCGGTGGTTTGCCCGGCGGGCACTTCCACCACCGGGATAGCCAGCGCGTTACCATCGTGGCCCACCAAGGCCTGGGTCAGCTGCGACTTGAGTACTTGTGGCAGGTGAATGTCGTAGTCGCTGATGCTGGTCTCGGCATTGCGCTGGTCGCGCACGAACGCGGCGCTGGCATCATCCGGGTTGTCGTTCCAGGCGACGCTCCAGTGGCCATGAGGGGCGGACTTGGGCAAGGCTGCAGTGCACCCGGGCTGCTCCATGTTGAAGTCGACGGAGATGGCTCGGGCCTTGTCGTCATTCTGTGTGGCCAGCCAACGCCATGCCTGGGTCGCACCAGGGCCGATACCGGCCACCAGGGTCGGTTTTTCGGCCAGCAGGGTCATGGCCTTGTCCATTGACTGCTGCTGGTGAGTGCAGTCCCCCGACGGCAGGATGACCTGCACCAGCTGGGCCTCACCGGCCTGGCTCAAGTCAAGCAACTGCTTGTCGGTCAGCGCCTGGTCCTGAGGCACGCCGATGGCCACCCAGGCTTTGGCATGAACGCCCGGGGTGACGCGGGTGATGTGGGTGTCATTGACCGGCAGTTGCTCGAGGTGCGCCTCTGGGGCCGGACGGGCCCACAACCAGAAGGCGGTAGCCCCGGCCAGTGCGGCCAGCAGCAGGGGTATCAGTAGGTACAGCCAGTAGCGTCGGATCATCAACGTTTCACCAATCCAGTCAGGCCGCCTGCAATCAGGGCGGCAGTGTCGGCCAGTGCCACCAGCGGGTCGAGCCCGGCCGGCACAGCCATGTAGCGGGGTTCCCAGTCCGGTTGGAACTTGTCCTTGAAGCGGCGTAGCCCCTGGAAGTTGTAAAGCTGTTCACCGCGACGGAACACCATCGAGCCCAGGCGCTGCGCCAGGGGGGCCCCGCGCCGGGGCTGCAAGCCGGAAAGCGGGACCATGCCCAGGCTGAACCGGCTGTAGTCACGGCTTTTGTAGTGCAGGATCAGGCCGATCATCATGAATTCCATGGTCAGCTTGGGTGCCTCGGGGTGGGCGCGCATCAGATCCAGGCTGGCCAGTTCGTGGCCGTGAGTCTCAAGCAGGTTGGCAAACGCCACCGGCCGGCCTTGGTAGCGAATCAGGGCGATGCGAAAATGCTGCAGATACTCAGGGCTGAAACGGCCCAGCGAGAAGCCCTTTTCGCGCACGTTCTTGCCGCCGAGCCAGGCATCCGAGATTTCCTTGAGCTCGGCCAGGGGGGCCTGGCCGGGTTCATGGATCTCCAGGCTCAAGCCGTCGCGGCCGCCGCGGTTCCAGGTGTAGCGCAGGTCTTTCATCTCCTTGCCTTTGGCTTCGATGTCGAAGCGGCGCAAGTCGACCCGGGCCTCTTCGCCGAGCTTGAGTGCGGTCAGGCCGATATCCATGTAAAACGGCAGATTCTCCGCGCGCACCTGGTAGAACACCGGGCGAGCATGGTGCAGGTCGCACAGGTCGCGGAATTGCCAGATCATCTCGGCGCGTTCCTGGGCCGGGCCGATCGGGTCGTACAGCGCTACCAGGCTGCGGCCCCGGCGTGCGTACATCAGGAAGGCGTTGTCATTGGGATGGAACAGCAGGGCCTTGTCACCGGTCAGGGCCAGGCCGCCGTCAGGTTGGTCGGAAGCCAGCAGGATGCGGTTGGCGCGCTGTATCTCCTGGTCGTCTGGTAAGTGTATGACCGGCCGGGCAGTGCGCAGCAGCCAGGTCAGGGCCACGGCCAGCAACAGTATCGCGCTGCCCATGGCGGCGCGCAGGCCGCGTGGGGCATCGGCATCGAGGGTGAATTGCCACCACAGTTCATGGCTATAGGGCACGTCTTGGTAGGCAAAAAGCAGCAGCCACACCGAAGCACCGACCACGCACGCACTCGCTGCCAGGAATACCGGTGAGAACGGCAGTTCCAACAGCCGGCTTGGGCGGTAGAACGAACGGCGGAACAACGCGAGCAGCGCTGCGGTGAAGGTCAGCAGGCAGGCCTCTTCCCAGTCGAAGCCTTTGAGCAACGACAGCAGTGCACCGACCAGTAGCAGAACGGTAGTCAGCAGCCAAGCCGCAGAGAGGCGTCGGCGCAAGCCCTGGGCCAACAACAGGCACAGCACGCCAATCAGGCTGGCACCGAAGTGCGAGGCATCTATAAGGCGGTGGGGTACCAGAAAGCCCATGTGTTCCAGGCGAGTGTCGATTTCTGGTGTGGCGCCAGAGAACAACAGCACCACGCCGGAGAGAAACACCAGGATCGCCAGGACCGGAGCGGCCAGCCCGGAGGCGGCCTTGAGCGCCTGCTGCGCAAACAGCAAGCGCCTGGCTTCGTTGGCCAGCAGCAGCACGCAGGCCAGCAGCAATGGCAGTACCACATAGATCAAACGGTACAGCAGCAGTGCGGCGGCCAGTGGCGCGGCGCCCAGCTGATTGGCGAAGGCAGCGAGCAAGATCGCCTCGAATACCCCGACCCCGCCAGGCACATGGCTAAGTACACCGGCAGCCAGGGCCAGCAGATACACCAGCACGAACGCGCCGAACGGAGGGGCTTCTGGGAGCAGCAGGTAAAGGACCGTCGCGGCGGCGGCTACATCCAGCGCGGTGATGACCAATTGCAGCGCTGCCAGGCGTGCGCCGGGCAGGCGCAGCGTCCGGCGGCCCAGTTGTACCAGCAAGCTGTCTGGCAACGGCTGCTCTGTCAGGCGTCGGCGATACAGGCCGGCCACCAGTAATGCACTCAGTACCAGCACGCCGATAGCGACTGCGGCCATTACAGAGATGGGCAGGTGCAGGGCGGCAGCCGCAGCTGGCAAGTTGCTCAAGGTGGCCAGGGCTGCCAGGGGGGGCAGGGCACAGCCCAAGGAAAGGCTGGCGAACACTGTCATGCGCGCGACTTCGGCGGCCCCCAGGCCTTCTCGAGCATACAGGCGATAGCGCACCGAACCGCCCGAGAGCATCGACAGGCCAATGGCGTTACCTATGGCAAATGCGCTGAAACCGCCCAGCAGAAGCGTACGCCGGGGCAACTTCACGGCGGCGTAGCGGCTGGCCGACCATTCGTACCCCAGCAGGATCAGAAACCCGATTGTCGCCGCGAGGAGTGCGCCGACCAGTGAGCGGGTGGGCACGCTGAGCATCGCATCGTGCAGTGCATAGATATCCAGTTCGCTGAGCAAGTGTCGGCAGGCAATCAGTGCCATCGCGAACAGCACAAGGGTGACTGCCAGGGTGATGGGTTGGCGATAGCGGCTCACCCGCTCCAGCCACGGCAAACGCTGCGCAGCCGTGGGCAGGGTTGAGGCGAGTGGGGCCTGGGCTTCTGGGTTGCGGTCTGTCATGAGTTACCCCGGGCAAGCAGCGCGAGGTAGGGGGATGGTGCGGCCAAGTGAATCTCCCTGTGGAAACGTATCCAGATATTACTCCGGGCAACGTGACTTTCAGTCCTTTGGGAGGGTTAAAGATAGTTCATCCAGCAGGTGGCGCCGCAAAGCCAAGGCTGGCTACGGGGCCCGGATTTTTCAGGAGGGGAAAAACAACAAACCCCGCGCTGCTGTTACACAGGCGGGGTTTGTTCTGACGAATATGGTTGCGGGAGCCGGATTTGAACCGACGACCTTCGGGTTATGAGCCCGACGAGCTACCAGACTGCTCCATCCCGCGTCAAAGGTGCGCATTCTACAGCGTTGACTGCGGCGGTCAAGCATTACTTTTGATTGGTCAGTAACTTACGGGTGGCCTGCTTTTCGAAGGCAAAAGAAAAAGGCCACTGCGTTAACAGTGGCCTTTTCTCGAATCTGGTTGCGGGAGCCGGATTTGAACCGACGACCTTCGGGTTATGAGCCCGACGAGCTACCAGGCTGCTCCATCCCGCGCCTGTGGAAACGAATTCTACAGTGAACGTGCAGGGTGTCAAGCGTTACTTATTGATTTACTTACGTTTTCAACCAAAGACTATTGTTAGGGCAAAAGAAAAAGGCCACTGCGTTAACAGTGGCCTTTTCTTGAATCTGGTTGCGGGAGCCGGATTTGAACCGACGACCTTCGGGTTATGAGCCCGACGAGCTACCAGGCTGCTCCATCCCGCGCCTGTGAGATCGAATTCTACGGATTTAACGCCCACTGTCAAGCTTTTCGTTCAAAAAAACCTTTTTCGTTCAAACCCTTAGGCCTTCAATAAGGCAGGCAACTCAGTCGCTCTGCGGCTTTCAGGCCAATTGTCGAGCGCACCCCTGCGTTGGCTGTCTCGCTGACAGAGCATGCGGTACTATCTGTATGAATTTACAGTGCTGACGGTCATCCATGTCTTTGCGCAAGATCATTCACATCGACTGCGATTGTTTCTACGCCGCGATCGAGATGCGTGATGACCCGCGCCTGGCCGGTCGCCCCATGGCCGTGGGTGGCTCGCCGGACCACCGTGGGGTGATCGCCACCTGCAATTATGAAGCGCGTGCCTATGGGGTGCGCTCGGCCATGTCATCGCGCCATGCACTGAAGCTTTGCCCTGACTTGTTGATCGTCAAACCGCGTTTCGAGGCCTACCGCGAAGCATCACGCGAGCTTCACGGCATCTTCCGCGACTACACCGACCTGATCGAGCCATTGTCGCTGGATGAGGCCTACCTGGATGTCAGCGACAGCCAGTGGTTTGCCGGCAGCGCTACGCGCATCGCCGAAGATATTCGCAGGCGTGTTGCGCGCACCTTGCACATCACCGTCTCGGCTGGGGTGGCGCCAAACAAGTTTCTGGCCAAGATCGCCAGTGACTGGCGCAAGCCCAATGGTCTTTTCGTGATTACGCCCGATCAGGTGGAAGCTTTTGTCGCCGCATTGCCCGTTGCCAGGCTGCATGGTGTCGGCAAGGTCACTGCAGACAAGCTTGCTCGGTTGGGTATCGACACCTGCCTGGACCTGCGTGACTGGTCGCGGCTGGCGCTGGTGCGGGAATTCGGCAGTTTCGGTGAACGCCTATGGGGGCTGGCGCGGGGTGTCGATGATCGCGCCGTGCACAACGATAGCCGTAGGCAGTCAGTAAGCGTGGAGAACACCTATGACACGGATCTGCCGGACTTGGCCAGTTGTCTGGAGCGCTTGCCTGAACTGCTGGTCAGCCTGAATGAACGGATCGCTCGTATGGACAGCAGCTATCGGCCGGACAAACCTTTCGTGAAGGTCAAATTCCATGACTTCAGCCAGACAACCCTGGAGCAGGCAGGGGCGGGTAGGGACCTGGACAGCTATAGGCAGTTGCTACGGCAAGCATTCGCCCGCGGTGGCAAGCCGGTGAGGTTGCTAGGGGTAGGGGTGAGGTTGCGCGACTTGCGCGGGGCTCACGAGCAGTTGGAATTGTTCGCAGACGAATAAAAGAAGGGCTGCACTGCAGCCCCTCTGTTATTACTGTGCGCCTGGGTCAGCCACCAACCGGCCGGTGGCCTTGGTCAGTGCCTGCACAAACTCCTGTTGCAGCTCCGGATCGTTGCGGGTCAGCTCGATCAGGCTCTGCTCCATCTCGCTGGCCTCTTCTTCCAGGCCTAGCTCCGACAGGCGCTTCACCCGGTGTACCCACTGGCCGACATCGTCGTCTTCCAGGTCGTCGAAAATCAGCTCATGGGCTTCACGCAGCTTGTTGCGCAGGGTGGCGCTGACCAGCAGGCTGGCGTCGCCCCGCACAGCATTGTCTTCATCGACCACCTGCAGGTGCAGGGTGCCGACGTGGTTCAGGTGCTGCTCCGAGAAAGGGCTGTCCAGCAGGTTCAGGCGTAGCACGCCGTTTCTGTCGGTGGTCAGCGCGTGGGTCATCTTGCCGGCCTTGACCTCGACCAGGCGCTCGCTCCAGGGCAGGCTGGTGAACTCCTCGCGCTTGTCCTTTTGCACCTCACTGATCCCTGCCAGGTTCTGTTGGGCGCGACCGTTGGACTGCACGTTCATGAACGGGTTGAGCCCGGCGACGCCATAACTGAGCCAGTCGTGCGTCATGCTCTCAGGCAGGTTGCCCAATGCAAAAACGTTGACCACGTTGGCGCCTGCACCGGCCACTACCGCCACCGCGCCCAGCGGGATTTCGTAGATCTCCCGCCAGGGTTGGTAGGGCGTATAGCGGTCATAGCGGCGGGTAACTTCGAACTCGGTGACTTCGAAGCGCCTCTTTTCATTGATGCGTACACGTCGCTGCGGAAGCTCCATCACCTTGGGCTCGCCGACATCAATCTGCAGTGTGTGTTCGAGCAGCTTGCGCTCGACGCGCTCCTCGTGCTCGCTGCGCTGGGACATCTGGTTCGCGCAGCCGCTGAGGAACAGGGCGCCGCACAGTGCGGTGCCCCCCAGGGTAAAGGTACTTCGCTTGGACATGATCACTCGTGCATTGATTATCAGCGGCGAACGCGGGCCTGCAGGAAGGTCAGCACTTCATTGAGTGGCAGCGCTTGAGCATCCTGTTCGGTGCGGTGCTTGTATTCCAGGTTGCCGTCGGCCAGGCCGCGGTCGCTGACGACGATGCGGTGCGGAATACCGATCAGCTCCATATCGGCGAACTTGATGCCTGGGCTGGTCTTCTTGTCGCGGTCGTCCAGCAGCACTTCGAAGCCTGCGGCCGTCAGCTCGGCGTACAACTTGTCGGTGGCCTCGCGAACCACGTCGGTTTCGTAGCGCAGTGGTACCAGGGCGATCTGGAATGGCGCCAGGGCGTCGTTCCAGATGATGCCTTTGTCGTCATGGCTCTGCTCAATGGCGGCGGCGACCACGCGGGATACGCCGATGCCGTAGCAACCCATGGACAGCACGACCGGCTTGCCGTTTTCGCCCAGTACCTGGCACTTGAGCGCCTCGCTGTACTTGGTGCCGAGCTGGAAGATATGGCCCACTTCGATGCCGCGCTTGATCACCAGCGTACCCTGGCCATCCGGGCTCGGGTCGCCCTCGACGACGTTGCGCAGGTCGGCAACCTGTGGGACCGGAAGGTCGCGCTCCCAGTTGACGCCGAAGTAGTGCTTGTCGTCGATGTTGGCACCGATGCCGAAGTCGCTCATCAAGGCAACCGAACGGTCGATGATGATTTCCAGTGGCAGGTTGAGTGGGCCGAGGGAGCCGGCGCCGGCACCAATCGCATCGCGCAGCTCGGCTTCGGTGGCCATGACCAATGGGTCGGCAACCTGCTCGAGCTTGGTAGCCTTGATTTCGTTCAGTTCGTGGTCGCCACGTACGATCAGGGCAATCAGCTTGCCTTCTTCCGCGCCGCGCACGATCAGGGTCTTGACGGTCTTCTCGATCGGCAAGCCGTGGTTCTCGACCAGCTGGGCGATGGTCTTGGCCTCTGGCGTATCGACCAGGCGCAGCTCCTCGGTTGGCGCTGGGCGCACGGTCTCACGCGGGATGGCTTCGGCTTTCTCGATATTGGCAGCGTAGTCGGAGCTGTCGCTGAAGATCACATCGTCTTCGCCAGACGATGCCAGCACATGGAACTCATGCGAGTAGCTGCCGCCGATGGAGCCGGTGTCGGCCTGCACTGGACGGAAATCCAGGCCCAGGCGGGTGAAGATGTTGGAGTACGCCTGGTGCATGCGGTCGTAGGTTTCCTGCAGGGAAGCCTGGTCGGCATGGAAGGAATAGGCGTCCTTCATGATGAATTCGCGGCCACGCATCAAGCCGAAGCGCGGGCGGATCTCGTCACGGAACTTGGTCTGGATCTGGTACAGGTTGAGCGGCAGCTGTTTATAGCTGGACAGCTCGTTGCGGGCCAGGTCGGTGATGACTTCTTCGTGGGTCGGGCCTACGCAGAAATCGCGCTGGTGGCGATCCTTCAGGCGCAGCAGCTCGGGGCCATACTGTTCCCAGCGGCCGGATTCCTGCCACAGTTCGGCGGGCTGGATGCTGGGCATCAGCACTTCCAGGGCGCCGGCGGCGTTCATTTCCTCGCGCACCACGGCTTCGACCTTGCGCATGACCCGCAAGCCCATCGGCAGCCAGGTGTACAGGCCGGAAGCCAGCTTGCGGATCATGCCGGCACGCAGCATGAGCTGATGGCTGATGACCACTGCGTCGGCAGGGGTTTCTTTCTGGGTGGCGAGCAAATATTGACTGGTGCGCATGGTTAGCCGTGTCGATTGCCTAAGACATTGAAATGACCCCGCATTGTACGGGGGCGAAACGAAGGCGTACAGGATGCCCCAGGGCGGGGTAATTGTCAGCCAAGAAAAAGCCCGGCGAGCGTGCCGGGCTTTTTCAGGTGCGGGGCACTATAAGCGTGGCTTACAGGATGCTCAGCGGGTACTCGACGATCAGGCGCAGTTCGTCCAGCGACGGGGAGCCGTAGTAGACGCCGTCGGAGGAGCGGTAGGTGGCCTGACGGACGCGGAAGCTGAGGTCCTTGGCCGGGCCTTCCTGCAACACGTACTTGATGTCGATGTCGCGTTCCCATTCCTTACCGTTGGAAGTGCCTGCGACATTGGCGTCGGTACCGCGCACGTAACGGGTCATGAAGGTCAGGCCGGGTACGCCGAACTCAGCGAAGTTCAGGTCGTAGCGCGCTTGCCAGGACTTCTCGTCTTCTGCGTTGAAGTCGGAACGGGCCACCGAGTTACCCAGGAAGACGGTGCCGCCACCGTCGACGCCGTAACCGTAGTCACCATCACCGTGGACGCGCTGATGCACGATGGTGAAGGTATGAGCGCCGATGTTCCACGCAGCCGACAGGCTGAAAGCGGTGTTGTCGAGCTTGTCGCCGTCGTACGCTTTGTACAGGGCGCTGCCTTCGCTCTTGGTGTCATAGATGTTGAAGTCGAACACCAGGCCTTGCTTGTCCGAAATCGGCAGTGCCCAGTTGACATTGCCGTAGTACTTGCGCCAGTAGTCTTCGACCTTGGAGTAGTACAGGCTGGTGCTGAGGCTGTCGGTCAGGGCATAGGTACCACCGACGATGTTGGCTTCAGTCAGGCGCAGGCTGTCGCGGTAGGTCTGGGCCTGGGCGTTCATGCCGGTGAAGTGACCGGCGTGCAGGGTCAGGCCTTCGATCTCGTCGCTGGTGATCAAGGCGCCTTCGGCGACTTCCGGCAGCAGTCGGCTGTCGTCGGTAGCGAATACCGGCAGGGCGGTGAACTGGTTACCGTACTTCAGCACAGTGTTGGAGATGCGCATTTTCACAGCGCCACCGGCTTCGGAGTAGTCATCCTGCGAGCGGCCGTCGGAGCCTTGCGGGAACAGGCCGGTACCGGCACGGCCTTTGCCGCTGTCCAGTTTCAGGCCGAGCATGCCGATGGCATCGACACCGAAGCCTACGGTGCCTTGGGTGAAGCCCGACTCAAAGGTACCGAGGAAGCCGAGGCCGGTTTCTTCTGTGCGGCTCTGGCGATCGCCGGTAATAGGGTCCCGATCATTGTTACGAGCGTCACGGCTGAAGTACAGCATGCGAGTCTTGACGTTCAGCTGGCTGTCTTCGATGAAACCCTTGGATTCGTCCTGTGCAGAGGCAAAGGCCAGCTGCGAGGTCCCTGCCGAAACGGCCAGGGCGATCATGCTCCACTTCATCACGCGCATCGTGATTTGCTCCTTTGGTTTTTAGGAAGAGTACCGCTGCGCCCAAGTCTTTTAGTTATATGGGGCAGCTCTTTCTTGTTATGTCGGCGGAAATGTATAGCACGCAGACTGTTGTTGGCGATATGGGCATATACAACGTTTCGCGAAGTTTACGGCCATGTCGCTTTCAGGTATTTCCATGTCGCAAATCACGTCCCGGAATTCCGAGCCGTACAACGCCAGCGCTGTTCCTGTCACCGTAACGATTCTGTAACTATCGATTTCGGTTGGGGAAACTCCCTGGTGGATCCAAAGCGGCTGTTGTTATTTGTTGCGTCCATCGCTTTATGCAGATGTCGTGCCGACTTGATGTGAGAAGAATGCAACAAGCGTGCTCAAAATTAACAACGGTTCATGAAATTTTCACAAATGCCGCTCACGTGGCTGGAAAATGCCCGTAAACACGGGGCGGCTGCTGGCTGATGGCGTATCAGGCAGCAGCCCGCCCGCAAATTAAAAACCTGCCTTGCAAGTCAATGTGTTACCGCTCGCTGTTCAAGTTGAGTCATTTGTGTGTGTGAAAGCGTAGTGGTGTACTCGTTTGCGGCCTCATTTTGGTGCGAAAAGTAGCGGAGTGTTACCGCGCCTGTGCAGGCTGAAGCGATTCCTGTGCAATAAGGGTGCAGTCTGGGGGCGTGCAGCATGCTTGCGTGGGCGAAGCAGAGTATCCTTGCGCCATAGACCCGCACGCCGGGCCCCTTTTCGTTGGTGGAGGTTTTCAGTGTTTGAGATGGATTTGCGTTTGCAGCAGGACTCTTTGGTTCTTGGAGACTTCCCGCTGTGCCGTCTGCTGCTTAGCAAGGATGCCAACTACCCTTGGTTCATTCTGGTACCCAAGCGCGCCGGCGTAAGCGAACTGTTCGACCTGAGCCCGGACGATCAGGCGCAGTTGTGGAAAGAAACCACCTGCCTGGCCGAGGCACTCAAAACGGAGTTCGCGGCAGACAAGATGAACGTTGCCACACTGGGTAATGTGGTCAGCCAACTGCACATGCATGTGATTGTCCGTCGCCACGGGGATGCCGCCTGGCCGGCGCCGGTCTGGGGCAAGGTGCCCGCTGTCGAATACGGGCCGGGGCAGGTCGATGCCATTCGCCAGCGCTTGCGCGTTCTGCTCGATGACGCCTATGAGGAGGCCTGACATGTCGCCGGAATCGCGCATAGTCGAATTGGAAACCCGTCAGGCGTTTCAGGACGACACCATTCAGGAACTCAATGACGTGGTGGTCGAGCAGGGGTGGGTGATTCAGCGCCTGCAGTTGCAGATGGCCGAGTTGATCAAGCGTTACGAGGAAATGGTCGGTCAGTATGGCAGTGAGGGCGAGGAAGCGCCGCCGCCTCATTACTGATGGGTGCCAGCCCTGGGGTTGCCCCAGGGCTGCGCAGGGTCAGCGGCGGGATACCGCGACCACGTCTTCGGCCTGCAGGCCCTTGTCGCGGTGCATTACCGAGAACTCCACACGCTGGCCTTCGACCAGGATGCGATGGCCTTCGCCACGAATGGCGCGAAAGTGGACGAAGATATCGTCACCCGAATCGCGGGAAATGAATCCAAAGCCTTTAGAGGTATTGAACCACTTCACCGTGCCGGTATCGCGCGTGCCGGTCTCCTGCGGCGCGCCTTGGCTTGGTCGGCTTTTTCTGGGGCTACGGGCCAAGCCTGCAGCCAGGTGCAGAATGACCGCCAGGCCTGCGCAGACCAAGGCTGCCAGGTTGCCCATTTCGGGGCGGGCCAGCAAGGTCAGGGTTTGCAGTACCACGGCCACCACCAGCAAGGCGCAGGCCAGATGCTGCAATTGCTGGCGGGCGCCGCGGTAATACAGCGGCACGACAGGTGCCAGCTGTAGGTTGAGCAGGCCGAGCAGGGCCAGGTAGACCGCGTCCGGTTGCTGCAGGAAGGGAGTTGCGTCGTATTTCAGGCTGGGTATGAGCGATAGCAGCAAAGCTGCAGCGCCCGTCAACAGATGGACGATCTTGAACATGGGGTTGGCTCGCAATTGATAAGGCCGATCACAGGAAGAGCTGGCGGCATGGTGCGCATGAGGTGTAGAGCGCGAACACATGGTGAGCCAGCCTATGCACCCGGCAATAACAGCACGCACGGGTGGCACAGTGCCTATTTAACAGCAAACGCGGGGCCTTCTCAAACCGCAGGTGGCTGCCGGCGATGAGTTGCCCTGTGTCATGGGCGCGTGGCGCGAAGTATTGATACAGTGTGTGAGGCCCGCTTGATCATCATCAAGCCATATGAAAAAGGGGAACTTCATGGCAATCGATATCGGTATCAGTGAAGAAGATCGCAAGTCCATCGTCGAAGGGCTGTCCCGTCTGTTGTCGGATACCTATGTGCTGTATCTGAAAACCCACAACTTTCACTGGAACGTCACCGGTCCTTCGTTCCGTACCCTGCACCTGATGTTCGAAGAGCAATACAACGAGCTGGCGCTGGCCGTTGATTCCATCGCCGAGCGGATCCGCGCCCTGGGCTTCCCGGCGCCGGGTTCTTATGCTTTTTATGCACGGCATTCTTCCATCAAGGAAGAGGAAGGGGTGCCCGCAGCGGACGAGATGATCCATCAGCTTGTCCAGGGGCAGGAGGCGGTCGTGCGTACCGCCCGCAGTATTTTCCCGGTAGTGGACAAGGTCAGTGATGAGCCAACTGCCGATCTGCTGACCCAGCGTATGCAGGTGCACGAAAAGACTGCATGGATGCTGCGGGTACTGCTTGACGGTAAATGATCAGCCGCTTGTATGAAAAGCGGCCTGCAAAGCCCGGTCGAGTGACGCTCACCGGGCTTTTTCGTTTGCGCGGGAAGGCTTTGCCGCTGCTTTGCGCCCGGCCGCACGCGCTTCATTGAGCCTCTGGTTCCTGCTCCGTGCCTGTCTTGCGGTGCAGGGGAACATACCTGTGGCGAGGATGTGGGCGCATGATGCAAGCGAGCAAGCGTGTAGTAGGCAAAGGCCGCTGCCTGGGCAGGCAAAGCATTGATCCGTTCAAGGCGGATTTCGACATGATGCAGATTCAGCCGGTATCGCGCTCGGTCCGGCTCAACGGTTTTTCCACCTGCTTGCGCCTGGAGGCAGTCTATTGGCGCATCCTCGAGCGCATCGCAGAGGCCAATGAGTGCTCCGTCAGTGCCGTACTTTCCTATGTGGACCGTGAAGTGCACCTGCGCCAGGGCGGGGTGCGCAACTTCAGCGGCCTGGTGCGGGTGATCTGCGTCGCGTGGTTGCAGGACGCTGATCGCCAGGCGGGCTGCGCAGTGCCTGTTAACCATATATAATCCCGCTTTTTGCTGCCCCGGGCAGCCAGCGTAATGGTTGACGAGAGACACCCATGCCCCTTTATGACTATCAATGTGCATCCTGCGATCACCGGATGGAAGCGTTGCAGAAGATCAGTGCAGCGCCGCTGACCGACTGTCCGGCCTGCCAGGCGCCGGCATTGAAGAAACTGTTGTCGGTCCCTGGATTTCGCCTGAGCGGTAGCGGCTGGTACGAAACCGACTTCAAGACCGGGGCTAAAAAGAATCTGGCAGGCGGCGACAAGGCCGACTGAGTTGAATTGCAGTAGCCGGGTCTTGCAGTATTAGCCCCCTGGGGCGGCCAAGGCCTCCATCGAATACACGAATCACGAGAAGCGAAACCACCATCATGATGCGCAGCCATTATTGCGGCCAACTGAACGAGAGCCTGGACGGCCAGGAAGTCACCCTTTGCGGCTGGGTCCATCGTCGCCGCGACCACGGCGGGGTGATCTTCCTCGACATCCGTGACCGCGAGGGCATGGCCCAGGTCGTCTTCGATCCCGATCGCGCCGAAACCTTCGCTGCGGCCGACCGCGTGCGCAGCGAATACGTGGTGCAGATCACCGGCAAGGTGCGCAAGCGCCCCGAGGGCGCGGTGAATGCCAACATGGCTTCCGGTGCCATCGAAATCCTCGGTTACCAGCTCAACGTGCTCAACGAAGCTGAAACCCCGCCGTTCCCGCTGAACGAATACTCTGACGTCGGCGAGGAAACCCGCCTGCGCTACCGCTTCATCGATCTGCGTCGCCCGGAAATGGCCGACAAGCTGCGCCTGCGTTCGCGCATCACCAGCAGCATTCGTCGCTTCCTGGACGAAAATGGCTTCCTCGACGTCGAAACGCCGATCCTCACCCGCGCAACGCCAGAAGGCGCGCGTGACTATCTGGTGCCCAGCCGTACCCACGCTGGTAGCTTCTTCGCGCTGCCGCAGTCGCCTCAGCTGTTCAAGCAGCTGCTGATGGTCGCCGGCTTCGACCGCTACTACCAGATCGCCAAATGCTTCCGTGACGAAGACCTGCGCGCTGACCGTCAGCCGGAGTTCACCCAGATCGACATCGAGACCAGTTTCCTCGATGAGTCCGAGATCATGGGCCTGACCGAGAGCATGATCCGCAAGCTGTTCAAGGAAGTGCTGGACCTGGAGTTCGGCGAATTCCCGCACATGACCTTCGAAGAAGCCATGCGCCGCTACGGTTCCGACAAGCCAGACCTGCGTAACCCGCTGGAACTGGTTGACGTCGCCGACCAGCTCAAAGATGTCGACTTCAAGGTCTTCGCAGGCCCGGCCAACGATCCGAAGTGCCGCGTTACCGCACTGCGCCTGCCAGGTGGCGCCAGCATGCCGCGCAGCAAGATCGACGAGTACACCAAGTTCGTCGGCATCTACGGCGCCCGTGGCCTGGCGTACATCAAGGTCAACGAGCGTGCCAAAGGCGTCGAAGGCCTGCAGTCGCCGATCGTCAAGAACATCCCTGAAGCCAACCTCAACGTGATCCTCGATCGCGTAGGTGCCGTAGACGGCGACATCGTGTTCTTCGGTGCCGACAAGTTCAAGGTCGTCAGCGAGGCCCTGGGCGCGCTGCGTATCCGTTTGGGCCACGACTTCGAACTGCTGACCTGCGAGTGGGCACCGATGTGGGTCGTCGACTTCCCGATGTTCGAAGAGAACGAAGACGGCAGCTTCACCGCCCTGCACCACCCGTTCACCGCGCCCAAGTGCACCCCCGAAGAGCTCGAGGCCAACCCGGCCACCGCGCTGTCGCGTGCCTACGACATGGTGCTGAACGGCACCGAACTGGGTGGCGGTTCGATCCGTATCCACCGCAAAGAGATGCAACAGGTGGTGTTCCGCCTGCTGGGGATCGAAGCAGCAGAACAGGAAGAGAAGTTCGGCTTCCTGCTCGATGCCCTGAAGTTCGGTGCTCCGCCTCACGGTGGCCTGGCCTTCGGTCTGGACCGCCTGGTCATGCTGATGACCGGTGCCCAGTCGATCCGTGAAGTGATTGCCTTCCCGAAAACCCAGAGCGCCGCGTGCGTGATGACTCAGGCGCCTGGTTTGGTTGATGCCAAGGCCCTGCGCGAGCTGCATATCCGCCTGCGCGAACAGACCAAGGTCGAGTAAGCGGACCCCGGGCGCATCCAGATGGATGCGCCTTTGCGTTTCGGCGCAGGAATTTGTTGTTGCGCCCCTCTCGGGGGCGCAATTGTTTGTGTTTCAAGAGTTTGGAGTCGTTATGGCTGGTCATTCCAAGTGGGCGAACATCAAGCACCGCAAAGAGCGCCAGGATGCCAAGAGAGGCAAGATCTTCACCAAGTGGATCCGTGAGCTGACCGTCGCTGCCAAGCAGGGCGGAGGTGACCCGGCCTCCAACCCGCGCTTGCGCCTGGCGCTGGACAAGGCCCTGGGTGCCAACATGAGCCGCGATATCATCGATCGCGCTGTGGCCCGTGGTGCCGGTACCAACGAAAGCGATAACGTTGAAGAGCTGAGCTACGAGGGTTACGGCCCGGGCGGGGTGGCGATCATGGTCGAGGCCATGACCGACAACCGCAACCGTACCGCAGCCGCTGTGCGGCATGCCTTCACCAAGTGTGGCGGCAACCTTGGTACCGATGGCTCGGTGGCCTACCTGTTCGAGCGCAAGGGGCAGATCAGCTTTGCGCCGGGCGTGGACGAAGATGCGCTGATGGAAGCCGCCATGGAAGCCGACGCCGACGATGTGGTGGCCAACGAAGATGGCTCGTTCGAGGTGTTCACCTCGTTCAACAGCTTCTATGCCGTGCGTAACGCCTTGGAAGAAGCCGGCTTCAAGGCCGCAGACGCGGAAATCGTCATGCAGCCGACCACCAGTGCCGAGCTGGATCAGGAGGGCGCGGAGAAAGTGCTCAAGCTGATCGACATGCTCGAAGACCTGGATGATGTGCAGAACGTCTATTCCAATGCACAGATTTCCGACGAGATCATGGAAAAACTCGGCTAAGGTGTCGCCAGCAAGGTTGTAATTGGGGCCGCTGGGCGGCCCATCGCCGGCAGGCCCGCTCCTGTAGTCAAGCGCACCCCTCAAGCGTTGCGCTGCATCTGTGGGAGCAGGCTTGCCGGTGATGGGCTGCGCAGCGGCCCCAATAGCCTTGAATTGAGCTCAGGCTTTCAAGCACCCCCTACACGAAAGGCGTTATGACTCTGATTCTTGGTATCGACCCCGGCTCGCGCATCACCGGTTATGGCGTTGTGCGCCAGACTGCCCGTGGTTGCGAGTACGTGGCGTCGGGTTGTATCCGAACCGGCAGCGGCGAGCTGCACGAGCGCCTGCAGATCGTTTTTCGCGGTGTCAGTGAAATCATTGCCCAACATGGCCCCGTGACCATGGGTATCGAGCGCGTGTTCATGGCGCGCAACCCTGATTCGGCGCTCAAGCTTGGCCAGGCACGCGGCGCGGCCATCGTCGCCGCCGCCGAGGCCGGCCTGGAAATCGCCGAATACAGCGCGACTCAGGTCAAACAGGCCGTGGCCGGCACTGGCGGGGCTAACAAGGAGCAGGTGATGCTGATGGTCATGCACCTGCTCAAGCTGACCCAGAAACCACAGATCGATGCCTCTGATGCCCTGGCGATTGCCCTGTGCCATGCCCATACCCGTTCCAGCCTGGTGCCGCACGGCCTGGCCACGGCGCGGCGGCGCGGTGGGCGCTTGCGTCTGTAGCTGCTTCATGAGCTGATACACATTTTGTCAGGGTGGCACGTTCACCCGACGTATTTGCTGATAGGGTTGAGCGGTCTTTGATCGGCTCCCCGAGAGGAAGGATCGAAACGTGATTGGACGTTTGCGCGGCACCCTGGCGGAAAAGCAACCGCCGCACCTGATTATCGACGTCAATGGCGTGGGTTATGAGCTTGAAGTGCCCATGACCACGCTGTACCGCCTGCCGAAAGTCGGCGAAACGGTCACCGTGCATACCCATCTGGTGGTGCGCGAAGATGCCCACCTGCTCTATGGCTTTCATGAAAAGCGCGAGCGCGAACTGTTCCGCGAGCTCATCCGCCTCAATGGCGTGGGCCCGAAGCTGGCGCTGGCCTTGATGTCGGGCCTTGAGGCCGACGAACTGGTGCGTTGCGTCCAGGCCCAGGACACCTCGGCGCTGGTGCGTGTGCCTGGTGTGGGCAAGAAGACCGCCGAGCGCTTGCTGGTCGAGCTCAAAGACCGCTTCAAGGCCTGGGAAACCTCACCGGCCATGTTCACGCTTGTTTCGGATGGGCCGGTGCCGGTCAGCAGCGCCTCCAGCGCCGAGGCCGATGCCGTCAGCGCCCTGGTTTCTTTGGGCTACAAGCCGCAGGAAGCCAGCAAGGCAGTGTCCGCGATCAAGGACAAGGCCGGGCTGAGCAGTGAGGAGCTGATCCGTCGCAGCCTCAAAGGGATGATTACCAAGTGATCGAAGCCGACCGCCTGATTGCCGCCAGTGGCCGCGACCGCGAAGAAGTCCAGGACCGTGCCATCCGCCCGCTGCGCCTGGACGAATACATCGGCCAGCCGGTGGTGCGCGAGCAGATGGCGCTGTTCATCCAGGCTGCCCGCGGTCGCAACGAATCGCTCGACCACACGCTTATCTTCGGTCCGCCAGGCCTGGGCAAGACCACCTTGGCCAATATCATCGCCCAGGAAATGGGCGTATCGGTCAAGAGTACCTCGGGGCCGATTCTCGAGCGCCCGGGCGACCTGGCGGCCATGCTGACCAACCTCGAACCGCATGACGTACTGTTCATCGACGAGATTCACCGGCTGTCGCCGGTGGTCGAGGAGGTGCTGTATCCGGCCATGGAGGACTTCCAGCTCGATATCATGATCGGCGAAGGCCCGGCTGCCCGCTCGATCAAGCTGGACCTGCCGCCCTTCACCCTTGTGGGGGCCACGACCCGCGCCGGCATGCTCACCAACCCGCTGCGCGATCGCTTCGGGATCGTCCAGCGCCTGGAGTTCTACAGCGACAAGGACCTGGCGACCATCGTCAGCCGTTCGGCCAATATTCTGGGGCTGGTCATCGAGGACCAGGGGGCTTACGAGATCGCCCGCCGTGCCCGCGGCACGCCGCGTATCGCCAACCGTTTGCTGCGCCGCGTGCGTGACTATGCCGAGGTGCGCGGCAAGGGGCAGATCACCAAGGCGGTGGCCGACATGGCGCTCAACCTGCTGGACGTCGACGAGCGTGGCTTCGACCATTCCGACCGCCGCCTGCTGCTGACCATGATCGAAAAGTTCGATGGCGGCCCGGTGGGCGTGGATAACCTGGCGGCAGCGATCAGCGAAGAGCGTCATACCATCGAGGATGTGCTTGAGCCTTATCTGATTCAGCAGGGTTACATCATGCGCACGCCGCGCGGGCGCGTGGTCACCCGCCATGCCTACCTGCACTTTGGCCTGAATGTTCCCGGGCGCTTGGGTGAGGGGGCAGAATTTTCTGAAGCAGGCGATGAATGACAGATCGAAACCCGCTTTTCGTGGTCCTACCGCTGGCATGCCTCGGGTGCGCTGGCAATACGACATTAATGAAGAAAAAACAGTTGCTGCAGCGGATTGGCAAGCTGAGGAGTAAGCACTAGAGTATGCGCGCGCAAAATGGCCTGGAACCTTTCGCTCACCGCTGTCGCGTCTATTACGAAGATACCGATGCCGGTGGCGTGGTGTATTACGTCAACTACCTGAAATTCATGGAGCGCGCGCGGACCGAGCGCCTGCGGCACCTGGGTTTTTCCCAGCAGCAACTGGCCGGTGAGAACCTGTTGTTCGTGGTCCATTCGAGCGAAGCGCGCTATCACGCGCCGGCGCGCCTGGACGACGAACTTCGAGTGACCGCGCAAGTACTTGAACTCAATCGCGCCAGCCTGCGTTTCGTGCAGCAGGTCTGGCGGGAAAAGGATGAAACGCTGCTCTGCGAAGGGCAGTTCCTGGTGGCCGCCGTGCGCGCCGACACTTTCAAACCCCGAGCCATACCCCCCAAGCTGCGCGACGCCTTTGTGGCGGACGGCTCGGGTACTCAATCGAATGCAGGAGAATAAGCGTGGAAGCTAACGTCGTCGACCATACCTCCATGTGGAGTCTGGTCAGCAATGCCAGCGTGGTGGTACAGCTGGTAATGCTGACCCTGGTGGCCGCCTCGGTCACCTCATGGATCATGATCTTCCAGCGCAGCACCATGCTGCGCGCCGGTCGTCGTGCGCTGGATGCCTTCGAGGAACGCTTCTGGTCGGGTATCGACCTGTCCAAGCTGTACCGTCAGGCAGGCAGCAACCCGGACCCGGATTCGGGCGTTGAGCAAGTGTTCCGGGCCGGCTTCAAGGAGTTCTCTCGCCTGCGCCAGCAGCCGGGTGTGGACCCCGACGCGGTCATGGAAGGCGTTGGCCGGGCCATGCGCGTAGCCATCTCGCGTGAGGAAGAAAAACTCGAGCAGAGCTTGCCGTTCCTCGCCACTGTCGGTTCCACCAGCCCGTACATCGGTCTGTTCGGTACCGTGTGGGGCATCATGAACTCCTTCCGCGGCCTGGCCAGCGCCCAGCAGGCGACCCTGGCCACCGTGGCCCCGGGTATCGCCGAAGCGCTGATCGCTACCGCCATCGGTCTGTTCGCGGCAATCCCGGCGGTTATCGCCTACAACCGTTTCGCCGCACGCAGCGAAGTGCTGATCGGTCGTTACTACACCTTCGCCGACGAGTTCCAGGCGATCCTGCACCGCAAAGTGCACACCAGCGAAGAGTAATCAGGTACAAACCCATGGCCCGAGTTCGCCACAAACGCAAGCCGGTCGCCGAGATGAACGTGGTGCCCTACATCGACGTGATGCTGGTGCTGCTGGTCATCTTCATGGTGACGGCTCCCATGCTCAATCAGGGCGTGAAGGTCGACCTGCCCAAGGTTTCCAGCGAAGCCTTGCCGCAGGACAACAATGTCCAGATCCTGACCATCTCCATCAAAGCCGACAAGACGTATTACTGGAACCTGGGCAGCGAAGTCGATACCGACAAGCAGATGGACAAGGCCATGACCTTGCCCGAAATGACCAGTGCAGTGACCAAGATCATTGCCGCCGGTCGCGACCAGGGCAAGCAGACCCAGGTCTTCATTCGTGGCGACAAGGCTGTCGACTACGGCGCGGTCATGGGTGCCATGGGCGGGTTGCAGAAGGCCGGTGTCGGTAACGTTGGCCTGATTACCGAGGCGCCCTGATGCAACAGCGAGAGCCATCCGCCTCGGAAAGCTACTTCTGGCCCAGTGTCTGGGCCATCGGCCTGCATGTGCTTGTGTTCGCATTGCTGTTCGTCAGTTTTGCCATGACGCCAGAATTGCCGCCTTCCAAGCCGATCGTTCAGGCTACGCTGTATCAGCTCAAGTCCAAGAGCCAGGCGACCACCCAGACCAATCAGAAGATTGCCGGGGAAGCGAAGAAAACCGCCGCGCGTCAGACCGAAGTCGAGCAGCTGGAACAGAAGAAGGTCGAGCAGGAAGCCGTGAAGGCCGCGGAACAAAAGAAAGCCGATGCCGCTCAAAAGGCCGAAGAGGCTCGCGAAGCTGCTGAGGCGAAGAAGGCAGAAGACGCTGCCAAGGCCGCCGAAGCCAAGAAAGCCGCCGAAGCCAAAAAGGCCGACGAGGCGAAAAAGGCCGCTGAAAAGCAGCAGGCCGACATCGCCAAGAAAAAGGCTGAGGAAGAGGCCAAGAAGCAGGCTGCCGAAGAGGCGAAGAAACAAGCCGCCGAGGATGCCAAGAAGAAGGCAGCCGAGGAGGCCAAGAAGAAAGCAGCCGAGGACGCCAAGAAAAAAGCGGCGGCTGAGGAAGCGAAGAAGAAGGCAGCTGAAGAGGCCAAGAAAAAGGCCGCTGCAGATGCCCAGAAGAAAAAGGCACAGGAAGCGGCCCGCAAGGCGGCAGAAGACAAGAAAGCCCAGGCCCTGGCCGAGCTGTTGTCTGATTCCACCGAGCGGCAGCAGGCGCTGGCCGACGAGCAGGGCGACCAGGTGGCCGGCGATTTCGACGACCTGATCCGCATGCGAGCGGCCGAAGGTTGGGCGCGTCCCCCTTCAGCGCGCAAGGGCATGACGGTAGTCCTGCAGATCAACATGCTGCCCGATGGCACCATCACCAATGTCAGCGTATCGCGCTCCAGTGGTGACGGCCCGTTCGACAGTTCGGCGGTGGCAGCGGTCAAGAACATCGGTCGTCTGACCGAAATGCAGGGCTTGAAGCCGAACGAGTTCAATCCGTATCGTTCGTTCAAGATGACATTTACACCTGAGGATCTAGCGTTGTGATTAAACTCCTTCGAGGACTGCTGGTCATGCTGTGCTGCGTGGCAGGCATGGCCATGGCAGAGGAAAAGAACATCCTGGTCACCAGCGGCAGCGATCGGGCAACGCCTATCGCGGTAGTGCCGTTCGGTCTGCAGGGTGGCAGTGTGCTGCCGGAAGACATGGCCGATATCATTGGTAATGACCTGCGCAACTCCGGCTACTACGCGCCCATCCCGCGGCAGAACATGATCAGCCAGCCTACCCAGGCCAGCGAAGTGATCTTCCGTGACTGGAAAGCCCTGGGCGCCCAGTACGTGATGGTCGGCAGCATCGTACCGTCGGGCGGCCGCCTGCAGGTGCAGTACGCGCTGTTCAACGTCGCCACCGAGCAGCAAGTGCTGACCGGCAGCGTTGCCGGCAGCGTCGACCAGCTGCGCGACATGTCGCACTACATTGCCGACCAGTCGTTCGAGAAGCTCACCGGTATCAAGGGTGCGTTTTCCACCCGCATGCTGTACGTGACCGCCGAGCGCTTCTCGACCAACAATACCCGCTACACCCTGCAGCGTTCGGACTACGACGGTGCGCGTGCAGTGACGTTGCTGCAGTCGCGTGAGCCTATCCTGTCGCCGCGTTTCGCCCCGGACGGCAAGCGTATCGCCTATGTCTCGTTCGAGCAGAAGCGTCCGCGCATTTTCATCCAGCACATCGACACAGGCCGTCGTGAACAGGTGACCAACTTCGAAGGCCTCAACGGCGCGCCTGCCTGGTCGCCGGATGGTTCGCGCCTGGCGTTCGTGCTGTCCAAGGACGGTAACCCGGACATCTACGTGATGAACGTGGCTTCGCGCCAGATCAGCCGTGTCACTGCCGGCCCAGGTATCAATACCGAGCCGTTCTGGGGCAAGGATGGCAACACCCTGTATTTCACCTCCGACCGTGGCGGCAAGCCGCAGATCTACAAACAGTCGGTCAGTGGCGGCAGCGCCGAGCGTGTGACGTTCGTTGGTAACTACAACGCCAACCCGAAGCTTTCGGCGGATGAAAAGACGTTGGTAATGATCCATCGTCAGCAGGGTTTCACCAACTTCAAAGTGGCGGCGCAAGACTTGCAAAGAGGAAGTGTAAAGATTCTCTCGGAAACAAGTCTTGATGAGTCTCCCACTGTTGCGCCAAACGGCACCATGCTAATCTACGCCACCCGCCAGCAGGGCCGGGGAGTCTTGATGCTCGTGTCGCTTAATGGCCGCGTGAGGCTCCCACTTCCTACCGCTCAAGGCGAAGTCAGAGAACCGTCCTGGTCCCCTTACCTGAACTGATTGCGGCGTAATACGTTTTGCTTAACACACTGGGGTTTCATTAGGAGTTTCACGATGGAAATGCTGAAGTTTGGTAAATTTGCTGCGCTGGCTCTGGCCATGGCTGTAGCTGTAGGTTGCTCCTCGAAGGGCGGTGACAACGCTGGCGAAGGCGCTGTCGATCCTAACGCTGGCTACGGTGCCAACACTGGCGCTGTTGACGGTTCCCTGAGCGAAGAAGCCGCCCTGCGCGCAATCACCACCTTCTACTTCGAATACGACAGCTCGGACCTGAAGCCAGAAGCCATGCGCGCTCTGGACGTTCACGCCAAGGACCTGAAGGCCAACGGCAACCGCGTTGTTCTGGAAGGCAACACCGACGAGCGCGGTACTCGCGAGTACAACATGGCTCTGGGCGAGCGTCGTGCCAAGGCCGTTCAGCGCTACCTGGTTCTGCAGGGCGTTTCCCCTGCTCAGCTGGAACTGGTTTCCTACGGCGAAGAGCGTCCAGTTGCCACCGGCAACGACGAGCAGTCCTGGGCTCAGAACCGCCGCGTAGAACTGCGTAAGTAAGTTCTTATGCGTATGTGCCGTCGTGCTGTGACCGTCCTCGCACTCAGCCTTCCGCTTTCGGCGTGGGCTGCGGTTCCTGTAGTAGATGACAACGCAGGTGCTTACCCACCTTCGGGTTATGGCACGAGCGGCGCCTATGCCGGGGCAGGGGCTTCGACCCCTGCCTCAGCACAGGGCCAGCTGTTCATGCAGCTGCAACAGATGCAGGACCAGATATCCCGCCAGCAAGGCATCATCGAAGAGCTGCAAAACGATGTCGCCCGCATGAAGCAGGAAAGCCTGGAGCGTTACCAGGATCTGGACCGCCGCATCAACAGTGGTGGCGCGCCTGCCGCGACCCCCGATAATTCCTCCACCGGTGGTGCACCCGATGCCGCCGCCGGTGCAGCAGCAGGCGCCGCTGGCGCTGCTGCACAGCAGCCGGCCGCCAACAGCGAGCCGGGTGATCCGGCGAAAGAAAAGCTCTATTACGATGCGGCTTTCGACCTGATCAAGCAGAAGGACTTCGACAAGGCCAGCCAGGCGTTCGCCGCCTTCCTGCGCAAGTACCCGAACAGCCAGTACGCAGGCAACGCCCAGTACTGGTTGGGTGAGGTGAACCTGGCCAAGGGTGACCTGCAAAGTGCCAGCCAGGCTTTTGCCCAGGTCAGCCAGAAGTATCCCAAGCACAGCAAGGTACCGGACTCCCTGTACAAGCTGGCCGACGTCGAGCGCCGCATGGGCCATACCGACAAGGTCAAGGGCATCCTGCAGCAAGTCATTACCCAGTACCCCGGCACCTCCGCCGCACAGCTGGCGCAGCGTGACCTGCAGAAGCTCTAAGTAACACCGTTCAAAAGAAACCCGCGCCAGTCGCGGGTTTTTTCGTTAGAATCAGCGCCCTTTTTCTTAAACACGCTGCTGCGGATAACGCCATGTCGAGTCCGCGACAGTGCCTGACGGAGGCGGACAGCCTGTTTAGCTGTCACGCCCGTGGCGATCATGCAAGACACATTACGCATCACCGAAATCTTTTACTCTTTGCAGGGTGAAACACGCACGGCTGGGCTGCCCACGGTATTCGTGCGCCTGACCGGTTGCCCCCTGCGCTGTCAATATTGCGACAGTGCCTACGCGTTCAGTGGCGGTACTGTGCGTAGCCTCGATTCGATCATGGAGCAGGTGGCCGGCTTCAAGCCACGTTACGTCTGCGTAACGGGCGGCGAACCCCTGGCTCAGCCAAATGCCCTGCCGCTGCTGCAGCGTCTGTGCGATGCGGGCTATGAGGTTTCGCTGGAAACCAGTGGTGCCCTGGACATCTCGGCTACCGATGTGCGCGTCAGCCGCGTGGTGGACCTCAAGACCCCGGGCTCCGAAGAGTCCCACCGCAACCTCTACGAAAACATCGAGCACCTGACCCGCAATGACCAGGTCAAGTTCGTCATCTGCTCGCGCGAAGACTATGACTGGGCGGTGTCCAAGCTGATTCAGTACAACCTCGCCGAGCGAGCCGGCGAGGTGCTGTTTTCGCCAAGCCATCACCAGGTGAAGGCCAGTGATCTGGCCGACTGGATTGTTGCCGACAACCTGCCCGTGCGTTTCCAGCTGCAGCTGCACAAGCTGCTGTGGAACGACGAACCCGGACGTTGATTAGGAGCAAAAGCACATGACTGAGAAACGCGCAGTAATCCTGCTGTCCGGCGGCCTGGACTCGGCCACTGTCGTCGCCATGGCCAAAGCCGAAGGCTACAGCTGCTACACCATGAGTTTCGATTATGGCCAGCGCCATCGGGCTGAATTGAACGCTGCTGCGCGGGTCGCCAGTGACCTTGGCGTGGTCGAGCACAAAGTCATCGGCTTGAACCTCGATGGCATAGGTGGTTCGGCGCTGACCGACAGCAGCATCGATGTACCGGAAACCCCGGGTGAGGGCATTCCGGTGACCTACGTGCCGGCGCGCAATACCGTGTTCCTGTCCTTGGCCCTGGGCTGGGCAGAAGTGCTGCAGGCGCGCGACATCTTCATCGGTGTCAATGCCGTGGACTACTCGGGCTACCCCGATTGCCGACCTGAGTTCGTCGAAGCGTTCGAGCGCATGGCCAACCTCGCTACCAAGGCCGGTGTCGAGGGGCAGGGCTTCCGTATTCAGGCGCCTCTGCAGAACATGAGCAAGGCGCAGATCGTACAGGCCGGTATGGCCCGTGGTGTGGACTACAGCCTGACAGTGTCCTGCTACCAGGCCGACGATGACGGGCGTGCCTGTGGCAAGTGCGACAGCTGTCGCCTGCGCGCCGATGGCTTCAAGGCTGCCGGTGTAGACGACCCAACCCGTTATTTTTGAAAAAAGTTTTGATGGGGTGTTGATTTCTCGTTAGAAATCAGTATTATACGCGCCATCCAACGGGTCGTTAGCTCAGTTGGTAGAGCAGTTGGCTTTTAACCAATTGGTCGTAGGTTCGAATCCTACACGACCCACCATATGCAAAGCGGTTCGTGAGTGCTGGAGAGGGGCTTGTATCAGCCAGCTTTCTAGTCTTTCAACCGAATGGAGCGAGCAACAGGCGCGCTTCACCGTGACGTAAATATGATAAAGCCCGCAACCTTCATTGGTTTGCGGGCTTTTTCGTTGGTCCAGCCTGACTAGGCACATTGTTTTGCTCACATCCTGCCTGCCCGCATGGGTCAAGCATTAATCCTATGCAAAACAGCTTCATAGCTGATGCGGGTCATCGTTTTTCGGCGACTATCGGTTCTACCGACTCCGGCATGCATTCAAAAATGCAGCAGTTATAGCTGAGGTTTCAACTCCACCTATGCGACCAGACAACGTTGGCAGATGGTACCATGTCCATCAACGCGGTAGGGTCGAAACAATCTTCTGGGAGCTTGCACAGGGGAGAGACCAGTCATGTCACGACTCACATGGTCTTGCGTTCAGCGAGATCACGTCGAGGCGTTTTTTCGCCGTGTGGCTTCGCTTCAATAAACGATAGCAACCGCAGCCCGAAGATCGCGCCAGGAAATAGTTATTTGGATATGCAGTGTTTTCGCTATGAGGTTTGATCTGGGCATGCGGTGCTTGCAGCGCCCCTTACTGCTCGACGCAGCGTTCTTGAGCAAGGGGCTCCCCGAAGCGCGCGGCAATTTTTGCTGGTTGTTTGTGTGGACATTAGACAGCTGGGAGGGGCAGGGGAGATGGGGGCGAAGATCAGTCCTTACCACCAGAGGTATCACGAACGACGCCTTAAAAGTATAGTCAGCTCATCTACAAGCAATTTTGTACACTTCTAACTAGGACTTAAAATGATTGGAGTTGGCCAGCTGGGACGAGGCCATCTATCTGGCCATCGTCCCGATAATGCCAGTCAATTATTTTCAGCGATCTGCATTATGGGAAATGGTAAGCGCAATGAGCAGTACGATTTGGATGGCTAACATGCTTACCAGTAATCGTTTCATGTTGGGCGGGAAACGTTTGACTTCATTTAAGTCAATTAAGCCTCTGCGCAAAAAGATTGTCGGTATCGCCAGCACCAGAGAGATCGACCCCGTGCGCATGACTTTGCCCAGTAAGCCTGCATGCTGGAATATTTTTTTATTGCCGGTCACGTACGTACAGTTCGGAAGAAACGACTCAAAGTACTCAGTGTGCTTATGTGCGATGTAACACAGCACGATCATCAACAGAATTATGGGCGCAAGGATCAACAGCGCAATCAATCCAGGGTCAACTCCACTCACTCCGATACCTCACGATATAAAAATTCACCCACCTTTTCGCCTCTCTCGCTCCCGAAGTCACCGGCGATTTTACCGCCTACTGCACCGCCTATTACAGCACAAGCCAGCGCTCCTGGGCCGCCTGTACTAATCCCCAGGACGACTACACAAACACCAGTCCCTGCCATACCTCCCGCAGCCCCCCCCGAGGCTGCCGCCTCCCAGGCCACCTATCAACGCCGAGCTTTCAACATATTTGGCGCGGCGGCACTGCTCCTCCCGGCCCATTGTGCAGGCTTTATGAATCGACAAGCCTGTGGCAGCCACATCCAGCGCAGTACCGATATACGTGCCTTTCTTGACCAGATTCGACGCTTTGGCAACACCAGATACCTTATCGGCATAGCCGGCGATCTCGCCTGTATGGAGGTAGCTGCGGGTCGAGATGCCAAATGCCTGCTTGACCTTTCCTTGGTTACGTAACCCTGAACCGTACGCGGCGAAGTTTCCCAACTGCTTTTCGAGCTTCATGAACAAAGCGGTGCGCTTGGTATAAAACGCGTCGCGGGCACTCAAGGTGCCAGAGCCGAGGTAATCGCGATGTAATTTCTCGATCTCCTCAAGTGTGTCCTTGATATTTTGCAGATGCCTGCTCCAGCCGTCACCGACTGCACCAACTCCCATTGAAGCGTTGGCAAGAACGCTTTGCAGCAAGTCGAAGTGCTCCAGGAAAAAATCATCCGCGTCCACCCCACTTGTAAGCAAGCCAGCGTGCACCTGAGCAGCCTTGGCCATGAGAGCGGACGGGATTGCTCTTGGCTTCAGCATTTCATACGTCGCGGAAGCCCTTTCACCAACGCATTCCGGGCCTGTATCGTCCAGGAATACCTGTAACTGGCGCAATGCTTTGTCACCGCCAGCCTGTGTTCATCGCATCAAGCTGTGAGACCGGTAGGCTTAGGTGGGAAACTGTAAGCCATACCTACAGAACGTGGTGCCGTGTGAATGAAACCAAACTGTGCGTAAAGGTCTTGTGCTTGGCCATCCGCAATAAGGCTGACGTACCCACTTTCAGGGACGTTGGCTTGAATGTATTTAATAACTTCAGCCATGATTCGTTTTCCTAAGCCTTTGCCTTGATGCGCGGGAAGGACGGCTATATCCACAACTTGGAAGAAGCATCCTCCGTCACCGATTACGCGCCCCATTCCCACGGGTACCGTCCCATAAAGGATCTGAACGGCGAAGAGCGTATTGGGCAGGCCTCGTTCAGAGGCTTCATCCGTCTTGCCGCTAAGGCCGGAGCCCCTCCGTAGTGCTTGGTAAGTCTGCACTGACGGCAGTTCCAGTAAACATGAATATGAGGTCATCCGCGCCACCGTCCTACAAGGACTCTCAAGAGTAATGACATAGGTGCGTCCATTTATGCGGCAACACCGGATAAATTTCAAATGCTTGCTACGTAGCAAGCCGCATTAGCAAGACACAGCTGGATAAAGCGGTGCATTATCTTTCGGCGCTGGAGGGGGGCGCCTCAGCTCCAGGCCCCTATTGGCATTGCGATCAATACTGGAGTCACGCCGCAACAACTGCGCCATGTGAGTCGGCTGTTGGCCGAGCAAGTCAGTGCAGAGGCATCACGGCGTACCACCGATGCACTGAAGTTGCAGATTGCTCCACAGTAAGCACCGTCAGTACCCCCTTCCCGGGGCTACTTCCCCAAGCATCGGTTGCCCATGCTGGTAGTTGCGCAGGTTGTCCAGCAATACCCAGAATGCTGATTCTGGGTGGGTCACTGCACCAATGTGCGGAGTCACCCACACATTGGGATGTTGCATGAGTTTATGTTCCGCCTGCGGTGGCTCATGGACCAGCACATCCACGATCGCTTGGCGCAGGTGACCGCTGTCCAGTGCCTGGATCAAGTCTTGCTCTACCAGGTGAGCACCGCGTCCGAGGTTGATAATGCTGGCGCCCCGCGGCAGGGCGGCGAACAGGTCGGCATCGAGGATCGCGGTGGTGTGTGGGGTAAGCGGAAGCAGGCAGATCAGAATTTCACAACCGTCGAGAAAGTCCGCTAAGCCAGCGTCACCTGCATGGCAAGCTACCCCCTCCAACTGTTTCAATGTGCGCGACCATCCCCGCAAGGCAAAGCCAAAACCTTGTAACCGGCGCAGTACCGCCTGGCCCAGATTACCCAGCCCCATCACGCCAACGCTGCGCTGCCGGGCTGGCACATTTTGCTGCACATGCCATCGCCCCTCGCGCTGCTGTTGAAGATAACGCGGCAAGTCTCGGTGCAGTGCCAGTACCGCCATCGTCGCGTACTCGACGATGCCCTCGACGATACCGGGATCAAGCATCCGCACGATCTGTACGCTCGATGGCAGTGCAGTGGTGTCGAATTGATCGACGCCTGCCGACGTCGCGAACAGCACCTCAAGGTTGGGAAAACGCTCGGCGATACCTTCCGGGGGTTGCCACGTGGCAAGGTAGCGGATATCCGTGGGTTCGCCGACCTCCGGCCAGAGCCGCACTTCGATATCCGGCGCGTGTTCGGCGAACAGGGCTTTCCAGGCCCGGCCTCGGTCTGGGTCGACTTTGAAGAGCAGTGTCATGGTGCTCGCTTCCTGGGTAGCTGGAGGGGCCTCAAGCATGTCAGAGGTGCACGCAACATTCGTCTGGGCGCCAGGGGAAATTCAGCAGGTTATGCCTGCCTCGAACGGTGAAAACGGAACATTGGCG